>NZ_JACJSP010000004.1 GCF_014698235.1 Limnothrix sp. FACHB-406 | reverse complement strand
TCGCAATCGTCGTCGCCGTTTTGGCTTGAGGCTTCATCTGCTGGCCGGGTTGCTCAACTACCAGGCAACACATCCAATTTGATTCGTGCAAGAGGTCTATTTTCTAGTGTTCCTACACACCACAATCTCTCTGTTCAATTCGGCGGTGGACTGTGCTCCACGAGCCGGATTTTTTTGTGGCAAATCTTGGTGGCCAATCAACGCGGCACATTAGCGCGGCAAATCAGCGCGGCACTAGGGGCGATCGCTCCGGTACGGAATGCCAAGGGCGCGGGACTCCATACAACGCCACCGTTCCCTGGCCGTTCCAGCGCTCCCCATTCGGCAGGGTAGCCCGCCGAAAATCCGCTTGCTCCAATTGAGCATCGTGCAAAACGGCCCGGGTGAGATTGCTGGCAAACAAAATGGCTTGGGTCAAATCTGCCCGACTCAAATCCGCGTCAATTAGCGCGGCCCGACTTAAATCGGTGCGGATCAGATTGGCTCGGCGGAGGTTAGCCCGACTCAGATCCACCTCTGACAAATCAAAATGGCTCAGATCGGCAGTGGCCAAGTTACTTTGGGGCGCAATTAACCACAGGCCCGCCCCGATCGGGTCAAAGTCCTGGGGCCAGCAGGTAGCCTCATCCATCAATGCCCCGTGAAAACTAGCCCCTTGGAGTTGGGCGTGGCTCAGGTCGGTTCCGCGCAAATCTGCCCGATCGAGATAGGCCTCCTGTAACTGGGCTTGGGCTAAATTCCAACCCCGTAAGTCCGCTTGGCTGAGGTTGCTGGCCGCGGCTTTCAGGTGGGAACCCAGGACGATCGCCCCTTGTTGCAACCAGTCGATCGCCCCTTGGGTGCGGGCATCCACGCGGGCCTGTCGCCAGTCCACCCCATCCACCCAAGTCCACCGCAAATCCGCCCCACAAAGATCTGCCCCGTTTAAGCTGGCTCCTCGCAGATCTGCACCCCGTAAATCAGCTTCGCGCAAATCCGCCCGCCGCAGGTAAGTGCCCCGTAGATCGGCTTCGCGCAAATCCGCCCGCCGCAGGTTCACCCCCGACAGATAGGCCGAAGACCAATTGACCGCCCGAGCCACAACCTCACGAAAGCGGGCCCCGGAAAAATCCGCCCCGCTTAAGCGTAGTTCCGACAAATTGGCTCGATCAAAATTCCACTTGCCCTGGTGATATTGCTCAATCCACTCAGCCGCCTGACTCTGTTTCATGGAGATCACCGATCGCGCCGTTGGCTACCAACTGTTGATAGTCTTCGGCCGTTAGTCCTTCGTTATTGCCCAAGACCGCACCCGTGACGATCGCCCGATGAAAATTCACCCGACTCAAGTTGGCCCCGCTCAGGTTAGCCCCGCTTAGGTTAGCCCCGCTCAGGTTGGCCAGGGCCAAGCTGGCCTTGTGCAGATCTGCTTTGGTTAAATTGACATCGCTCAAGAGGGCCCCGGACAAATCTGCCCCGGCTAAGCGTGCTTCCGCCAAATCGGCCCCGCTCAAGTCCGCATCACAAAGCTGGGAACCCCGTAGGTTCACCCGTTGCAGATTGGCCCCGCTCAGGTCACACCCCTCCAGTCGCACCCCCAGAAGTTGTCTGCCGGTTAAGTCTTGTTGGGGATTCAGTTGGGCCAGGGTCAACAAGTCGAGAAAGCTGGCTTGCGGATTGGCCCAAATGGCCGCGATCGCCCCGGCCCAGGGCCCGTCAATGGCTCCACCCGATCGCGCCAGGAGGCAATCCAACACTGCTCGCTGCTCCGGCGACAGGGGGTGACGCTCCGCCAGGTTCAACGATTGGGTAATTTGTTCGATCGCCGCATCCAAATCCACGCGCGATCGATCCGCACCCGCCTGTTCCGCAGGGGCCCCTGCATCCTGAAAAACCGTCACAATTCAATCTCCTTCAATTGCCGTTTGCACAACGGCTGCTGCACATGATCACTACCCAGTTTTTAGGGTAACCCGAAGGGAACCGGCGGCCGGCTGAATGCAAAGAGAGTTCAACATTCTCACGATCCGCATCACGGCGGCACGAGGGTTCATCAGAAGGTTCATCAACCGTTCAGGTCGGTAACCAGGTTTGCACCACGCGCCCCGTAATTTTGTGGCCCAGCCATGGGCTGTTCTGGGCCAGGGACTGCAATTGGGCCGGCTCCACTGTCCAGGTGGCGGCGGGGTCAAACCGAATCAGGGGCTGGGCCTGACCGGGGCCGATCGCTTGGGGCGTTTGGCCCAACAACTCGGCGGGCCGCTGACTGAGCGATCGCCACAGTTCCAGCGCCGTCAATTCCCCGGTCATCACCAACCCTGACCAGAGCAAGGGCAAGGCCAACTCCAGCCCGATCGCCCCTGGGGGTGCTTCGGCAAAGGCGACGGTTTTTTCTTCGTAGGTGTAGGGAGCATGATCCACGGCGATCGCGTCAATCGCTCCGGTTTTGAGGGCAGCGATCAGGGCTTGGCGATCAGTGGGATTGCCCAAGGGAGCAGGCAGATGCAGGCTGGGATCATAGGGCAAAGGGGGGCGATCGCTACCCGGCAGCGGTCGCCGGCCGTCAATGTGGCTGGTGTCGCAGAGCAATTGCAACCATGACAGGCTGGCCGTGAGGGGCAACCCATCGGTCTTGCCTTGGGCCACGAGGGCCGCGGCGCGATCGGTGGCTAAACGCATCACATGCAGGCGGGCGGGGCGATCGCGTAGCAATTCCAAGAGGGTGGCTAGGGCGCTGCTTTCGGCCGCCGCCGACACCCCCACCAGCCCCAACCGCAACGCCTCAACCCCTTCCAGCACCGGGCCGCGACTGGCCGAGGCCCTTTGACCCATCACCATCAACGGCAACCCCAAGGGCCCTGCATAATCCAGCAAGCGTTCCATTAAGACCCAATCCCGGATCGCTCGCCCGTCGGTGAAGCCCACGATGCCAGCGGTGGCTAACTCTGCCAACTCGCTCATTTGCTCCCCTTGGGTTCCTTGGGTCAAGGCTCCCCAAAGGTGCAGGCGGGGGCTTGGCTCCGGCAAGGCCGCCCAGCGATCGCGCAGGTTTTGCACCATGGCGGGCTGATCGATCACCGGTTGCGTGTTGGGCAACAGGGCGAGAGTGGTGAACCCACCGGCCAGGGCGGCGGCGGCCAAGCTGGCGAGGGTTTCTCGGGACTCATAACCCGGTTCGCCCGATCGGGAATAGCAATCCACCAGGCCCGGAGCCAAAATTTGCCCCGCCGCCTCAATCACTCGGGTTCCCTCCGGCAGGGCTTGGGGATCCGGGTCGATCGCCCTCACTTGCCCCTGATCCAACAGAACCGTGGCCCGACGATCAACCTGGGCCACCGGGTCAATCAGACGAATTTCCCGTAGCAGTTCGATCGCCATCTACAGCGCCCCAGCGGCCGTTTTGTCCAAAATAGTGCCGGATAGGTGATGGGTAATATTCATCGCCTGCAACACCGGCAAACTATCGGGCCCGTCGGGATAGCAAATTGCCGTTACCCCACCGTTCCCTTGCTTAAAGCGCCAAATGCTGTCGGGGCCAAGACCCGTGAGCTGACAGAGCAGGGCTTTATTCACGGCATCATGGGCCACCACCAAACCGGTCAAGGGGCGATCGGCTGGCGTTGCCACTTCACCCGCCTGAGCCAGCACGGCCGCCCAGGCCTGCTCAGCGCGATCGAACACCTGTTGCAAATTCTCACCCTCCGGCATTTGCACCGTTTCCGGGTGCGTTTGCCACTGTTTCAGCAAGCCCGGATATTCCGCCTCAATTTCCGATTCATACTTGCCTTCCCACAGACCGTGGCCAATCTCCTTGAGGGTATCCAGCAAGCCCAATTCCAGCCCCGGGTGATGCGCCAAAATTGCCTCCGCCGTGGCCTTGGGGCGAGCCATGGGGCTGCTGAAGGCAAAGTCGATCGCCACATCCTTCAGGAAATTGCCCGCTTTGGCCGCTTGACCGTGACCCGTTTCATTCAAGGGCACATCAATTTGGCCCTGAAACCGCCCCTGACGGTTCCATTCCGTTTCCCCGTGGCGCACCAACAGCAACTGCGGCCCCCGATCGCCCCCACCGGGCTTGGGCACGGCGGAACCCCCCAAGGCTCCCAAATGCGCCGTCAGGTTCATGGATTCCAGTTGCACCGCATCCCCTAGGCCACCGGCAAAGTTCAGCACGCTGATTCCGCAGTTCGATTGCAGCAGGCAGTGGTAGCGATCAGGGCCAATTCCCAACGCCGTACTCAACAAACAACGGTTAATGCCGTTATGGCCCACCAAAACCACCGTTTGTCCCTGATGGCGGCTCAAAATCTCTTCCCAAAAGGCCTTAGCCTGCTCTCGCAGGGACAGCACCGGGAAATGTGTTCCACTGGCCAGCGCCATGCTGAATTCGTGGGGCTGGTGTTTCCATTGGTCATAGGCTTCAGGAAACTGAGCCTTCACGTCACTCACGGCCATCCCTTCCCAAAGGGGCAAATCCACCTCTCGCAACAGTTCGTTGGTGGTCAGGGGCGGCGCGGGTTGCAATTGCTGACAGATGGTTTCGGCCGTTTGGCGCGCACGCTGCAGGGGGCTGCAATAGAAGGCATCGATCGCCAAACCTTGCAGGGCGATCGCCACCTGGGTAGCCTGGTTACGCCCCAAGTCAGTCAGCACCGACTGATCGCAGCGCCCTTGAATGATCCGGCGGGTGTTGAAGTTACTTTGTCCGTGGCGGATGAGGATAACGCGCGTAGCCAAGGGGCTGTCTCCTAAAGTGGGGGTCAGGGGGGAGCGGGGCAACAGGACTATTGCCGGGCTGAGGGCTTGTCAGAGCGAAGATGCAGCGGTTTGGCGATCGAACAGGGCCTTGCTTCGGGGATTGAAGGCGGGCCCATGGCAGACAACCGGCGCTCAGCCAGGATGCATTCTACCGCTCTGGGGTGAATCAACAGTTCTTCTGATTCGGATCTTCTGATTGAAGATTTCCATGGGAAAACAACCGCCACCCAAGGAAGCGGTTGCAACCAAAGCACACCAGGGGCCGATCGGGCCAGAAACCGCTACACCACCAAGGCGCAACCGATCAGCCTATTGCGCTAACACATCCGGTGCGGTGGTTTCGCCAAAGCCCGATCGCCGTTGGGTGGGTGGGTTAGGGCTGGCGCTGGGCGTGGGTTGTTGGGTGGGTTGCTGGGTGGGTTGGGTCGCCGCTGGCGGATTGGTGGCCTCAGAAGTGGGGGTCGATCGGCTCTGGGGCGTGGGGGTAGGGGTCTGAGCCGGTACGGTGCGCGGAGCAGGGGTCACCGGCTCAGGCGATCGCGGCTCGGTCGCTTGGTTCAAGGCCGTGCGCACGGCTTCGATCGACTGGGACTCCTTGAGTCGGCCCCCTTCCCACAGCCCCGCCAACTGTTGCCCATTGGCATAGCTATAGATGCCGCGACCGTGGAAAGCATTGTTGCGAAATTCCCCTTCGTAGCGATCGCCATTGGCGGTGCGGTAATTGCCGCGGCCGTTGAACTGTCCCGCCATAAAGTCTCCTTCATAGCGATCGCCCGCAGGCGACACATAAAGCCCCCGCCCTTGCAGCTTGCCGTTCACCACCTGGCCTTCATAAACCCCACCCGCCGCATAGGCATAGCGGCCGCGCCCCGTGCGCTGACCCGCCACAAAGTCTCCCTCGTAGCGATCGCCATTGGCCGCCAAGCAGTTACCTGGGCCCGTGAAGATGGCCGCCTTGGCTAATTCTTCACAGGACGCGGTGGCGGAATTGGTGGATAGGCGCACTTCTTCCGATCGCGCCGCTGGACTAATCCCGATCGTGCCAACACAGGCACTCAGAACCATCGGAAGCACAACACCCCGACCCCATGGCCAAGGCAAACAAGTTGAGTTGGATCGCATAAGGTTTAGATGAGTAGCTATTGCAATCGTTCTGAGCAACCGCCCATCGGCGGCATGGCGAGCGGCGTGGCTAAATCTTTTGTAACTGGCTGATCGCGATCATGACGAATTTTCTATTAAATCGTTATTTTAATCGGGCTTGTCTATTTTGTCTGCATTCAAGCAATCACTTGAATTGATCTGATTGTGAGAATTGATTTGTTTTAGAGCATTTTTACCCTAATTTTCACTCCGATTTTTGAACCATCCAAGCTTCAGTAACATCGTTGGGATCGTTACAAAAACCAGTAGGACATCTTGAGGCTGGACTCAAAATCATCTGCATCGGTTTTGTCTTGGCTCAGAGGCAATGGTTGGGAGGCAATGCTCGGAATCGCGATCGGACGCTGACCTTTCCGACCTTCAATTTTGGAAATGATGATGAAGCGATTACAAACTCCCAAAGCAGTCAATCCTTAAGTCGTTCAAGGCCAATTGCAGATCAAGAACAGATCAAAAAACAAAATCGACAGAAAATCAGTCGAAAAACCCTTCAAAATCGATCTAAGACTCCCATCAGGGACGAGGGAGATTGGCTTGAAACCTTGATTAGTTCCCTCAGCTTTGCTCATAGACATAGAGCATAACCGATGGAATAGCTGATGGATTAGCTGGGAGAATGGGCGGGAATAATGACTAGGGACAGGGTTGTGGCGATGCATTAGCGCAGATCCCGCTTGTTGGGGGCATCGTTAGCTTGGGGGGCATCGTTAGCTTGGGGGGCAATGGCTGCGGATGGCTTCCCTCCCGCGATCACCCTTGGGGTCTGAAATGCTGAAAATGCCGCCCAATTAGTCCCGAGCAGGGTACATCAGCATCGATCGAAGTAAGCAGTATGTGCGCTGGCTGATTGACCACCCCAGGGTCTGGCCCTGGCCGGGTCGGGTGATCATCCCCAGTTTGCAACACTTGAGGCGATTTCCTTGGGATCTGCGCCGTGGCTCATCCTTGCAGCCTGGGTCTGCCCACAGCCGTGCTATGCAATTCAGTATCGTCATCGCTACCTATAACCGCCGTCGGCTGCTCGATCGGGCGATCGCCTCTGCCTTGGGGCAAAGCTATCCCTGTGAAGTCGTGGTGGTGGACGACTGTTCCCGGGACGATACCCCCGAATGGGTGGCTCAGTTGCAACTCAGCCTCCCGATCGAGCGACGCGCCCAATTGGTCTATTGGCGCAACAGCATCAATCAGGGCCATTCAGCCAGCGTGAACCGAGGTGTGGAGCTGGCCAAGGGCGACTGGGTGAAGTTGCTGGATGATGATGATTATCTTGATCCCAATTGCATTGCTGAGTTTGTGCGGGCAATTCGCATTCACGATCAACGCTGTGGCAAAGGTTTACGTCCACCCGCGGCCCTGTGCTCCTGCCAGGCCTTGCAGGTGGACTTACAGGGCAATGAAATGGGGCACACCCCTCGCACGGGGCCAGGTTTAGCCTATTTCATTCCCCAAGAGGATATTCACTACGGCATGTTGGTGGAGATGGTGCCGTTTGGTACGCCGGTGCAAGTGGCCTTTCGTCGATCGGCCTTTCTGCAAGCCCGGGGCTGGGACTCTCAGTTTGATACCAATTTTGATGATATTGATGCTTGGATTCGCATTGCTGAATATGGCGATGCCATTTTTTTAAATCAGTGCTTGGCCTATCGCACCGTCTGGGACGGAGCCTATAACCGGCAATTTTCGTTCGATCGCCGGTTTGACACCAATTGGTCCATTAAACAAAAAATTCACGGGCTGGTAAACGAACGGTTTCAGCAACAATTACCCGAAAGCCAGGCGGTTCAGTCCTATCTGCGCCTGCATTGGGGATTGGTTGCCCTTAAGCATTACCAATGGTTCAAGGCTTTCTCGATCGCCGCTCCCAGTTTGCTATCGGCTCGGGGATGGGGCCTGATGTTGCGGACTCGGCTGAATCGTATTTTCCACGCCCTTACCTGGACCTATCGAGACACCCAACGCTATCTGAAGCGCCGCCTTCAGGCCTGGATTCGGGCCCAGTCGCCCCAATCGCTGCTGCGGGGTGGGTGGTTCAAACTGCGCTGGCAACAAATGCGTTTTCGGTTGCAGTTGGCGCGGCAACTGTGGCAGCAGGGGTTCCCCCTGGCGGCTTTGTTTGTGGTGAAAACGGTGGTGATGCGTTGGGCGATCGCCCTGTGGCTCGATCCTTTGGTGCGCTGGGCCCAACGATCGCCCCGGCGACGGGCTTGGCTGCTGCGCCGTGCGGCCCGACTGTGGCGTTGGCTCGATCGGGACTTAAATTTTCTGAACCATTTAGATCATGCCCAGCGCCGAAACAGTCCCCGTCACTTCAGTGCGCCCCGTCATCCCAATCACCCTCGCCCCCTCAGCGATCGGATCAGGAATCGTCTTGATCACCTGAATCGCCTGAATCGCCTGAATCGCTTAAGTCGCCTGAGCTATTTGCCAACCAGCAATCCTTTGCTCGCGCTGCCCGCTGCCCCAATCTCCAGCCCACCACAACCGCAACCGCAACCGCCCAAACCACCCATGACCCCAAGGTTGCGCCAATGGATCGATCGACTGCGGTTCGTGCAAGCTCGCCAATTGTGGCATCAGGGGCGTTGGCTGAAATCTTTGGCGCTGTCGATGCCGCTGCTGTTTTCCCCTGCCATTTGGGGGCTGATGTGGCAGCGGGGCGGGCGGGCAATGCGCCGGCCGAAGGTTCGGCGGTTTGTGCTGCTGGATTTGCCAGCAACTCCGGGCGATCGGCCTCATCCTCACCCCTGAATCAGGATGCGATCGGGGTGACAGCAAGGGCGAACTGGAGTGAAACCAGAATGAACCCAGAACAAAGCCAGGATGAAACCAGGATGCGATCAAGATGAATCGCTCCGCAATGGGAGTGGATTCTTGGGTTACCAACCGCTTAGGGGCGCGGCTGTGTTGATCGCTGCCAGTGATAGCATGAGCAGGGGCCAGGGCCGGAGAACGATCGAGTGCGATCGCCCGTCCAACCCAATGTTTCTGAACCTATCGTGATTTTGACTGCGCGCAGACCGCGCGACTAACACCTATGTCGCAAAACAAAGGATTTGGCTTCGGCTTGGGCAAAATGAAGGAAATTGCCCAAGCGATCCAAAAAGCCCAGCAAGTGCAAGAAGATGCTAAAAAGCTGCAAGAAGAGCTGGAAAAAACCGAAATTGAAGGTCAAGCGGGCAACGGCTTGGTGAAGGTGGTGATGAGCGGCAACCAAGAACCCCTCCGCGTAGAAATTTCCGCAGAAGCCTTGGGCGAAGGGGCTGAAGTTTTGTCGGATCTGGTTTTTGCGGCCATGAAAAACGCCTACACCGCTTCCACAGAAACCATGCGGCAACGAATGGAAGCCCTGACCGCTAATCTTCAGCTACCGGGCATGTAGTCCCTACAGATCTGCGATCAATTCCTCAGCCCCTGAGCCTGCTGTTCCGACATCGCAGAAGGCTAGGGGCTTCGGCCCCTGGCCTGCGGTGAGTGAGACACATCGAATTCAGTTGCCTTCTTTGGCACTTTGCTAGACTCTGCGAAATCTGTGCCCTATGCCTGTCAAACTGCTATTTGTCTGTTTGGGCAATATTTGCCGATCGCCCGCTGCCGAAAATTTGATGAATCATCTCATTGCACAGCGCGGCTTGCAGGGGCAAATTGAGTGTGATTCGGCGGGCACAGGAGCCTATCACGTGGGCGAGCCACCCGATCGGCGCATGAGCGCGGCGGCGGCGAATCACCCAGGCATTAAACTGCAAGGGCGGGCGCGACAATTTTCTTCCGTTGATTTTGCGGATTTTGACCTCATTTTGGCGATGGATCGGGATAACTATTGGGGCATTTTGGCGCGCGATCCCGATCGCAAATATCGCGACAAGGTGAAAATGATGTGCGATTTTTGTCGCCACCATGACCTCAAGGAAGTGCCTGATCCTTACTATGGCGGCCCCGAAGGATTTCAGCAGGTTATTGATCTGTTGCTTGATGCCTGTGAAGGACTGTTGGAAACCCTAATTCAGGAAGGCAAGGTTACACCTCCTGAGGATTAGGAAACTGCCGGGTTAACCACAGGATTAAACAACTGTTCACCAACTTCAGAATTAGACCATTCAGCATTCAACCATTTAGCATTTAGCCATCAAACTCGATCGCCCCAGGCCAATAGTCCCATAACACCAGGGCTTGGCCCTGAAACTGCGTGGGTTCCCCGAGGGTAATGAATTCGTTGGGTAATTCATGGGGTAATTCATGGGGTAACCCGCTGGTTGATTGACGCATCAACTCATGGGGTAACTTAAGGTTCAATTGAGGGTTCGATCGCTCGGTTAATCCTGTGATTGGCCGAATCACTGATCCCTCAACCCCAGCTACTGTTCCCCGAGGCGATCGCCCCACCAACGCCACATCAAACCGCCGAGCTAAATGGGCCCACTGGGGATGTTGAATGAAAAACAACTCCGCCGCTCGCAAGAGTTTCAGTTGCTTGGCGGGGGTGATGGCCAACGCGCCGTTGCGATCCCAATTTCCAGGACTGCGGGTTTTCACCTCCACAAAGGCCAATTCCTGACCCGATCTCGCCACCAAGTCCAACTCACCGGCCCGACAGCGCCATCGCCGCGCCTCGATCGTCCAGCCCTCTTGCATCAACCAAGCGGCCACAAATGCTTCACCCAATTCGCCTAATTGGGCCGCAGTTGATCGGCGATTGGAACCTTTGGAATGGGGGGTCATAGGCTGATGTCCTAGCGGCCCTCGCCCGTATCGAGCATTACGCCCAGAGCCAAGGCAATCCGGCGATCGAGATAGCGATTGAGATCCGCACTCATATCCAAAACGTAGCGATCGAGTAGGGTAAATTTGCGGTTAAATTCCCCAATTTGGCGATCGCTATTCCCCTCCAAAATGATGAAATTCGTTCGCAAAACCCACATCAGCGGTTCTAAAAAGCGCCGTAATAATGACAGCACAATCGAATCCTCTTTGGCGACACAAAGCAGTGAGCCATCGGGGCGATAGCAGTGCCACCGTTTGCGCAATATATCGTAGAGATAGTTCTTGCGAAATCGAGCTAAGTCCCCTTTCAAATCGCGTACAGTGAAAGTGGCCGTGAACCATTCAAATTTTTTCTCTTGAATGATTTTAATCAGTGGTTCCTGTTTACTGGCATCTCGATAGATGGTGATATGGCGCTTGGGTGAAATCAGCACAATCACCGTCAGAACTGCGATGCAAATAATGATTGTTCCCACCAAAAACACTGGCAATTGCAGGTTTTCTGGCATCACCGACATCAGAAGAGCCAGCAGCACGATCATGACGATGGTGGCAATTAAACCGGCCAAAACTGCCAGCAAGCTACGCGCCCAATGGGTTGGCCGTTCAATGAACAGGATTGGGTCTCCGTGATCATCACAAACGTCATATTTTTCCGAGAGGGTCATCAACTTTTGTCGCAATAAGAATCGATCGCGGTTAAAGACTGCATCGACCTGAAACATGCTCAATTCTCCACAACATCACCCGATCGCCCCGTGGCGGCGGCCCCGGTTAGTCCAGGTTTTTGGGCCAACGTTAACCGACAACCTGCCTCATCGCAGGGTCACCACCACCCCTTGGCTTTCACGGGCCGATCGATCCACGGCGCAGAGGGCATAGGTTCCGGCCCCCAAGGCGAGCGATCGCGCTCCGGCCGCCAACAGGCGATCGAGCGTCCAACTGTTGCCCTGTTGTCGATAAAGGGCCCAACCACGCAACCCTTCGCCACCCGCAGCCCAAGTGAGTTCTCCACCATTGACCCTCACCCCCGTGGGCGGACTCGGCGGGTTGCCGGTGGCCCTCAAAATCGGCGGCAAGGCTGGTTGGGCATAGAGTTCCTGGCGCAGTTGGTCAGCAAATCCCTGGCGGTTTTCCGCGATCGGCTCAATGTTATAGAACGCATTTCCCAAGGCCCGCTGGGCCGCCAGTTCCCGCGTGAGGGTAATTTGCTGCTCAAATTCGGCCACTGACCAAGCGCTGCTGCTGCCCAATTTGTCCAAGTTATTGCCGGGGTAAACATGGGCCCCGTTGGCAATTTGCACCCACCAGTTCAGCAGGGTGCGGTAACTTTGGGCCGTTTGATCAATCCGCCAATAGAGTTGAGGCGCAACGTAATCTAACCAGCCGGCCTTGAGCCACCATTTGGGATCGGCAAACAGGCGATCGTACTGATCCAGTCCCACAATGCCCGCCGGTTCTCCGGGGCGATAGATGCCAAAGGGGCTGATGCCGAATTTGACCCAGGGTTTGACCGATCGAATCTGTTCCGACAACCGCTTCACCAGCTTGTTTACGTTGTCGCGCCGCCAATCGGCCAAGGTTTTGCCACCCCCCCAAGACCAGTAGGTTTGGCGATCAGGAAACTCTTGCCCCTCCACGGGATAGGGATAGAAATAGTCATCTAGGTGAATGCCGTCGATGTCGTAGCGCCGCACCACATCCAACACCACGTCTACGGCTCGGTTTTGCACCTCGGGCAGGCCCGGATCCATCCAGCGCTGCGTGCCGTAGGTGTAAACGGCGTTGGGGTAAACAGCTTCCACGTGGTTCCCGGTGCCGATCGGGGCGTTGAGGGAGGTGCGGGCCCGGTAGGGATTGAACCAAGCGTGGAGTTCCAGGTTGCGTTGGCGGCATTGCTCGATCGCGAAGGCCAGCGGGTCATAGTAAGGATTGGGTGCGCGGCCCTGGGTTCCTGTTAACCACCGGCTCCAAGGCTCAATGCTGGAGTCGTAAAGCGCGTCTCCTTCCGGGCGAATTTGCAGGAAGATGGCATTTAAACGGGCCGCCGCCGCTCGATCGAGCAGGGTCACCAATTCCGCCTGCTGTTGGGCGCTGGACAGGCCCGCCTTGGACGGCCAATTCACATTCCACACACTGGCAATCCAAGCGGCTCGCAATTCCCGTCGATGGGACAGATTCACCAACTGGGGCGGCGGCTCTCCGGGTTCCACCAAGTAGGGCGAGTCGATCGTGGGGAAATTGCGATCGGCCACCAGGGCTTGATAGAGCATGGTGGCCACTTCTGCCCGGCTGCTGGCTTGGCTGGGGCGCAGTTGCCGCAAGTTGGGAAAATTCGCCACCAAGCGACGGTGCAAGGCTCGCTGCACCGGCTGTCGGGCATAGATTGCGATCGCTCCGGCATCATCAAAAAAACGGCTCAGATCCAAGGTTTCGCCGCCGGTTAAGCCCAACCCATTCACCAAGGCCACCAACACATCGGCCCGCACGATCGTGGCATCGGGGCGAAAGGAACCGTCCGGGTAGCCACTGAGCAAACCCCGTTCCCAAGCCTGCTGAATTGCAGCTCGGGCCCAATGGTTAGCGGCCACATCCCGAAAGCTGCGGGGCGATCGCACGGAGGGCCGATCGACCGATCGCACCAGCAAGGCCGCGAATTGGGCCCGAGTTAAGGGGCGATCCGGTTGGAAGGATCCATCGGGAAATCCACTAATCAACCCTCGATCGGCCAGGGCCGCGATGAAGGCTTGGGCCCAGTGGTTGGTGATGTCTGCAAACGTCGCCATTCTCCTCCAATCCCTTGCTGCGCTGCGATCGCTTCTCGCACCCTAGCATGGCCTTGAACTTTCGCCCCATGGCCCGATCCCCTTTTGGGCCCCGGCCAAGGGGGCGCTGATTAGGATCAAAAATCACTGCGATTGCAAGATTCAATCGGGCGATCGCCCCCAGATTCCCAAAGAAGTCCAAACACCCAGCGCCGCGATCGCCAATCGCCCGTACAATGTTGCGTGGACGCTCAACCCCGCGTCACAACTCCGGGCGCTGTTTGTGTTCGGCAATTCGCGCTGGGCAATTGAATTTGCGCTGGGCAATTGGTTGTGACCGCTGCCAGTTGAAGTGGTTCCATAGCTTGCAACTCTTGCAACCCATTGTTTTCATTTAGCTAGGCTTTTCACAGGAGAGCGCCCCATGGCCCAAGCGGTAGGCTCGATCGAAACCAAAGGCTTCCCCGCCGTCTTGGCCGCAGCCGATGCAATGGTTAAGGCCGGGCGCGTCACCCTCGTTGGCTACATCCGCGTGGGCAGCGCTCGCTTCACCGTTAATGTGCGCGGCGAAGTGGCTGAAGTTAAACAATCTGTTGAAGCGGGCATCGCGGCGGCCGAAAACGTCTTCGGCGGCGTGGTGGAATCGTGGGTGATCATCCCGCGTCCCCACGAGAATGTGGTGGCGGTGCTGCCCATTGAATACAACGACAAGGTGGAACAGTATCGCGTGGCGGTGGAAGGCCCGCGCCTGCTCACTTCGCGCTAGGGCTGATTGCTAAAGACCCCATTGCCCCATTGGTCACTGGCCGCCCGAGCAGGGCGGCTTTTGTTTAGGCATCGAGCCTTTGGATCGGCCTAGGTCTCAGCACCATTCCTAATCCCAGCGATCGAGGTCGTCTGACCAACGCTGTAACAGGGCCCTGGCTCGATCGCGCTGGGTTTCAAAGGTGGCCGCCAGCCAGATCATTCCCGTGCCCAACGCCAGCCCCACCAACCATTTCAGGAACGACCACCGGGCATTCAGCTCCACAAAATTGGCCAAGGTGGCGGCTCCCAGCAACAGGGATCCCATCAGCAGGTAGGCGCGCACTTGCCAAAAAATGCCAGTCCCGATCGCCCCGAGGGCCAACACCAGACTCACCCAATCGGTGCTGTGCTGTGCGAAGGCCGCCCAAGCAATGATTCCCGTGCCGGCCAATCGCAGGCCGTGGCGCAGGGGCCGGCCCTTGGCCCCCTGCCAAGCGGGGTCAATTTCCGCCGCCAAAATTAAGCTGCTGCCCAAGGGCCCCACATAGAGCAGGGCTTCCATGGAACCGGCCAGCCACAGACTCCGCCAAATCGACCAGGTGGCAAACAGCAGCCCCAGGTAATACAACCGGCGACGGCGCAACAGGGCCGCCAACGCACCATAACTGGCGGCCACCACCATCAGCGCGGGCGGGGCGATCGACCCGGCCAGTAAGAGGCTCATGCTGGCGGGCAACCAAAGGGCAACCCGTTCCCAGGCGATTTTTTGGGAGCGGGTTTGGCCCAAAACCGCCAGCCCGATCGCGCTGAAGGCCGCCAGAACAGCCCAATGGGGGTCAAAGGCGGCCCAGCCAGGCAACCAAGCGCGGCCCCAACTGATCCAGGCGATCGTTTGCAAAGCCGCCAGATCCACCCACAGGCCCGAGGTGCGCCACCCCTGAACCCAGGGATAGGCCACCAACAATCCCAAGGCTGCCCAGGCCAAGGGGCCGTGGGTGGGGCCCGCCGTCAGCCACAGCAAGCCCGAAAACCCAGTGCCCACCAGCCAGTGGCCATGGGCTGTCCAGGCCAGCGTGCGGCCATTGAGAGCAAAGAGCGATCGCCCCCATCGATCGCGTCCGAGGTCATAAAACCAAGCCAGGAATCCTGCCACGACGGCAAACAACACCAGGGCATCGGTTGTGGTTCCGGCGGGCAACCAATGACCCGTCCAAAAGAAAGCTAATTCACCCCAACCCCAGGAGGCGATCGCCAGGGAACTGTAACTCAGCCAGCGTTGATGGGGCGATCGGGCGGCCACCCGCAAACCAATGAGCGCCACCCCCACCATCAGCAAGCCCGTCCAACTATCCCAATAGCTCGATCGCCACAACAGGGTTAACAGGCCATAGCCCAAGGGCAACCACCGACGGCTGGGGAACTGTCGCCCCAACCGCTCTGTCGCAAACAGGCAGATGAACCCCAGCCCAAGCGTCGCCACCGCATAGTGGCTGAGGGAGCCGTTCAGTTGGCGAAGGGTTTCCGCCGTCGCCAATTCCAAGGCTGCGGCTCCCGCCCAGAGTAACCCCGGAATGGCAGCGGGCCGACCGGCCCGCCGACTGGTGAGCAACCGAAACCCGATCACCCCCAATAGCAGCCCAATCACCCACCCTTCCCAACGCGCCTGGGGCTGATCTCCGTCCAGGGCCAACACCAACAGCCGCAGAGCCGTAAAGGGCAACAGCAACCAACTCACCGCTGTGGCCCAGCGATCGAGAGCTTGGCCATAGAGACGCAGCAGCGGACTCGATCGCCCCACCGCCAACCACCACAGCCCCCAAGCCACAACCAAAAGACCACTTTGCAACGTCACCCAAGGGCCAAAGGCCAGGCCGCTCCAAGACCCCACGCCGGCCCCGGTCAAGGCGGATAAGGACAACCAACCAAAGGTCACGGCCATCAGGGCCACCCACCCTTGTCGAAACCCAGGCAGCAGGGAGCTGGCCCCCAAGGCCAACCCGGCCACACCTAGGGACAGAGCGAGGGACTGGGGTGAGTAAATGGCCAGGGATTGGGCCAAGACCAATCCTCCGGCCCCTAGGCCCTTGGCAGCTTTGCGGAACCTTTCGGGCCCGATCGCTGCTAACCCCAACAGGGCCAGCGGAATCGCCAACCAACTGAGCAAGCCCGAGGTCGCCACCTGTGCAGGGACGGTTTCCCAAACCCCATGGGTCAGTTGCACCAGGCTCAAACCCGCCAGGCCAAGACCCAGCCACCAACTGGTTTTCACCCAAGGTTGCCAAGGGGAACGATCGCCCCCGATCGCCACCAAACTCCACAAAACCAGGGTGGCTCCAATGCCCACCTGCCCCCAACCGATCGGGGCGCTGGTGGTGGGCAAGCCAAACCGGGCCAGGGCATAAACAGCGGCCAGAGCGGCCGTGAGGGTGCAGTTGGCCAGGACTTGAGGCAGCAGGGATCCCAAGGGCGATCGACTGGCAACCAGGCCGAAGCTGGCGGTGGTGAGCAAGCTGAGGGGCAAAAGCCGCAGGTTATGGGGCCAGAGGGCCAGGGCATAGGCATTGAGCAACAACAGGATTCCCAGCGCTAGGCCCAAACCAAATTTCGCCAAATCGGGGCGATCGCGTCGCTGCTGGGCGATCGCCAGCCCCCCCGGCACGATCGGGTAAGGCAACCACAGCAACCCCAAAACCTGTTCCGGTTGCCGCAGTTCCAGCAGGGATTGGGCCGCAACCCAGAGACTCGATCGCCAATCATCGGGCAACAGGGCCGCGGTTCCCCGGCAAGCTCCCGCCATCACCAGGGTTAAGCCCAACAGATCCGCTTTCCGCCCCGATCGCTGCAACCGTTCCCACAACAGACCTCCCGCAATCAGGGCCAAGGTTAATTGCTGCCAAGGAGCCGTGGCATCCGTCTGCCCCAGCAACCAACCCAAGCCCACCAGCAACCAGCCAAACCCATTCAGCCCCACCTTGGCCCGGGTCGCCTCGCGAGCATCCAAAATCACCAGCAACCCAGACACCACCATCACCAACGCCACATCGGCCAGGCTGGCAATCTGGGTGGCCAGGGCCCGCAACAACAAAATCAGCAGTGAACCGGCCATCAGGGCCCGATGATGGCGCGATCGCAGTTGCCACCGGCCAGGCCAGGCGGCCGCCAGGGCAATGAACCCCGCGCAAATCGTCACCCCAGCCCAAGCTTGGCCCGATGGCCAGTTCCAATGCAATCCACAGGCCAACAGGATCAAGAGGGCAACCGATCGCCGACTCACCATCGTCCAGGCAATCATCAACCACAGTGCGCCCGCTCCAAACCAGCCCCACAGGGGCAACCCCAAACCATCGGCGGCCCAGGCATTCACCGGCAACAGCAGGGTCACCAGGGCGCGTAGGGTTTGGCCCGTTAGGCGCAATCGGGCCTGGCGATCGGTCCAGAGGGCAGCCCCCCAAAACAAGATCGTGTACAGCAGCAAGATGCCATATTGCCCCACGCCTCCCACTTGGCTCCAAAAGCTGGCCGCCAACCAGGCAGAGGACACCACCACCAAAAACGCCCCCAACAGCAGCAACCAAACCACGCTCAGCTCCGCCGTAATGGCCCGCAGCCGACCGGAGGACTGGGTGGCGGGTTGGGGGGAGGAGCTGGGAACGGGAGCAACGGGCGATCGAGCAATGGCGGGCAATGGACAGGTGAGCCAAGTGCTGGCCACTTCGCGCACCCAATCTTCCGACACCAACCCCAAACGCAACCACACCTCCAACCCCTCCAAAAGTCGGGGGTCAGAGGTGCGGACAGCCAATTCAATGGTTAGCAGGTGGTCGCGGTGTTGCGGAGCAAGGTCAGCCATAAAGGGAGTCGGAGGGACACGATCGGCTCAGGAGGGGTCAACCGCCACGAGCCTAACCCGATCGCCCTGCCATCCCCCAACCACCCGGCCAGTTCCACCGCTGTCGGTGGGTAGTGGTTGCGGCCAACGACTGCCCACCGATCGCGTGCCCTAGACCGATTTGATCTAGGCTTCGATCTAGACCGAGATGAAGTCCTGGCTATTCACGAATTGCAAGGCGGGAATGCCCTGGAGACGGGCGATCGGGGTCTCACCGGCTCGCACCAGGATCGAGTTGCCCTCTTCAACAAAGGACAAATCGGTAAATCGCAACCCACCAGCCAGAGCAATTCGGTCATTGTTAGCGAAGTAGTCGGAAATGATGTCCAGACCGCGATTGAGACCGATCACAAAGGTATCGATTCCCTCGCCACCAAAGAGCACGTCATCCCCTTGATCGCCGGAAAGCACGTCATTGCCCGCACTGCCCGTGAGGGTGTCGTTCCCCTTGCCCCCAAAAAGGGTGTCGTCATCCTCGCAACCATCCAGTTGGTCATCGCCATCGTTGCCAAAGAGCAAGTCATTCCCGGCGTTACCGGACAACACATCGTTATCGGAACCCGTGCTAACGGACTGGGGCCGATCGGGATTGTTGCCGTAGAGGGTATCGTTGCCTGCTTCACCGCAGAGGGTGTCGTTGCCCCGATCGCCCATCAACAAATCCAATCCAGCCCCTCCCCAGAGGTAGTCATTCCCCTGACCACCCCGGGCCGTATCGTTGCCATCTTCGCCCGCCAGGCTGTCATTGCCATCGTTGCCCAACAGCAAGTCTTCATTGCCGCCGCCCAACAGCAGATCGTTGCCGGTGCGATCGGGATCCCGCGTGTTGTTGTTGCCACCAATCAGGGTGTCGTTGCCCAGGTCACCGGACAGCACATCATTGCCCTTATCGCCATAGAGCAAATCGTTGTCCTTACCGCCATACACCAAGTCATCCTCTTGACCGGCGTAAATGGTGTCTTGACCCTGACCACCGTTCAGGTTGTCTTGGCCACGACCGCCATAGAGCAGGTCATCGTCCGTGCCGCCCCCGATCGGGACATTGCTGCCACCGCTGCCCAATAGGGTGTCGTTGCCCAGGTCACCGTAGAGCACGTCATTGCCCAAATCGCCCAGGATCAAATCATTGTCCCGGCCGCCAAAGGCCGTGTCCTTGCCATCGCCCCCGGAAAGGGTGTCTTGACCTTCGTTGCCATAGAGCAGGTCATCGCCGCCCAAGCCAAACAACAGGTCTTGGCCGTTGGGATCGGTAATGAGGCGCACACCGGTTCCACCGATCAGGGTGTCGTTGCCCAAGTCACCGATCAGAATGTCGTTACCCCGATCGCCGTGCAGCAAGTCGGCTTCCTTGCCGCCGCGAATGTAGTCATCCCCTTGGCCGCCAAACACCGTATCTTCACCTTCATTGGCGCTGATCACGTCATTTTCGGTATTGCCAAAGATCAAGTCCCGATCGCTCGGATCCGGCCGGTTATCCGGGCGACCCTGGCCGCCGATGATGGTGTCGGCTCCTTGGTCGCCGCGCAGGATGTCACTGCCCCGGTCGCCCAGCAGAATATCGTTATCCTTGCCGCCATTGATGATGTCTTGGCCATTGCCGCCAAAGATCACATCATCACCCTCATTGCCGTTGAGCAGGTCGTTGCCCTCGCCCCCGCCGAGGCGATCGGCATCCACCCCGGAACCTACCGCAGCGCGATTGCCCAAGCCACCAAAAATGGAATCGTTGCCCAGGTCGCCAATCAGTTCATCGGAACCGGGGCCGCCCCGCAGGCGATCGTTGCCTGCAAACCCCGACACAAAATCGTTGGACGCTGTGCCCACCAAGTCATCATTACCCGGCGTGCCCAGCAGCCGGTTACCGCCGGTTTCGGGCGGCGGCGGAATCACCAGCGCGGGTAGCTCAGGCACAATCAGAGGGTTGGGAATTTGCCAGGAAGCCGCCAACGGCGAGGCCACACAACCGCAATTCGGGGCCACACCCGCCACATCAGCAAAACTGGTGATGAAGAAGGGCAGATCTCCCAAAGCGGTGTTAACCGGAGTGGGCGGCGTGGGCGGCGTGCTGGCCACCGAAATTCCCGGCGGCGCAATGAAGGAAATCGTGCCACTGATCAGGCTGCGATTGCCTTTGATATCAATCACGTCGAAGGTCAGAAAGTCCTTACCCGTGAAATCGGCCCGGGGGATAAAGAACAGATTGCCGAATTCTTCCGGAGTCAGGAGGCCTGTGCTGGTGAGTTTGCGTCCCCCATTGAACGGATCGCCCACGTACAAGTCACCCAAGGCCGGTAGGCGGGTGATGTTGTAATTCTTGATCGAATCGCTGTTTGGGTCGATCGCCGTGGGTGGCAGTCCCCCCAGCCGAAACTTGACAACGCCGTTTTCGGGAGGTTCGGTCAAATCCGTAGCCGAGCCGGGAACCACGTTGAAGATCCCGTTCAAGGGAACCGGCGGTTCGGCAATAATTTCCGGGCGATCGAACAATACCGTTGCCGAATCTGGACTCAGGTTCCCCTTGTCATCCCTTGCGGAGTACTTGAAGAACCCTTTGCCATCGGGTGACTCAAACCGTAGGTTGCCGACATTGCCCGGCGGAATCGATTGCCCCGCCGACAGGGAAACCTTCGCCCCCGTCAGTGGATCGAGCAAAAACAGTGAACTCCCCGGGGGAATTTCCGTAATCACAAATTCCCGAATCGGATCACTATCGGGATCAACCGCCGCCAAAGGAATGGAACCATTGGGGTTATAGGGCAACACCAAATTGCGCGGGGTCGGCGGTGTATTCACACCACCCAGCACTCGAGTCGCATCGGTCGCCGTAATCACTTGTGGGTCGAGGGGCCCCAAATCCGGGTCAAAAAGCCCAGCCGGTAGGGAGACTCGGGCCGTGTTGGTAATCACCCCAGTGGCCGTATCCGAGAGGCGACCCGACACCTGGAAGGTTTTCGTTTCTCCAGCATTGAGCGCCAAGCCAATCCCGGGAGGAGCCAGCACATTGGGATTCCAAACGGGACTGAGCAATTCTGCCGGGGGCGCATCGGACAGATTCAGCAAGAACGGGGCCGTAATGTCGCAGCCACCGGTGTTGGAGATCGTAATGCTGTAGGTGATGGTGCTGCCGGGAAGTACTGCTTCTAGCCCATCGGTTTTGGTGAGATTAATGTTGGGCTGGATCGGCTGGATCGGCAACGTTCCCAGGTCGCCCACGCTGATCGGCAGGTCAGTGGTGAGGGCCACACCGTTAACCACGGTTCCCGCCGGAATCCGGGTGCGGGCTACCAGGTTTGCTCCTCCCGAATTAGGGTCAATTCGATACAGCCCACCACCACTATCTGCAGCGATAGTGGTGGCATAGAAGTTGCCGTCGTAACCCAGAGCTAAACCTGAGAAGGGAACACTGCTTCTAGTCAGGAGTTGTGCTGAAACTGGCACCGGCACAGAAGGACTGTCGGACGTTTTGCTCAACTCAGAAGCAGGAATTTTGTAAATGTGGCCAGATGCGTTGGGGCTTCGCAAAACTATTAGAAGCGAGCCATCGGGAGTAACAGCAAAGTCACCACTAGCAGTTGTGGGTAAAGGACCTAGCTTACTGGGATCGGCAGGATCCGGGCCTGTTACTGATAAGGTTTTGGTTGTGGCTCCAGTGGCTGAGTTGATGAACTCAATAGTTTCATTGCTGCCAGCAATCAGGTTTCCAGCAGCATCGAAGGTCAAACGTCCAGAAGTTCTCGTGTTTGGAAGGGATGCTGGGCTAGGGGTTTGAGTTGGGTTCAAATCAAGGATTTGAATAGGCCCCCCGACAGACGATCCTTGAGGAACAGGATTTGGAAGGATGTAGATCTCAGTTGTGCCGGGTTTTCTAGCAATAGCATCGCTACCCCTGCCGCCGATGACATTGGCTCTTTCAAGCTGAACCAAACCTGTTGCTAGATCAACCCTCACCAGGTCGTTTTGTATACCGCCAACACCATCGAAGTTGGCGATTCCAAGGAATTGGTTGGGAATACAGGGAGCTAACAGGCCTGGATATTGGGCGATCGCCCGCTGTGTGAAGGGCACTGGGGATTGCAGGGGCCCGGTCGATCGATCCAAGCGCCAAGACCCACCCCGATCGGCCGATCCCACCGGACTGGTGGCCGCACCCACGGTCGCTTGGGTCAGGTGAGCCAGGGTTTCAATCAGTTGCTGCCCCAGGATGCCGGCCCCCGTGCGGCAACCATAGAGCAAGATTTCAGCTCGATCGCTCAGCAACAGGGCCCAGCGACGCAGCCAGTCCTGCACATCCCGAGACAGATTTGCTACGGACAGCCCCCGATCGCCCAACTGCAACCAGCCCGGTTGACCGTGAGCAATCACATGGAGTTGTTGAACCGGTTTTTCAGCCAAGGCTTGGGTCACTTGGGCCCAAGCTGCCGCCGTTGGCTCCAATTTCAGCACCCTTGTGCCGGGCTGCACTCCCTGAATCAATTGGTCGATCGCTTCTACCCTTGCATCAATCACAACCAAGGTGGATTCAAGGTTGTTGGGCTGGCGTGACTGAGAAGACGTAGACAAAACAATCGATCGATCGGTGGACTGCAATGAGCTATCAAAATGTTGATCTTGCGAATCACAATTTTGATCATTGCTTTGGCGTTGCATCGATGATGAACCCTCAGCAAAAATACTCAGAGTAGTCAACCCAGACGATTGTGTTGATTGATGCGTGCTCATGAAGCTCTCACAGAAAGGTAGAAAACAATGTGTCTTGCATCCCTTTAACGGGGAAATAAATAGATGCCCCGGACGATTGATAAATTTGAGAGAACTTGATCGCTCTCGTCTAAATTTAATGATGGACTAGTTGTGCCGAGAGAAGGGTCATGGGCAGTTCCAACGCATGATATTGGTCACGAATTCACCGTGAAAACCAAGCAAGGAAAGGTCATCCAGACTGTGGCAGAACGAGTATTCGGAAATTCACAATCTTGATTGAAAATTCACAATCTTGATTGAAAAATTCTCGAAAAATTTAAATTCTTTGAATGAAATTGATCCATGCATTTTGAGTTCTGATCATGACTCAATGCCAACCAATTCATTCACTCTTCGTCTTTACGTCTTCCGCTTAAGGTCAATCTCAAGGCCATGAAAAGCCATGACGATATCACAACAGCTTGAACGTACCCTGACCAACGACCCGGGTTTCACCAGAGCGCTGAACTGAGTAAACTGTCTTCGTTGCGGACTTGTAAAGGACTCTTGGGACAGTCCGTGAAATTGATGAGACGGTTCGACACCTAAAGGAACGACTTCAAGGCAGATCCTGGGCGATCGAGTATCAAAGACTACAGCCAGTTTCACTGGTTTTTCATCTTTGCTGTGTAATCTGCGATCGCTCAAATTTTGGGTAGGGTGACCATCGTTGAGCAATTTCTTGAGTCTTATCTATCTAAAGGAAACATATTTTTCTGTTTGAATGTGTTTGAATCGATCTGCACCCTGATTTTAAAATATAGCGATAAATTTCTTAAGAAAACTCAGTTCAAAGGAAGATTTTAGATTTTTCATTAAAATAAAGTCCTCGTACAATCATTCCTTCAATTTTCAATCAAGAAAACAAATAAGCATTGTTCGATAGTTTAAGCTTGATGATTCAGTAATTTAATTCTTGATTTCCGATGATCTTTGATAATTATTTGACAGTCAAATCATTTCGAAATCACAAAAACGTCACAATCAAGACGATTCACCAACTTTCATACTGCTCAATCATAATTTAGTCATCGTAGTTTGTAGTATTTAGCAATTGGGATCGAATAATTGTCGAATAATCAATGCTGAGAGAGAGAATCAATTGGTGAAGGACGAATTGATCGATGACTTGGCTTTGATCTTTCGATCGCCGTAGCTGGCGTGGCTCAAAATCGAGGGAGACAGAAAACCTTTTAATTGACTCAGACCAATCGATTCGATCGCACCAAGAAAATGACAACACTGAGCGCGGAAAGTTAGATGCTGGGGCTAGATGGGACTCTGGAAATGATGTCAGGCTGAGTCATCCTGCTTGGGGTTTGGTTGATTGCATCCTAAACCGCAAAAATGAAAAACCAGTGAAGCCACAAAAATCATGGCCCCCAAATACCCTGGATCATCCCTGACTCAGGTTATGGATTCCTGAGCGTTTGCAAGGTCAAAACCTGGGGCGGGGTGGCATCGGGGGGATAGATCAGGCTGACTTGCACGAGCCGATCGCCCTGGGGCGGCAACTGTACCGTCGCGAGGGGCTGACCCGGTTCTCCTCGGCGCTGCACCAAATGTACATATCGCGTTTGTGGCAATCCCCGATCGTCGGGATATCGAATGCGGACGGTTCCCCGAAAGAAGACCGAGTTGGGTAACGGATCGAAAAACTGCAACCCCGGCGCGGGCGCATCAAATTTCACTGGCGTTTCTAGGGCAATGGCCACCGTCTGCGGTTGGGCTGTGGGGTTATGCAGGGGCAAGGTGAGGTCATATTCAATCCCGTAGTTGCCATGGGCGGCCCAGGCCGTATCCGGGTAGCGAGCCACGATCGGGGCGGTTTGCACTTGCTCAGTCCCCAACCGACCGGCAACCAGGGTGCTCACACCATAGGAAAAGGCTGCACCGGGAGCGGGAATGCTGAGGCGTGGGTTGTTGGGCCCATCGGTAACGATCGCGCGCCAACGAGACCCGATCGCCACGCCGGCCACCCGGCCATAGCGCAGGGGGCCCGGTGCGCCGGGGGCTGTGGGAACCGGTTCGCGCGGCCCTGACAGTGTTCCGGTGGTGAGCGTGGATCGCCAGTCCGCTTCCGTGGGGGGCTGTTCTCCACCATCGGGGGTTGCCTGGGCAAAACGGGCGAGGGTGGCGGCATAAACCGGGCGATCGCTGTCCAGACGCAGCAGGGTTGAGCGACCGTTCAGGGGTGGGTTGAGCGATCGAACCGGAATGGGCAAACTGGTCAGCACAACTGTCTCGCCCGGGGGAATGGTGACCCGATCGGGCAAATCCGCTTGGCGGCGGCCGCGCAACACCCAATCCACCGCTCGGCTGCCGGGGCCCGAGTAGACCTGGCCGATCGGGTTATCCACCATCGGCGGCAGCGCAATAAATGGCGCATCGGGCTGGCTGAGATAACTGGCCCCCTGAAGAACTCGCACCGTTGCCGATCGATTGGGATCCGCGTTGCCCAGCACAATTCCCACATAGAGCGATCGCAGGTCGATCGCCCCATCCGGCCCCGTTGCCGCCGCTTTGGCAATGTGGTGGGCAAAAATATCAAACCGCCCTTGAAACACCTGGTTGAGGTGTGCCTCGGGACTGCGCATCCCAGCAGGGGGAAAGGTCGAGAGCAAAATTCCCGCTTGCTGGACAATTTCCGGGCTGTTGCTATTCAGCACAGGCACCGCATCCAAATGTCCCGGGAGCGATCGCACCTCTTGGGGCCGTAGATTCGGACTCGGACTTGGTGCAGGCGTTCCGGGTGGCAAGCCCTGTGCTCCCACAATCCCCGCCAGTAGCCAGCTTGCCAACACCATCCTTCAAGCCCTCCCGCAACCACAAAGCATCGCGGCTCCCATTATCTCAAACCAATGGCCCCTCCTGGGTTGCCGGCCGCTGGGGTTAATCAACAGTTCCTCAATCCATCGCCCTAATCGAATCGGGCAACTCGCAACCCTCGATCGCCCCAGCCGCGCAACTCCCCAGCGCAAAAAACCAACATAGCCCAGCATCAACCGGCACTAAACAGCCGAATTAGCCGAAAAACGGGCTAAAACGTTTCATTTAGGATTACTAACCTCTTCGTGCCCCTCGAAAGCCGAAATAGTTCAACAGCCCTTTGGCCACAAAAGCCACGACAACTCATCAGTCCCAAGAGGACAATGGCATCAGAAATCGCAATCAAAAATCTTGAGTAATTTGGAGTGATTTTTGGAGCAACTTTTGCAGAATCACCTGAACAGAGTTATCAATTTTTCGCCTAAAGGCTTCGTGATTTCTGACAAAAACTTCCCGTGATGACGGTCACCATAATTTAAACTTTCTCAAATTCTCAATCGCCAAAAGCTTTGCCCATAAAGACTTTTAGTCTTTTTAAATTTGATCTTTATTTAATCTTTAAACTTTAAATAGGCTTCATAAAACTAGCTTGCAATTAAAGATTCCGCCAAGAGCCAGAAAAACGCTAGACAGGCTTTCGTAAACACAGTACAAGTAAATCAAGAACCCAAAAGAGCGCGTGCTTTTCCAGGCAAAACAAGCGGACTAAATCATTCACCGGTTTGGTAAGTGGGCGCGATCGACATCAAGGGTGCTGTCAGGAAAAGCGATTCCAGCAAAACTACCACTGCTCACCAAGAACATTCGGATTAGGACTAGGAGGATTTAAATCGTGAAAGGTTTTATTTGGAAAGGCTTTGTCCTCGCAGCGGCTACCCTCGTCGGCACCATGTCTGCCTCCGCTGCTCGCGCGTTGCAACTAACTCCCGAACAGTTGGCCCAATTTGATACTTACGTCCAACAGGAGCGCAAAGCATTTACGGCGCTGGAACTTTCAAAAATTAACCCCAACAGCCTGAAATGGTCGGGTGCTGCTGATTCGCTGGAAGTTTACTTCATCAACGAAGGCGCAGGTTATCGCAACCAGTTGCTCTTTTCCGCCAACAATGGCCCTTTGAGCACGGTCTTCAACGATGTGTCTTCCAAGGAGTCGATTTTGGCTGAGGCTGATGGCCCCCTGAAGCGGGGTCAAGGCGTGAGCCTCGGATCCTTCAGCAAAGGCAGCGTGATTGACTTCTTCCTGAACTCTGATGGTTACAGCCGTGGCGAAAACTACGCCGGCATGACTTCGGATCAGGTTTATGGCACCGGGACTTGGAACTTCTTGGGCGCTGATGCCAACCGCAACGGCGACAAGTTGCAACACATGATTGCCTATGACCTGGGCGATGGTTGGACTCTGATGGGCTTTGAAGACATCGTGACCGGCGGTGACCTGGACTATAACGACACGGTGTTTGTGGTTCGTGGTGTTTCCGGCTCGAAGGTGGCAACGCCTGAGCCTTCGGTGATGCTGTCGTTGGCTGCTGCTGCGGCTTTGGGCTTGGTGTCCCGCCGTCGTCAGCAAGATAGCTAGACCGCTCAAGTGATGCTGCCATGGGTTGCCACTCAACAGTAGGCAGATGATTGAATGGGCGGATGATTGAAGTGGGTGGTGGCTAGCGCTTGCTAGTTGTTAGCAATCGCTAGCCATCAGACTGGCGGGTGAACCTTTCAATTGGGCTGAAGTTCCATCCGCCAGTTCGATCGAGCAATGGATATGGATTTGGTTCGGTAGGTCATGGGTGAGTTGAGCAAAGTCAACTCGCCCACCTTTTTTCGGCTAATTTTCGGCTAATTTTCGGCTAATTTTCGGCTAATTTTCGGCTACTGGTTGGCGACCTGGCGGGCAAAGGCTGTTTTTTGGAAAAACCGCGCTTGGCCTGGGCCTAGCCTGTGCCATCATCTCCGGGTTAGGAATGCTGACCGGGAGAGTTTGGCTTTTGGACGTTACAGGATGGATGGCGGCAACGCTGGCGGCTAGTTCGATCGCCCCGGTGGGGATGGCGCACCCTGGCGTGGGCTGGTTGGGGGCAACAGTGGCGGCACTGTTTTGGGGGTCGTATCTAGTGCCCGTGAAGCGGCTACCGACGGTGGATCCCTTGGCGGCGCAACTGAGCATGGCGATCGGGATTGTGCTGTTAGCCATTCCGTTGGCGATCGCCTCTGGCGCTTGGATTCCCAATGGTTGGGGCCTGCTGGCGGGGGTGATTTGGGCCTTGGGCAATTACGGCTCTATTTTTGTGGTGCGGGCCTTGGGATTGGCGCGGGGGTTGGCCCTGTGGGCCACGATCGGGATTGGGGTTTCGTTTCTTTGGGGAGCGTTGTTTTTTCGGGAGCCGGTGTTGTTGCCGGTGGCCGTTGGGGGAGTGGCGCTGCTGGTGGCGGGAATTGCCCTGATGAATTGGCCCGATCGCCCGGCCGGAACGCAACCCCCAGACACTCGATCGACCAATTCACCGGTTAACCGATCGAGCCAGCAGCCCAGCCGCCGACCCAAAATCCAGAATCAGGGCTGGTGGCTTTGTGGCGTGGTGGGGTTGCTGTTTGGATCGCAATCAGTCCCCTTTGCCTTTGCGGCCCAAAGCCCGATCGCCTTTGTGCCGTCTATGTCCCTTGGAATTTTGGGAACAGCGAGTCTGTTGGCTGGGCAACGGGGCGGTCGGGTGTTGCGGCAGTTGCCCCGATCGAGCCTGTTGGCGTTGGTTTGCTCGGGAATGCTTTGGAATGTGGCGAATGTGGGCAGCTTTTTCGCGGTCGATCACCTCGGAATGGCGGTGGGAATGCCCCTAACTCAGTTTGCGATCGTGGTGAATGCAGCTTGGGGTCTGTGGTTATTTCGAGAGGTGACCGGTCGCCAGCAAATTTTGCGAGTGGCGATCGGGACGTTCTGCGCCTTTGGTGGAATTATTCTGATTGGAGGATCGCGCCTTTGAGGGTTGTTTAATGCATAGTTGAGCCTCAAAGCGCTATGAGACATAAATGAGGAAAGGCTTTTATGAACGTTCCATTTTCAGGTGGCTGTGCGTGCGGTGTTATACGCTACGAGTGCTCTAGCCAACCAATGGCGATGCTCAATTGCCATTGTCGCGATTGTCAGCAATCTAGCGGAGCGCCATTCGCATCTGGCGTGGTTGTCTCTACAAAGTCCATTAGGGTTACGGGTTCTCCAAGCACGTACTCCGTTCGCGCCTCTAGTGGTGCTCAAACAACTCGCAGCTTTTGTCCAAATTGCGGTAGCCCTTTATTCGCAACCGGCGAAGCAAGGCCCGATTTCACATCCATACGCTTCACGACGCTTGACGATCAAAGTAACTTTTATCCAGCGTTGGACATCTGGACATCGAGCGCAGCTTCGTGGGTTTGCCTGAATGAGGAGCTGCCACATTTTCCGCAGTCGCCACCCCAAAGTAACGACCGTCTTTGAATATCCGAGTTTGTATATCTGAATGGCGGGAGAAACCGGCAAGCTCAATCAGGGCTGGGTCTATCAAGATCGGGTCGATCGCGCAGCGGCGGGCCTCACCCTTTTGGCCTACTACAGCCAAAACTATCGGCACTCCACGGAACAGACTTGGCGCGATCGAATTTTGGCGGGTCAAATTTTGGTTGAAGATGGCCCGGCCAGTCCTCAGCAAATTCTGCGATCGGGACAACGGTTAACCTACCATCGCCCTCCTTGGGTGGAACCAACCGTGCCCCTGGATTTTGCAGTGCTCTATGAAGATGCCGATCTGTTGGTGGTGGCGAAACCCGCTGGCTTGCCCGTGATGCCGGCGGGGGGTTTCTTGGAACACACCCTGTTGCGGCAATTACAAAAACGCTATCCACAATCCAGCCCTGTGCCCATTCACCGACTGGGGCGCGGCACTTCCGGTTTGGTGTTGTTGGCCCGATCGCCCCAGGCTCGATCGCACCTGACCCAACAAATGCGCGATCGACAAATGCATAAGGTCTACTGGGCTTTGGCAATGGGCAACGCTCCCATGAATCGGTTTCGGATTGAGCAGCCGATCGGCAAAATTCCCCACCCCCAATTGGGGCATCTTTACGGGGTCACCCCGGATGGAGCCTTTGCCCGCAGCGATTGCCAAGTGTTGCGGCGGGATCGTGACCAAATGTTGGTTGAAGTCACCATTCTCACGGGCCGTCCTCACCAAATTCGGATTCATTTAGCCGCCGCCGGATTTCCCCTCGTGGGCGACCCACTCTATGGGGCCGGTGGGCAACCGCAACTGACCCCGATCGCGCCGGAGGCCGCAAGGGATCCCGATGCGATCGCCCTGCCCGGCGACTGTGGCTATTGGCTCCATGCCCAAACCCTCGCCTTCCGCCATCCCCAAACCCAAGCCCCGATCGAGGTTTGCTGTCCTGCGCCGTCGCCATTTGGCCAACCCGCCCATAGTTAGCGCCAGGTCTTGAGCACCAAATCTTGAGCACCAGATCTTGAGCACCAGATCTAGGGAGCCTTGGAACCCGCCGCCGAGCCGCCGATTTGAACATTGGGCGTTTGGATGGTTGGGGCTTGCTGACCGTTCCACTTTTCAATGCGAGTTCGTTCCACCCGCAACCGCTCCAACTCCAATAATTGCGGGGTGATGGAACCCGCCCGCAGGCGATTGGACTCCGCCTCCGCCCGGGCCTGCTCGATCGTCACCAACGCTTCTCCCTTGGCCCTCGCCACATTGGAGGCCGCCTCTGCTTCCACTTTGCGGCGATTGGCCTCAGCCGTTTGGGCCGCCTGTTGGGCCGCAAACTGTTCGTTAATGCTTTTTTGAATGTCTGGGGGCAGCCGCAACGGCCCCAAAAGGGACACATCTTGAACGGTGATGAACTGAAAGCGTCGTTGCACACAGGCCCGCACCGTTGCCACTAATCGCTGCTGGCTGGTGGGCACTTGCACAGGAGTCAGGGCTAAGGTTTCTGCCGCTTCCGAAAAACAATTTCTCAATCCATTTCTCAGCTCATTCGCCCGAAATTGATCGGGAGTTTTGCGATAGGTTTCATAAAACTCATGCAGTCTGGTTTTGGTGGTGTTGGGAATTACTTCCGTAGAAAAACCAAACGATAGACCCACATCAGCCGAAACGGGACTACCGGCCACCGAAAACACGATCGACTCATCAACGGGTGAGCCTTCCGTTGTTTCTTTGGTGAAAGGATAGGTATTGACAAATGTTGGAAAAACAACGATTTCTTCTGTGTAACCATTAAACCAAACACGCCCCGAAACCAATTCAGCTTTATCAATTCCTTTGCTGCCACCATAGAGTTGAATTTTGAGGCCGGCATACCCTGGCTCAACGGTGGTGATGCTGGTTCCAGGAATGATGCCACAGGCGTTAAGGGCTGAGGTAAGCAGGGCAAGCAGCGAAGTTTGGATGATGACTCGTTTTGGGAATTTTTTCATGGTTGACGCTCTCACTTTCAATTAAAAATCAGTTAAAAGAATGGCTGAAAAGTGTCTTGAAGCACTTGCCAGCCCGTAGGGTGGGCAGTGCCCACCGAACCGTTGCTTCATGGCATTTGCGATATGGCGTGTCAATTATTTTAGGTAAAGGATTTATTAATCAAGAATTAATCATGAATTCAGTAGGTAATCAATCAAGTTGTTGGTAAAAATCAATCAAAAATTAATTTCAAACAAAGCTTGCATTAAGCCATCTTTTTAGGGCGATCAGTGATTAGGGCGATCGGTGAGTAGGTTTAACGGCTTGGGACTGATCAGCAACATGGGAAATCAGCCGTTGATGATCAGTTTCCCAATCAGGAAAAGGCTGCAACAAATCTAAGGGCGATCGGTTCAAGACACGATAGGTTTCATCCTGATTGAGCAATTGCAATGTTTCGATCGCCTCCTCCACCGATCGTGAAGAAATCGCCAGTAATTGCACCGTTCGCAGCCGCCGATAGACCGGATCGTATTGCGCCAACAGGGTTCGGGCCCGTCGAGCATCCAGCCACCGCCACAGGCCATAACCCAGCGATCCAACCCAGGCGATCGGCACGCCCAACACAATCGCAAACCCCAAGAGGGGCCAATGGGAATTGAGAAAGAACGGCGCGATCGCAAAGAGCAACAAGCCCAGCAAGATTTCTGCCAGGGCAGTGAGTAACCAGCGTTGCCAGGTTTGAAGCGGCCAGCGCCGCCCGCGTCGTTTCATGGTCACCTTGCCCATCGCCTGTGCAATGGCATGTTGAATCGCCGGTTTCGATGATGTGGTGAGAAGTTGGATGATTGCTCGATCGTAGCCAGCGATGCCCACGATTGCCCAGCGTTTGATCGATCGACCTCTCGATCGACCTCTCGATCGACCTTGGGATTTACGTCATCGGGGCCACGAAGCCGATCGACCTTGGCACAATGAAATGAGCTGCCCCTGTTCCCGGGCCGGTAGCCACATCAATCCACCCTCACCCCCCCGATCGCCCTTGAACTCCCTGCTCACCGACCTGACCAAACTTCGCCCCCACTTGCGATCGCGCCTGTTGCTATCCCACCTGCTGGTGGTTTTCCTCAGCATCGGTAGCTTTGCGTTGGTGGGTTGGTTCTCGTCCCCCAAAACCTTTGTTTGGAAGCTGGATGAGCTGGAGGTGCGGGGGTTTCGGTTGCGCTATGCCCGCACCCAACTGGTGAACAGTTTTGGGTTTGTGTTGCAGCAAAGTACCCTTTGGTCAGCGCTGGTTGGGGCCACGGCGGCAGGAGCCTTTAGCTATTGGGCGGCTTTGCGGATTGCGCGGCCCCTGAAGCACATGGAAGAGGTGACTGTGCGGTTTGCCTCGGGGGAACTGGATGCCCGAATTCAAGCCAGTGATATTCCAGAACTAAATCAGTTGGGCAGTAGTTTCAATCGTTTGGCCACGAGCTTAGAGGGCACGGAGCAGCGCCGCCGGGATTTGATCAGCGACCTGACCCATGAACTGCGCACACCGCTGACGGTGGTAAGGGGCTATCTCGAAGAACTGAGTGAAGGGCGCATTGATCCCACGCCGGATTTGTTCGATCGCCTGATTCGCGAAACCAAGCGACTGGAGCGGCTGGTGAGCGACACTCAAGAACTATCACGGGCAGAAACAGGTTATTTACCAATTCATGTGCAGTCGATCGATCTGCGGCCGCTTTTGGAATCGATCATTAACCGCATTGCCGATCAGGTGTTTGATGACGAACCAAAGTTAATTTTGGATTGTCCGGCTGTGCTGCCGCTCGTGGCTGCCGACCCCGATCGGGTGGAACAGGTGTTGCTGAATCTGATGGGCAATGCCTTACGCCACACCACCTGTGGCTCAATTCGCCTTTGGGCCAACCCCAAGGATGAACGCGCCCTTTGGGTCGGGGTCACGGATACGGGGGAAGGCATTTCTGAGGAAGATTTGCCCCATGTGTTTGAGCGATTTTGGCGGGCCGATCGCAGTCGTTGCCGCCATGAGGGTCGCCAATCCACTGGCGCGGGAATTGGTCTATCCATTTCTCGGCGGTTGGTGGAGCTTCAGGGGGGTGAAATGGAGGTGACCAGCGAGCTAGGCAAGGGCAGCACGTTTCAATTCAGCCTCCCGATCGCGATCGGGAGCGAGAAACTTCAGAAAAGCATCGAAACAAATTAGCAGTAGAAGCATCCAGCAAACCTGACTCCCTCTCCCCAGCCCGAGCGATCGCCCAGGTAATCACCCCAGTAATTACCAGTAATGATCAGAAACTATTCCACCTCGCGCCGCCCTTCCAAAGCCCTGGCCAAGGTCACCTCATCGGCATATTCCAACTCACCCCCCACGGGCAACCCAAACGCAATTCTGGTCACCTTGGTAAAGGGCTTGAGCAGTTGGGATAGATACAGGGTGGTAGTTTCCCCTTCAATGCTGGGCCCGATCGCCAAAATTACCTCATGGGTCTTTTCGCGATGCACCCGCTGCACCAGGGGCTGAATCGTCAGGCTTTCGGGGCCAATGCCATCCATGGGGGAAATGACCCCGCCTAAAACGTGGTAGCGCCCACGATATTCACGAGTGCGCTCGATCGCAATCAGATCCCGCGAATCCGCCACCACGCAAATCGTCTGTTGATCGCGGTTCGGGTTGCTGCAAACCTCGCAAACCGGCTCCGCCGAGAGGTGATAGCAAACTTGGCAATGGCCCACCTGTTGCTTGGCATCCAGCAGCGTTTGGGCCAGGGTTTGAATTTCCGCTTCCGGGCGATTCAACAGATACAGCGCCAACCGCTGGGCAGATTTGGGGCCAATGCCCGGTAGCCGTTGCAATTGCTCAATCAATCGAGCCAAAGGACGAGTATAAACAGCACACCTCCTGCGCTGCGCCGCGTAAAGCACCAGTTTGTTTCGCAGTCGCGTATTCTAGCACTTCCCTTTCGGGCAAGCGGAGCCTACAATCGTGCTGATTTTTCGCAATGGCTGGAACTATGACCGAGGCTCCGATCGATCGCGCTTCCGAGCCTAACTTGGTCTCCCCTCAACTGTCCGGTGACCTATTAGCGCTCTATCAAAACCTGCCCCCGATCGCCCTGGGTGTATTGGCCTCAGGAAGTGGCAGCAATTTTGAAACCATCATGGAGGCGATCGCCGATGGCCGCTTACGGGCAGAGGTGAAAGTGCTGGTTTACAACAATCCCGGGGCCAAAGTCGCCGCCCGGGCAGCCCGCTGGGGCGTGACCGCCGTTCTCCTCGACCATCGCCAATACCCCGATCGCAACCAGTTTGACGCTGCCGTTGTCCAAGCGCTCCAGTCCGCTGGAGTGGAATGGGTTGCCATGGCCGGTTGGATGCGGCGGGCCACCGAAACCCTCGTCAACGCCTTTCCCCAGCGGGCCATCAACATTCACCCCAGCCTGTTGCCCAGCTTTCCCGGCATTCGAGCCGTTGAACAGGCCCTCGCCGCCCAAGTCAGAATCACTGGCTGCACGGTGCATTTCGTGGAGCTAGAGGTGGACAGCGGCCCCATCCTGATGCAGGCTGCTGTTCCTGTTTACCCCACCGACAGCGCCGAAACGCTCCATGCCAGAATCCAAACCCAAGAGCATTTGATTTTTCCCCAGGCGATCGCCCTGGCCGTCGCTCAAGCCAATCAAGCCACTCAGCCCTAGTCGCTTCAAGATCAATCCAAGCTCAATCCAAAATCAATCCAAAACGCCCAAGAGTTACATGAACTCTCGGGCGCTGAAGCATTAGCTTGAGTAACAAACTCAATCCCCCACTGGGCAATTCAACCAACGCAGCGTTTAATTACTGGCAACACTGGCAACTTTTTTAATTACTGGCAGTTGCTGGTAATTGCTGATTGAAATTGCTAGGGATAATTGGCGATCAATCGCCCTACTGAAAATCTCTAGAGCTTCACTTCAATATCCACACCAGCCGGCAAATCGAGCTTCATCAAAGCATCGATCGTTTTCGACGACGGTTGATAAATATCAACCACACGGCGGTGAGTGCGCGTTTCAAAATGCTCACGCGAATCCTTATCTACGTGGGGAGAACGCAGCACGCAATAGATCTTGCGCTTCGTCGGCAGCGGAATCGGGCCCACCGCCGTTGCGCTCGTGCGGTTCGCCGTATCCACAATCTTTTCGCAGGAAGCATCCAACAGCTTCCGATCGAAAGCTTGCAAGCGGATCCGGATTTTCTGTTGCTGAATCGTCGCCATACTCAAAGACTCAGGGGGTGTAAAGACTCAAATTTTCAAGGTTCAGGGTTTGACTGAAGACAGCCGTAGGAACGCTGAATTCAGCGTTCCTACAGTGTCTAGCTCAGATGAACCAACAACTACTTAACGATCTTGGCAACCACGCCAGCACCAATCGTCCGGCCGCCTTCGCGAATAGCGAAGCGCATCCCCTGTTCGATTGCCACCGGGCAGATCAACTCAACCGTCATCTTGATCCGGTCACCGGGCATCACCATTTCCACGGTCGAGCCGTCGTCAGCGGTGTAAGCCGTGATTTGACCGGTCACATCCGTAGTCCGCACGTAGAACTGAGGACGATAGCCAGCGAAGAACGGGGTGTGGCGGCCGCCTTCTTCCTTGGTCAACACGTACACTTCAGCCTCGAATTGCGTATGGGGGCTGATCGACTTCGGCTTCGCCAGCACCATGCCGCGCTCGATATCTTCCTTTTGGATACCGCGCAACAGCAAACCAGCGTTGTCCCCAGCCATCCCTTGATCCAGGGACTTCTTGAACATTTCCACGCCGGTCACAGTGGTGCTGCGGGTGTCCTTCAGACCCACGATTTCCACCGTGTCGCCCACCTTGACGATACCGCGCTCGATCCGGCCGGTGGCAACCGTACCACGACCCGTAATCGAGAACACGTCTTCCACCGCCATCAGGAAGTCACGATCCACATCACGCTCAGGAGTGGGCACGTAGGCATCCACTTCATCCATCAGCTTCAGGATCTTGTCAACCCACTCGTTTTCGCCGCGAGCGATCTTGGGGTTAGCGGTCAGGGCTTCCACAGCCTTCACAGCCGAACCAATCACGATCGGGATGTCGTCGCCGGGGAAGTCATAGCTGCTCAGCAGTTCACGGACTTCCAGCTCAACCAGCTCCAGCAGTTCAGCATCATCCACCAAGTCTTCCTTGTTCAGGAAAACCACCAGGTTGGGCACGCCCACCTGACGAGCCAGCAGGATGTGCTCACGGGTTTGGGGCATGGGGCCGTCAGCCGCCGACACCACCAGGATGCCGCCGTCCATTTGAGCAGCACCGGTGATCATGTTCTTCACGTAGTCCGCGTGACCAGGGCAGTCCACGTGGGCGTAGTGACGATCTTCGGTCTCGTATTCCACGTGAGCCGTGTTGATCGTGATCCCACGGGCTTTTTCTTCCGGTGCGGAGTCGATGTCGGCGTAGTTACGAGCCTTGGCCTTCCCTTGAGCCGCCAGCGACATGGTGATTGCAGCGGTCAGGGTCGTTTTGCCGTGGTCAACGTGACCGATCGTCCCGATGTTGACGTGAGGTTTAGTCCGTTCAAACTTTTCGCGTGCCATGAGTCTTGTGCGTTCCTTTTCCTTGCTATGCGTTCCCCTTACTCTTCGCGATGATCGCCTCAGCGACGTTGCGAGGAACTTCGCTGTATTGGCTGAACTCCATCGAGAAGATACCGCGGCCTTGCGTCATCGAGCGAATGTCGGTGGCATAACCAAACATTTCTGCCAGAGGTACTTTAGCAGCAACCTTGGCCGTTCCGCTCTCGGAACCCATCCCTTCGATTTGACCGCGACGGGAGTTAAGGTTCCCCATCACGTCACCGAGAAACTCTTCAGGAGCTTCAACCTCAACCTTCATCAAAGGTTCGAGGAGGACGGGTGCTGCTTTCATGACCGCCTCGCGGACAGCCATGGAGCCAGCAATTTTGAATGCCATTTCCGACGAGTCCACATCGTGGTAAGACCCATCGACCATGGTGACCTTCACATCGATCAGTGGGTAGCCTGCTAGGATACCGGATTCGCAAGCTTCGCGCATCCCCTGTTCCGCAGGGCCGATGTATTCCTTCGGCACCACACCACCGACGATCTTCGAGACGAACTCAAAGCCCGTCCCCGGTTCGCCCGGCTCAATCTCAACCACCACGTGGCCGTATTGACCCTTACCACCGCTCTGGCGGACAAACTTGCCTTCTGCTTTGGCAGCCTTGCCGATGGTTTCGCGATACGCCACCTGAGGCGCACCCACGTTGGCTTCCACGCGGAATTCCCGCATCATCCGGTCTACTAGGATTTCGAGGTGCAGCTCACCCATCCCAGCGATCACGGTTTGATTGGTTTCCGAGTCAATGCTGACGCGGAAGGTCGGATCTTCTTCCGAGAGGGATTGCAGGGCCTTGGATAGTTTTTCCATGTCCTGCTTGGTCTTCGGCTCAACGGCCACCGAGATCACCGGCTCAGGAATGAACAGGGATTCCAGAATGACCGGATCGCTTTCGCTACAAATCGTGTCGCCGGTGATGGTGTCCTTCAGACCCAGGGCTGCGCCGAGGTCGCCAGCACGCATTTCGTCTACTTCGATTCGTTCGTCAGCTTTGAGCACGATCAAGCGCGAAATCCGCTCTTTCTTACCCTTGGTGGCGTTGTAGACGTAGCTACCCTTGGTGATCACGCCGGAGTAGACCCGGATGAAGGTCAAGCGACCGTAGGGGTCAGCCATGATCTTGAAGGCCAGGGCTGCCGGGGGCGCGTTGTCGTCGGCCGGACGGGTCACTTCCGAACCGTCGGGCAGCAGACCCTTAATCGGGGGCACGTCGATCGGGGCGGGCAGGTAGTCCACCACGGCATCGAGCAGCAGTTGAACCCCTTTGTTCTTGAAGGCAGAACCACAGAGCATGGGGACGATCGTGCCGTCGATCGTGCCCTTGCGCAGCGCACCCTTGATTTCCTCTTGGGTCAGCTCTTCGCCTTCAAGATACTTTTCGGTCAAGACATCGTCGGTTTCTGCAACCGCTTCCACCAACTTCAGGCGATATTCATCAGCCAGGTCAACCAGATCTTCAGGAATATCGGTTTCTTGGATGTCGGTGCCCAGATCGTTGGTGTAGAGGTAGGCACGCATCTTCACCAGGTCAACAATGCCGCGCAACTCGGATTCAGCCCCGATCGGGATTTGAATCGGCACAGCATTGGCCTTCAGGCGATCGCGCACCTGACCATAGACCTTGTAGAAGTTCGCACCCGTCCGGTCCATCTTGTTCACGAACACGATCCGGGGCACTTTGTAACGGTCAGCTTGCCGCCACACCGTTTCCGACTGGGGCTGCACGCCACCCACCGAACAGAACACCGCGATCACACCATCGAGCACCCGCATGGAGCGCTCCACCTCGATCGTGAAGTCCACGTGACCAGGCGTATCAATGATGTTGATCTTGTGATCGTTCCAGCTCGTACTGATGGCCGCAGCGGTGATCGTGATCCCACGCTCACGCTCCTGCTCCATCCAGTCCGTGACGGCAGTTCCTTCGTGAACTTCACCGATCTTGTGAACCACGCCCGAGTAATACAGAATCCGCTCGGTCGTCGTTGTTTTGCCCGCATCAATGTGGGCGGCAATTCCAATATTTCGCACTCGTTCGAGCGGAATCGATCTGGCCACTTTAACCTCCTGGGACTCCTATCGCAGATACCATGTTACATCCTTGTTAAGTAATCGAAACAAAGACAGAACGCCGGGGGAACAGATTGGGCTGATCGCTATTTAGAGTGCGATCGAACCCCGCTGCCACCAAAGCGCTTGTCTCAGTTTCCAACTCATGAGGACTGAAGCACTGAGCCACTTGTCAGCCGATGAATCGTCGTGACAAACGCTCGAAACTCTCGAAACCTAGTAGCGATAGTGAGCAAAGGCCTTGTTCGCTTCCGCCATCCGGTGCGTTTCTTCGCGCTTCCGGATTGCGCTACCCGTTTCGTTGGCCGCATCCATCACTTCATTCGCAAAGCGGCTCACCATGCTGCGGCCGCCGCGTTGGCGAGCAAATTGGATCAACCAGCGCAGGGCCAGGGCAATGCCCCGATCGCTCCGCACTTCCATGGGCACTTGGTAAGTCGCACCACCCACCCGGCGGGCTTTCACTTCCACCAGGGGCGTTGCGTTCTTCACGGCCCGCTCGAAAACATCAAGCGGTTCCGAGCCAGTGCGCTCTTGGATCAGCTTGAAGGCATCGTAAACAATCCGGGAAGCAACCGACTTCTTACCGGATTTCATGATCCGGCGAACGGTCATGCTGACCAGGCGGCTGTTGTAAACAGGGTCAGGGGGAACAGGGCGTTTGTTGACAGTTGTGCGACGAGACATATAACAGTAGCCGTTAGGTCACAATCAGAGCGTGAACAAGCAAACTAAAACTTTGGTGTCGCAAAGTCCATGAATATCTGCCACCCAGTCAGCACTCAGTCAGGGGGCTGCATGGGTGCTTGCCGGGAGCCTGAAATGGCTAACCGCGATTTTCTAATTCCTTTGCGTACCAAGCACCCGAGCAGTCACCGGCAACTTCATCATGAGCAATTTCAGTGGTTGAACTGACCATGTTGAAGTTGCGGTTAACAGTGCCGGCCCGGGACTACGGAACCACCATTATTTTTGGGGCTTCGGGCGCTTCGCACCGTACTTGGATCGCCCTTGCTTACGATCTTTAACGCCGGCAGTGTCAAGGGTTCCGCGAATGATGTGGTAGCGCACGCCGGGCAGGTCTTTTACCCGACCACCGCGAATCATGACCACTGAGTGTTCTTGCAGATTGTGCCCAATGCCCGGAATGTAGGCTGTCACTTCAAAGCCGGAGGTTAGGCGAACACGTGCCACCTTACGCAGGGCAGAGTTGGGCTTTTTGGGTGTGGTGGTGTACACGCGCGTGCAAACGCCGCGGCGCTGAGGACAGCTTTTGAGCGCTGGCGATTTGGTTTTGCTCTTAGCTTTGGCGCGCTCAGATCGGATGAGTTGCTGAATCGTGGGCATGGGCTTACTGCACCGGCAGATTCTAGATATTCGATGGGGTCATAAAATGTCACGGTCTATAACTATACGGATGGGCTGTTACCTTTGTCAATGAAGCGTAGCTAGGTTGACAGCTTTCTGGGAATGGCTTCGCTAGGTGGGCGTTTCGCCAGGGTTTGCCGTTTCTTGGCCGTTGCGGTGGTCATGGTTTCGAGACGATCGCCCTCAACCCTTGACCAAACGCATCGATCGGCTACGATTCGCCATGGTCAAAGGAGTGCCCACAACTGCAATTGTTGCGAGCATTGGGATTTTGAAACCGGAAATTACCACCCACCAGATCTTCGGAATAGTCGATCGTCAAGCCCCGCAGGTAGGGCAAATCATGATCGCGCACGATCGCCCGCCAACCATCTCCTTCCAGAGCCTGTTCATCAGGGCCGATCGTCTGGCTCGGTGGGTGGAACTGCAAGACATAGGTTAAGGAGCGACATCCTCCCGATCGCACCTCCAGCCGAAACCAGCCTTGCTCCAGTCCCCATTGTTGAGCAAGACGTTGAACTTCAGCTTGGGCCGCAGCAGACAGAACCAACATGGATAATCAACAGAATTTTTGAGAAATGGTTTAAAAAATGCGGTCAACGAAGTGTGATTTGGCTCGCCAAACGCCAAGAGCCACCCCTGAAACCTTTGCCATAGCAACAGCGTTCACGATCTTAGGCAAACCCAGGCAAACAGACTCAATGCAAAATCAGGGCAAGCCAAATCAAGACCAATCAAGCAAAACAAATCAAAATTAAATCGAAGCAATTACCCTACTTAGCAGCAGGGGTGCGGGCGTAGTCATCCTGAAAACGAACGATATCGTCTTCGCCCAAATACTCCCCATTCTGCACTTCAATCAACACCAGGGGAATAGTGCCGGGGTTCTCCAGCCGGTGGGCAGTGCATTGGGGAACGTAGGTGGATTGATTGGGCGTGAGCATGATTTCGTTATCGCCACAAACCACACGCGCCGTGCCTGAGACAACGATCCAATGCTCGCTGCGATGGTGATGCATCTGCAAGCTCAAGCGATGGCCGGGCCCCACCTCAATGCGCTTGATTTTGTAGCCGCGTCCCTCTTCCAACACCGTAAAAGATCCCCAGGGCCGTGCTTCGGTTTGGTTCGTGCTGAGTCCGTTTTTCGGAGCAACACCGTTCTCGGTCTCGGGAGTTTGAGTTTTTGTTGCAGCCACCGTACTGTCCTCGTTGAGTGTGGGTGTTCAGTTATGGGTCATTTCTGACCGACTGTCCTTGCGCGTTTGCAAATCTTTAGCTCGTGAGCCATTCGGGGAGTCGGCCCTTACTAGGTAAAGTACCCAAGCTCAAATGGTGTTGATCTGGATGATGTTGATTTAGTGCTGATCGCTGGGCGTTGATCACGGAGCCAATCGAAGCCCATCACTGGTCATTGAGTCGATCGCCAGGTTAATCGCCCGTTGATGACCCACTGGAGCTTTCAGGAACCTCCCAGCCGATCGATCCACATCCCAACATTTCGGTTGATGCAGTTCAGCTCCCTTTGCCGCTGAACCCCCTGATCATTCCTCTGTTTCGAGTATAGGCGAGGAATTTTGAGGCGAAAACAGTTTCCCTGCTCAGCACTAACCCCCTCCAAACCAGTCAGCACCCGCTCGATCGCCCCAGATTCATCCCCCAGCAGCATCACCCTGTTGCGCCTCCCAGGAATCGCCAATTCGCAAAACCAGAGCGTCCCGATCGCCCAATTATTTCCCAGTTCCTCGATCCCCAACCTTGGGATTCGATCGCCCCCCAGGGATTCACAGTGACCTGTGGCGCATCGGTGATAATCTGATACTTGGCAAAAATACCGATGAAGGCGCGCTGGCGTACCTTCAGTGCGGTTCGCCCCGTTAACACCGAGTTTGAAAAACCGCTCGCACCCCAATCAGCGATCGCCCGGTGCCTCCCACCACGACAGCGCGATCACTGGATTTGCGAGCAAGCCAACCCAGATCATTGAAGCGATAAACTCACAGGCTCGAGCATGGTCACCACCACTGAAAAAACCAACGTCGGCTACATCACGCAAGTCATCGGCCCCGTGATCGACGTGAAGTTCCCCGGCGGTAAATTGCCCCGCATTTACAACGCCCTCAAAGTCCAGGGAACGAACCGCGCCGGTCAAGAAGTTTCTGTGACCTGCGAAGTGCAACAGTTGCTCGGCGACCAACAAGTCCGTGCTGTGGCAATGAGCAGCACCGATGGTCTCGTGCGCGGCATGGAAGTCCAAGACACCGGTGCACCGATCAGCGTTCCCGTGGGTAAAGCCACGCTCGGCCGCATTTTCAACGTTTTGGGCGAACCCGTTGATAACCAAGGGCCCGTCGAAGCCACTGAATTTTCTCCCATCCACCGGGCAGCCCCCAAGCTGACCGAACTGGAAACCAAGCCCTCCGTGTTCGAAACCGGGATCAAGGTCGTTGACCTGCTGACCCCCTACCGTCGCGGCGGCAAAATCGGTCTGTTCGGCGGCGCTGGCGTGGGCAAGACCGTGATCATGATGGAATTGATCAACAACATTGCCACCCAGCACGGTGGGGTGTCGGTGTTTGCCGGTGTGGGCGAACGAACCCGCGAAGGGAACGACCTCTACAACGAAATGAAGGAGTCGGGCGTAATCAACGAGGAGAACCTGAAGGAGTCCAAGATTGCGCTGGTTTACGGCCAAATGAACGAGCCGCCGGGAGCACGGATGCGTGTTGGTCTGTCGGGTCTGACCATGGCTGAATACTTCCGCGACACCAACAAGCAAGACGTGCTGTTGTTTGTGGACAACATCTTCCGCTTTGTGCAAGCTGGTTCGGAAGTGTCGGCGCTGCTGGGTCGGATGCCCTCCGCCGTGGGTTACCAGCCCACCCTGGGTACGGATGTGGGTGACCTGCAAGAGCGGATTACCTCGACCACCGAAGGCTCGATCACCTCGATTCAAGCTGTCTACGTGCCCGCAGATGACTTGACCGACCCCGCTCCGGCAACCACCTTTGCTCACTTGGACGGTACTACCGTATTGTCCCGGGGCTTGGCCGCTAAGGGAATCTACCCGGCTGTGGATCCGTTGGGTTCGACCTCGACGATGCTGCAACCGGCGATTGTGGGTCGCGATCACTACGACACGGCTCGGGCAGTGCAAGCTACCCTGCAACGCTACAAGGAACTGCAAGACATCATCGCCATTTTGGGTCTGGATGAATTGTCTGAAGAAGACCGCTTGACGGTGGCCCGCGCCCGGAAGCTGGAGCGTTTCCTGTCGCAGCCGTTCTTTGTGGCGGAAGTGTTTACCGGCTCGCCTGGTAAGTACGTGACCCTGGAAGACACGATCAAGGGCTTCAAGCTGATCCTGTCGGGTGAGCTGGATAAGTATCCTGAGCAAGCCTTCTATATGGTTGGCGACATCGATGAAGCGATCGCCAAGGGCGAAAAGCTGCTGAATAGCTAGTTTTTAAATCGCGTTGCGGAATGCGGGGGCTGGGCTAACCGGTCTCCGCTGCCGCTGGTGTTGTTTGTTCACGGTGTTGCAATTCCGCTCGATCGAGCCAAGAGGTTATGAGCTTAACAGTTCGTGTTATTTCCCCAGACAAGACCGTTTGGGATAACCAGGCAGAGGAAGTGATCCTGCCGAGTACCACAGGACAGTTAGGCATCCTACCCGGCCACGCGCCGCTGCTGACGGCGTTGGGCACGGGAGTGATGCGTGTTCGGGTCAGCAAGGATTGGTTGCCGATCGCCCTGATGGGTGGCTTTGCTGAAATCGAAGATAACGAAGTGACGGTGCTGGTGAATGGAGCCGAACGGGGTGACTCGATCGACCGTTCCGCCGCCCAAGCAGAATATACCGACGCAGAAGCTCGGGTAGCTGCCGCTAACAGTCCTCAAGAGAAAATTAAGGCAACCCAAGCCCTCAAACGCGCCCGTGCTCGGGTGCAGGCGGCTGGTGGCACGGTTTAGACCGCCAACCAATTTTCATAGTTTCTCGATCTCAATATCTATTTGTTGATGATCTTGATTATTCAGATCAACGATTGGATTGACTCATCCAAGGCGGGTTAGGGCTAAACCTATCCCGCTTTTCTTTATCCTGTTCCGACCTCGCTCCTATCCATCTCGCTTTTAATGAGAAGAGGCAACTTTGCTCACCGGTCGCGGGGATCCGTCGGTCTTCGCGTCAGGGTTTTGGTAATCTCCTCCGAACGATCAAAATCATGCAAATTTCAGGTTTATTGCGGGCGATCGGGCAGCAACTGAGCAAACGGCTGGGACAATGCGGGGCGATCGGCCTGTTGGGCTTGTTGATGTGGCTGATGGTTCCCACTGGTGCGGCCCAAGCCCTCACCAATATCAAGCTGTCGGATTTGAACTATCGGGAATGTCCGGCTGAAGTGGCCGCTGGGGCCGTCACCTCTGGTGGCGCAACGCTGCCGGCCAAATGCTTCATCGTCTATGGCAAGGCAAACAACACCACGGGAAAAACGGTGTTTGATGCGGATATCTTTGGGCGAATCTATGACGCGACGGATAATTCCATTATGGAAAATCGCACTCGTTTGGGCGCGATCGAGCAAATTCCGCCCGGCGTGAGCGAATTTGAGTTTCGGATTTCTGTGCCCGTCAGCCAACCGGAGCCACTCCAGCTCAAGCAATTTAAGGCAGCAGGGTTCACCGCTCGCGTGCGTCGTTAATGGGTCGCCAAGATGGCTACCCACCCTTGGGATGAGTTCTGGAATTAACCCAAAGATGCCTATCCAATTGCCATAACCATCCCGAGCTAACAGAAAAAACGACAGCAAAAACAGCAGCAAGAACGACAGCAAAAAGAGGGGCCCGTCTTTTAACTTGCCCCTCCTCGATGACATGGGTTAATTGAGCTAAGCCGCTCGATCGACCAAGCCGATTAAATCGATCCAGTTAATCCAATCAGTCGAATCGATCAATTGAGTCGATCGAGCAGTTTTTATGACTGCACCGACTTCAAGTAAGCCAGCATCGTATCAGCATCAGAAACTTCAAAAGGATCGCTGGGAGCATTGTCTCCATAGCCAGGTTCAATGAACATCTTTTCGATCGCGCCGTCATTGACCACCATGGAATAGCGCCAGGAACGCATCCCAAAACCCAGATTGGACTTGTCTACCAACATGCCCATCTTGCGAGTAAATTCCCCATTGCCATCGGGCAGCAAGAAGACATTCTGGGCGTTTTGTTGTTTGCCCCATTGAAACATCACAAAGGCATCATTCACCGACAAACAAACCACCGCATCCACGCCTAGGCTCTTAATTTCTTCATAGAGTTCTTCGTAGCGCGGCAGATGGCTGGTGGAACAGGTGGGCGTGAAAGCACCCGGCAGCGAAAACAACACAACGCGCTTGCCACCGAAGAGGTCTTGGGTGCTGAGATCTTGCCAACGGAAGGGGTTAGGGCCCGGCACGGACTCATCGCGGACGCGGGTTTTGAACACAACATCGGGGACACGATCGAGCATGGTGGTGACTTCCTTATGGGTGAGATGGAATCTTGCCTAAACTCATAATGATTATGACTTACAAGAAATGATTTGACAAGGGAAGAATTTGACAAGCGATCGCCCTTGGTCGGCGATCGATGCGCCTACAACCGAATCTAAGGAGGGGGAGTCGCTAAAATCAACGCAGTGCAATCATTAATTTCAACTGATTTAACCGTTGCAAGCGTGGGCGCTGCCAGCATGGGCACTGCCAGCATGGGCGAACAGATCGGGACTAAATTTCGTTGCAGTTATTGAAATTGGGGCACAGATGATGAATTTTCTAGATTCGGATGATGATCCGCCCCTCCAAATTAACGTCACGCCCATGGTGGACGTGATTTTTGCAATTCTGGCGTTTTTTGTGGTGGCTACGGCTTTCTTGACCCGATCGCGGGGTTTGCCGGTGAACTTGCCCAGCGCCGCCACAGGCCAAGCCCAAACCCAGTCAATGCCAGTGGTGACGGTGGATGCGGCGGGAAATTTGGCAGTCGATCGACAGCCGATCCCGATCGAACAATTACCCACCCTGGTGCAGGCAAAGTTGGGGCCTCGCACCCCAGAGCAGCCCTTGCGCACCGTGGCCATTGAGGCCGATCGAGCCGTGAGCCACGGGCGAGTGGTGGAAGTGATGGATCGGTTGCGCCAAATCCCCAACCTGCAATTGGCGATCGCGACGCGATCGAGCGACCCCTAACCCCAAGAGCCTGAGCCTTGGGATTCCGAGCCATGACAATCCCAGCTATGGCATTTCGAGCCATGGCATTAATGGCATTATTTGGGGAGAATCGCAGCAGACCACTGCGCTGATTCTGATGCGTTGATTCTGAATTAGATCTCCCCCTCCTCCTCATTGTTTAGGCTCACCTGCCATGCGCGATCGCCTTGAACCTGCTCCTTACCTTCCCCGTGTGCCCCTGTGGCGGCGTGGTGTGGCCACGGCGATCGATGCGGTCATTGCGGGACTGTTCAGCAGCCTGTTGGGAGCCGGGTTTGAACTGCCGGTTTTTGTGATCCTGTGGCTCCTGGTGCGGGTGGTGATGGTAGCCAATAATCGCGGCCAAAGCATTGGGCGATTGGCCATGGATATCAAACTGGTGAACCCCCGCACCCGCCGCCTGCCAACGATGGTGGAGCTGACCCAACGGGAGGGCATCGTGGGCATTGAAGCTTGGCTGGCCTTGCAGGGATTGTCCCTGTTGTCACAGGTGAACCCGGTGGCGCTGCTTTGTTTGGCTCCGGCAATTGTCGATGGCATTGTGACGGCTACGGATGAAAGCCGCCAACAACAGTCCTTTCACGATCGCCTGATTGGGTCGATTGTGGTGCAAACTTCTCGGGGGTTTTCCCTAGATTTGAAGGTGCAACGGTGGTATCGTCTCCTGCGCGATCGAACTGAGCGTTTTATGCGAAGATAGAGTGCTGCAAAACTGCCCGAATCCGTTTGCGGACAAAATCAGCAGTTCTGCTCGATCGGCGATCGCCCCCCGCCTGTTTTGCCCAGTGCCAATGCGGCGGCGCACGATCGTCCAATCGCAAACCCTTTGCACCGATCGAACCATTAGGAGTTTCCCACCGTGGCTAAAGGTAAAGACGTACGGCTCGTGATCACCCTGGAGTGCACCGAGTGCCGCACCAACACCGACAAGCGCTCGCCCGGCGTGTCGCGCTACACCACCCAAAAGAACCGCCGCAACACCACCGCGCGTTTGGAACTGAAAAAGTTCTGCCCCCACTGCAACAAGCACACAGTGCACCGCGAAATTAAGTAATTTTTCGCCCATAACCCAGTCCTTGCCCGGAGCGCTCGATCGCCCCGGTCGCGGATTGTGCAGTCTCGTTATACGAACTCGGTGCGATCGGCTGTTTCCAAGCCGAGCCGCCCGCTTTTCCTGAATCACCCCTGAATCCTTAGCGAATCACCATGGCTTACTATCGTCGTCGCGTTTCTCCCCTCAAACCCGAAGAGCCGATCGACTACAAAGACGTTGACCTGCTGCGTCGCTTCATCACCGAGCGCGGCAAAATCCTGCCCCGTCGTGTAACCGGTCTGACGGCCAAGCAACAACGCGATTTGGCTGTAGCCATCAAGCGCGCCCGCATCCTAGCCCTGCTGCCATTCATCAACAAAGAAGCCTAGATCTCCGTTTGGCATTTGGTTTTTAAGCCTTTGGGTTTTTCTAAACCTTTTGCCTAGAAACGCTGTATTTAAGGTGTTTAAAAGGGGCGATCGACTAGTTCGATCGCCCCTTTGCCGTATCCAAAATCCGTGAACCCAATCCTAGGGAACCCGCCAAGCCTTTTCGTGATAGTCGTTTTGGGTGGCGTAGGGGTCGGGTGCGTCGTGGCTGTGTCCATGCCCATGACTATGATCATGGCCGTGGCTATGCCCATGGCTGTGGCCGTGATCATGACTATGCCCATGGCTGTGGGCATGATGCCCGTGATCGTGACTATGGCCGTGATCGTGGTGATGATGTCCGCTCGCCATCGCGTCCGGGGCGATCGCCTCGCCATCATCCTGACCCAAGCCCAACAGATTGCGGCTGACGGCCCGGCGGAACTTGCATAGCTCGCAGTTCATGGCCACCTGACCAGCGATCGCCTCCTGTTCCCGCTCCTTCACCAACTCAAACAAGACGGGATCTAAGCCAATTTCCGGCAGGGATTGGATTTGCACATCGGGGCGATCGAGCCGCGCTTGGTCGGAATAGCCGTGAATCCGCTTCATCAGTGCCCCCGTGAACAGGAAGTGCGGCAACACCACCACCCGTTTGGGGTTCCAAGTCCAAGCCCGTTCCCAACCCGCATCCAAACGCGGATGGGTGATGCCACTAAAACACAGCTCCAATCCCTTGAAGCCGCTGCCTTCCCAGAGCACCCGCGCCAACTTATAAGCATCGCCATTGGCATCGGGATCCGAAGCGCCACGACCCACGAACAGCAACACTGATTCATCGCGGGGGATTTCACTTTGCCGATCGAGTTCATCCAAGCGCGATCGCCACAATTCCACCAGGCGATCGGCCACACCAAAATGGCGACCATAGTGGAACTTCAGCTCCGGATGGCGGGCCCGGGCGCGATCGAGTTCATTGGTCACATCAAACTTGTTGTGCCGCGCCGCAAACAGCAACACCGGCAGAGCGGTCATTTCCTGGTAGCCCATGGCCACCATTCGATCGACCCCTTCTTGAATCGACGGTTCCGTCAACTCCAAAAAACAAGGAACGACGGGCCGCGAGGTGTCATAGGCCGCAAAGGCTTCCACAAACTCCATGAAGGTGCGGCGGCCATCGTCGTCGCGCGTGCCGTGACCAATCAACAGCAGCGGAAACTTGTCAGGGGTAGACGGGGCGATCGCTTCAACGGACTCAGCGGACTTAACAGACACATTCAGCATGGATTTCAGTTCGCGCCCCGGTGCATCGCCGAGGGTCTAAGGGAATGGGTGATTTGAACTGACGGGGCGATCAGTTTCCGCGTTTTTAATGGCTCACAGCCGATCGAATGCCACTCGCACAGGACAGGGAAGCAGCGCGATCGCCCCAGCAGATTGGAGGCATTCCGACTCATGGTTTGCTCAGGGCTGGCTAAGCATATTTGTTGGCACAGCCCCACCAATCACGGCTGCGGCACAGTCGCGGAATTTCACCGCCATTTCCCACCAAGCTGCCGAAATACCTTAGCACCTTGCCCGGTCTGGTACATTGCCCCTACTGGGGATCGAGGCTGGTGGGGTTGGTGGAATTTGCCGCGATCGCCTGTTGAAATTCTTGCAGTAACCAGCGGGTGACTTGGCCGTGATTGGTGGTGCGGCTGCGATGAAAAGCCTCTTGCAACAGCGTCAAATCCAAACCGGGCAACACGCGCGATCGGGTAATGCGTTCACTTCCCTTTCCGATCATGCTGAAGGCCAACAGCCGCACGTTTTGCACGTCCACCACCCAATATTCTTGAACGCCGATTTCTTCATAAATCAGCCGTTTTTCGCCCAAATCATCCCCCAAGGAGCTGTAGGCCACTTCGATCGCCAAATCTGGAGCGGGATAGCGATCTAAATCGACAATTGTTTCATCCCAAGGAATTAAATTAGCCCGATCGCCCACATGAAACGAGGCATCGGGCTGCACTTCCAATTCGCCCGATCGGCGATAGGTGCAATTGTCGTGGCCATCCAAATCCAGACCCAGCAGGCTGCTGTAGAGGGCAATCGCTGCCAACAGAATGTAGTGATCCCGAGCGTGGGGATTCCCGATCGCTGCCATCTCCAATAACATCCTGCCTTGGTAGTAATAGCCTTTGGGCGATCGACTGGATTCTTGCTCGGCCAGGGCGATCGTGGCCAGGTAAGTTTCCCAGCTTGTGGGCTGCCAATGGGCGATCGGCTCAGTATTTGGAACGATGGCAATCACGGGCGATCGACCTCAACCCCTTCCGCTTTCAGCATAGCTAAAGTTGCGATCGCCGCTTGGGTTTCTGCCGCTTTGATCGTGTCACCAATGCCTTGACCGTAGGGGAAATGAGCAATTTGGACGAGCACTGTCCAGGGTGGGCCTTGTGGAGATCGACAATAGACTAACTCATCAACCGAACCGAATATTGCTGAATTTCCTGGCTGTTGTAGAAATTCCTGAAGAGCATTTTTAGGATGTCGGGCTGTTGCGCCTTCGTAACCCAGTTTATCGATCACTTGATCAAGCTTTGGCCAGAAGAATGCCTGAACTGCTGCCAAACCAGAATCAAGATAGTAGGCTCCGATTAATGCTTCAAAGGCATTAGCAAGAACCGAGTTCTTTTGACTGATCTTCTGATCACGCTTAAGCCCATTTCCCAGCCTCAGACAATCACTCAAATTAAGCTGACTGGCAAAGAACTCAAGTTGTGTATTCTCTACAATTCGAGACTTGATCTGAGTTAGTTCCCCTTCAGTGAGGTATGGGTGTTTATTGTGGATATACTCAGCCACCACCAACCCCAAAACGGAATCGCCTAAAAACTCCAGCCGTTCATTGTCATCACCACTGCTTGGGTGTTCATTCTTATAAGACCTATGGGTCAAAGCCTGGTTCAGGAGGCTGCGATTCTGGAACGGAATTTGAGAAATGAGGCGATCGCACTGCTCTTGAAACTGTCGGTCTGCTTGCGTGTTAGGGTTTCGTCCCCATTGCTGCGCTTGGTTTTGATGACTCAAGGCTAGCAATGCTTCATTTTGCTGGGTTACTACCTCTTCCAATAGAGGCGAGCCGATGGCCTGTAGTAACCGACGAATGCTATCGAGCGATCGATAAACATCTGCCGTGGGAAATTCCGATTCATGGGCCCACTGGTTACGAATTTCCTGAAGTTCATTCACTAGAACTTTGTCGCTTTTGCTTAATCGGTCTTTAAAGACCTTGGTGTAATTTTTATCTAGAATTGTTAGTAAATTAGCTACATCTTCACTGATGATTTTGATAGGAGAATAGTTTTTTAGAATTGGTTGGGCTGTTCGCTGCTTAGGCAAAGACTGTAGAGAATTTTTGGCCCAATCATCACCATACCCTGCCTGCATGGCTTCTTGAATGAAAGGAAACAATCCCTGGCGCAGAAGTTCTAGACCACGGGTGATCGTTTCCTTTCCCCAGTTTTGGTTTGACATGATGTGAATTCACAATGACTAGTTTCATGGTAGTCAGCAATTCACATTTCGTGGGAACCTAGCGGCGACGATCGCCCCCAAAGCGGCCGATTTTGCCGGTGGTTTTGCCCAGGTTGGCGCGGAGTTGGCCACAGGCTGCGTCCGACTCCAGGCCCCGGGTGCGGCGAACACTGACGGCGACGCGGCGATCGTCCAGGGTTTGCATGAAGTCCCGCACGCGCATCGGGTCGGAGCGCTGGTAGTCCACCTCCGCGATCGGGTTGTAGGGAATTAGGTTGACGTGGGCTTGGAACCCGCGCAACAACTCCGCTAGCTCGGCGGCACAGTCGCGGCTGTCGTTGACCCCTGCCAACAGGATGTATTCAAAAGTGACGCGGCGGCTGGTTTCGGCGGCATAGTCGCGGCAGTCTTCGATCAGCTCTTCAATCGGGTATTGGGCGGCACTGGGGACGATCGATTCACGAATTTCCTGGTTGGGCGCGTGGAGGCTGACGGCCAAGGTGGCTTGCAGCCGTTCGTTGGCGAGCTGCCGAATTCGGCCGGGAATGCCCACGGTGGAAATGGTGATGTAGCGCTTGCCGATGCCGATGTCTTGGTTGAGCGATCGCGTTGCACTCAGCACAGCGGCGGGGTTATGCAGCGGTTCACCCATGCCCATGAACACCACATTGCTGACCCGGCGATCGAAGTCTTCTTGGACGGTCAGCACTTGATCCAAAATTTCCGATCGCGACAGGTTCCGCACAAAGCCGCCCTTGCCCGTGGCGCAAAAATCGCAAGCCATGGCGCAGCCCACTTGGGATGAGACGCAAACCGTCAGCCGATCGCGGGTGGGAATGCCCACGGTTTCCACGATTTGCCCGTCGGTCATTTTCAGCAGGAATTTCACGGTTCCGTCATGGCTTTCGGAGCGGTGGTGCAGCTCCGATCGACCGATCGGGATGTCGGCGGCCGCTTCTCGCCAGTTTTTGGGGAAGACGGTGATATCCATCAGCGATCGGGCCCCGCGTTCGTAGATCCATTGGTGCAACTGCTTGGCGCGGTAAGCGGGCTGGCCCTGGTCTTTCACCCATTGGGTCAGTTCCGTGAGGGAGCCGCCCAACAGCGGCGGCAGGGGCTGACGATCGGGGCGGGACTGCAAAATCTGCGAATCGGTTTGGGCGGCGGTGTTCAGGGCGATCGGGGCGGGAGCCATGGTCAAGTCTCAGGACAAAGGGCCGAACAAACTCCCATGCGCCGTCGCCACCGGCCAAGCGGGCGATCGGGGATGGGGGTTTGGAAATTGGGCGGATCAACGGCGGGCGATCGTGAAGCGATTCAGTAGCCGATTAGGGGTCGATCGAAGCCTGTATTAGCTTAGATCGTAGCGACTCTGATCGATGATTGCCCCGTTGTTTGTTTCTTCCCCGTCTCTCCATGACCCTCGAAGCCGAAAACGCCCGCCTCCAGCAGCGCGTGCATGAGCTGGAACAACAACTGGCCCAATGGCGCGATCGCCCAACCGCCGGGCCGCCGCCCAAGCCCTACGGCATCAACCTGGATCGGACGCAGGAACCCACAGAAGTGGATCCCTTTAACTCCGAGGGGCTGTTTCGGGCCTATGTGGAAACCGCCAATGACATGGTGTATGCGGTGGATCTGCTGGGGCGACTGGTGTTTATTAATCCCTACGGAGAGCGGCTGTTGGGGATTGAACCGGGCGAATGGCGCGGCCGCCCCTACATGGACTTTGTGGCTCCGGCTTTTCAGGAACCCACGGGCCAGGCCTTTGCCAACCTGTTGCACACGGGCGAACTGATGGATTTTGAGTTTGCGCTGCTCGATCGCGCCGGTCGAGAAATTCACATGCAGGTGAATGGGCGTTTGCTCTATGCGGGGGGAGAGTTGATTGGTGGCTTGGGCATTGCGCGGGACATCACCGATCGCAAGCAGGCAGAACAGCAGGTGCAGATGTTTGTGCGGGCCCTGGAATCAACCCACGACAGCACCGCGATCGCGGACTTGCAGGGGGGCTTAATCTATGCGAACCCAGCGACCGATCGGGTTTTTGGTTGGATCACGGGGCCCAACCGCCCCCAAAATGCAGCAGCTTTTTATCCAGAAGCGGGCACAAAACAAGTGCATTGGCTGGTGCAACAGGCGATCGACGGCGGTTGGAGCGGGGAAGTCATTTGCCAGCGCCAAGGGGGCGATCGGTTCCCTGCGTTGGTCTCGGTGGGGCCCGTGCCCGACGAGCAGGGCCGTCCCGTGGCCTTTTCGATCGTTACCCGCGACATCAGTGATCAAAAACAAACCCAAGCGGAGTTGGCGGCCAAAAACTTGGAGTTGGAGCGGGCCAGCCAATTGAAATCCGCCTTTTTGGCCAACATGTCCCATGAGTTGCGCACACCGCTGACGGCTATTTTGGGCTTTTCTTCCCTGCTGAAGCAGCAACTCTATGGGCCCCTGAACGAAAAACAGATGGTTTATATCGAGCAAATTCGCAAGAGTGGTGATCACCTGCTCAGTTTGATTAATGACGTGTTGGATCTGTCCAAAATTGAGGCGGGCCAAATTGAGCTAGCGATCGAGGCGATCGATGTGCCCACCCTCTGCGATTCGGCGTTGGCCCTGGTCAGTCAACAGGCGGCCGATCGGGATATTCGGATTCGCAAACGAATTCCCAAGCGCTTACAACCCCTGATGGCCGACGAGGTGCGTGTGCGCCAAATGCTGTTGAACCTGCTCAGTAATGCGGTCAAGTTTTCCCATGAGGGAGGCGAAATTGGCCTTGAGGCGATCGAGCGAGGCGGCTACGTGCATTTTTGCGTGTGGGATCACGGGATCGGAATTCCCGAAGAAGCCCGCGCCGTCATGTTCCAGCCCTTTCATCAACTGGATAATTCCCTCTCCCGTCGGCACCAGGGCACGGGGTTGGGCCTGTCCCTCACCCGACAGTTAGCGGAATTGCACGGCGGCTCCGTGGACTTTGAATCCAAGCTGGGCCAAGGCAGCACCTTCATGATTCGGTTGCCCTTAACCTTTGTGCCTCCCGGTCGATCGCCCGCACCGGCCATTCAACCCGGCGCATCGGCGGCGCGCGTGATGGCGGCGGAACAGGCCCGGCCACCGCAAATTTTGGTTGTTGAAGACGATTCGACCAATGCCAAGTTGCTGCAAGACCTGTTGAGCAGTTGGGGTTGTGGCGTGGCGATCGCCCCAGACGGTTGGCGGGCGATCGACTGGCTAGACAGTCACCCGGTGGATTTGGTATTGCTGGATATCCAACTACCGGATATGGACGGGCTGGCGGTCTTGCAGCAAATCCGCAGTGATGAACGTTGGCAGGATTTACCCGTGGTGGCGGCCACGGCCCTGGCCATGGAGCACGATCGCCAGCGCTGTTTAGCCGCCGGGATGCAGGGCTATCTCAGCAAGCCGCTGGATCATCAAGCCTTGCGGGCGATCGTGGCCGAGTTCACCGGCTATCATCCTGTTGGCCCAGCCAGTGACGACGGTAGCGATTAGCCCAACCCTTAAGACTCCAAGGGGCGATCGGTGACCGGCGCGGCCAAGGGCAACCGTTGGCGCAACACCCGAAACAACCGAGCCACCTGCTCCATGTCTTTATCAGCGGGCCCCCGCTCCACCCCGCTCGACAGATCAATCCCGATCGGGGCAGCCATGGCCAGGGTGTCGATCGCCTGGAGCACGTTATCGGGGGTAATGCCACCCGCCAAAAACCAAGGCAGGGGCGATCGCCAAGCTTGTAACCGCTGCCAATCGAGGGTGTGGCCCGTGCCGCCCAAGGCCTCAGGCCGGTAAGCATCCAACAACAGAGCATCCACCGCCGTTGCGTAGGATTCTGCTAAATCAAGGGTTTCCGCCGATCGCACCCGCAGCGCTTTCCAAAGGGTTTGATGGGGCAAGCGCGATCGCACCGCTTCACAAAACTCCGGGGACTCATCCCCATGCAGTTGCACGATCGTCAGGTTGCCTGTGGTCACGGTTGCGGCGATCGTGTCTAGATCCGTGTTCGCAAAGATGCCCACCCGCTCCACTGCACAGCCCGCCGCCACCAGCCGATCGCTTACCAAGCGCATTTGCGCCGGACTGACATAGCGCGGCGAAGCGGGCACAGCAATCAACCCGATCGCCCAAGCACCTAAACGGGCGATCGCCACCGCTTGGTCAGGATCCTTCAGTCCGCAAATTTTGACGAGCATCAGCAAAAATTCCGAAAAATTCCAAGCCTGAGCGTTGTGATCGGGCTTTGTTGTCCAAAAACCCTAAGGTTGGCAATGTTGAGTACTGTTAAAGTCTACCGAAATTTCTGTTAAGTCTTAATAACAGGGCTGTCTACCCCTGAGATCGGGTTTCTATAATTTGGCCGGTTTCCGCTGCGGGGAGTCAGCAGGCTGCAATGGTTCACTCATGGCAATTTGAGCTAGTCATAAGCTATCCATGAGCCGTCAATGACCGATCAAAATGACCGATCAATGGGTCATGAATTTGGGTCATGAATTTGAGTCATAAATTTGCACCAATCATTAGCCCCATTTTTGATCCAACCAGCAGTTCCCAGCAGCCCGATTCCTTCACAACCTGTTTACAATATCAATTTCCATTGGATTTTTAACGCTTTGCTCTTGGGCAATTTCTGTTAATTATCCTCAACAATTGATGGCTTTAGCAATTGATGGCTTTAGCATTCTGAATCCTTGGAGGAACGACCCTTGTTTAATCTATTCACGATTCAAAATCTTTTGGCCACCGCCACCACCACTGAATGGTCGCCCAATGTGGGGATCATCATGATCACTTGCAATGTGTTCGCGATCGTGATTGGTTACTACGCAATTCAAAAGCGCGGCGTTGGCCCCACTTTGCCCTTGCCTTTGCCTGCCATTTTCACCGGGTTTGGGATTCCGGAATTGTTGGCAACCGCGAGCTTTGGTCACCTGTTGGGAGCAGGGATGATTTTGGGTTTGGCTAACGCTGGTTTGCTGTAGGGTTTAGCTGCTCAACGTCGGCTTTAAAACCGCACGTTAGCATCACGCAAAAATTTCCACCCAATTTTCAGAACAAGGGGTTTAAAACCAAGATCTTAAGCCCCTTGTTTATCGACTAGACCGCCTGAGCGTACTAATTGATAGCACTAACAGAAAACCGTAAATTACAAGAAGGGGCAAAAAGGATTGCTCGATCGCACTCCAATGGGGCGGTTGATTTTGAGAGCTGATTTCGCCTAAATTTCCCCACCAAACCTGAGCCAGGCTATAGCATTGATTGCCTTGCTTGAAGCCATAGCAATTCCCCGGACTCACGATAATTGCCAAAATTTGGCTAACCAGAACCAAGACTAAAAACAATGGCTTGACCTGTAACCGATATCCACGATATCGACTGGTTAAGGTTGCCAGCCACAGAATTAAAAATCCATAGAATGGCAAGAGAAAAAATAGATAAACAATCCAAGCCAGCATGGTAAACGAGCTACCCATGAACAGGACAGTGCTCAAGAGTAAATAGCTCAGAAAACAGAACCAAAATTGCCGAAGCGAGAGCCAGGGCAGAGAAGGCGGAAAGGACATTCTAGTTACGAAGTTTTACTGAATTAGTCCCTGGCGGCCATCAGAAATTCTCATCCGTTTCGTCCGCCTCCAGATCAATAATCCAATCCTGAACGAGTTGGGCAAATTCCTCGATCGACAGGGTGCAACTTGGCGATTCGTCATCCACCGTGTCTTCAATCGTGGCGAGATCGCCCGACAGATTCAAACAATAGGCATTACCCAACCGCTCCCAACCGTCTAGTTCCCCCGTTCGCACCGCTTCTAGCTTTTCGAGCAATTCTGTCGCCGCTGCTTTCACCCGCTGAATATCCAGGGTTAAAAACGCGATCGCCCGCTTTTGGGCGGTCTGTTGCGCTTGGGGGGGCTGGGGTGGTTCCGGTTCGGGCATGTTAGACGGCTCGGGGCGATCGGGAAAAAAGGGGTTCATGGGTCGGAATGGCCTGACTGCTTGGGCGATCGGGAACAGCAATCAGGGGCTTGTTTGATAGTTTACCGGCCCCGATCGGCCAGGCCCCAAGATCCAGTTCGGCGGCGCAAAAGGTGATTGCCCCCCCAGACCAGACTTTCTGGCTCCCTAGTTCTCTAAAATTGATAGAGAAGAAAACACCGCGATCGAATCGTTTCCCCAACCCAACATCCCGCCACGGTCAACCGCCGTCGCTGCCGAAACTTGCACGGAATCGATCGGGAGTTGATAGGGTGGATGGTTGGGATTACTAGGGGCTTTTAAACCCGCCGTAAGCTATGGATTTGGTTGTACTGCAAACCTGGTTAGATAACGCATCGTTTGGCATCCTGCTGGTGACGATGCTGCTGTATTGGGTGGGGGCGGCGTTTCCCCAATGGATTCTGTTGGGATCCTTGGGCACGGCTGGCATGGCGATCGCCAACCTCTGCATGGCGGCATTGTTGGGCGCACGATGGATTGAGGCGGGCTATTTCCCCCTCAGCAATTTATATGAATCGCTGTTTTTCCTCGCTTGGGGAATCACGGCTGTCCATTTGTTGACCGAACGCAACAGCCGCAGCCGCTGGGTTGGAATTGTCACGGCTCCCGTGGCCATGGGGATTACGGCCTTTGCGGCCCTGTCCCTCCCGGACAGTATGCAGGCCGCCGAGCCGTTGGTTCCGGCCCTGAAGTCCAACTGGCTGATGATGCATGTGAGCGTGATGATGCTCAGCTATTCGGCCCTGATGGTGGGGTCGTTGCTGGCGATCGCCTTTTTGATTGTGACGAAGGGGCAGAATGTGACCCTGCGCGGTAGCTCCGTGGGCACGGGCAGTTTTCGGGATAAGGTGGCGCGGCTGGCGGTCAGCACGGCGGCCGTTGAAGCGCCGGCCGCCCTGTCGATCGGGGGGGAAGCCAGCGGGGTTGCCCTGCTCGATCGCCCCGCCACTGACAGCACCACCGCCCTGAACCTGTCGCCCCAACGGTTGACCCTGGCGGACACCCTGGATAACATCAGCTACCGGACGATCGGGCTGGGCTTTCCCCTGCTCACCATTGGCATCATTGCCGGTGGCGTGTGGGCCAACGAAGCTTGGGGATCCTACTGGAGCTGGGATCCTAAAGAAACCTGGGCTTTCATCACCTGGTTGGTGTTCGCTGCCTATCTCCACGCCCGCTTAACCAAGGGCTGGCAAGGCCGCAAACCGGCGATCCTGGCCGCCTTGGGCTTTGTGGTGGTTTGGGTTTGCTATTTGGGCGTGAACCTGCTGGGCAAGGGCCTGCATTCCTACGGCTGGTTTTTTTAAGGGTTAATCAACGGCTAGTTCCTGTGGCGGCATCAGACCTCACCCCAGACCTACAGCGGCTGCTCGATCGAGCGGCCGCTTGTCGTGAGCAGGGCAATTGGCCCGAGGCGATCGCGCTCGATCGACAGGCGATCCAGTTGGCTCCTGATTCCGCCCTGGCCTACGGTTCCCTAGCTCAGTCGCTGCGGGGAGCCGATCGCCGACCAGCGGCCGTCCAAGCCTGGAACCAAGCGATCGCCCAAGGATTGCCCCAGCCCTCCCAAACGGCGATCGCCCATTGGGAACTCGGCAAACTCCAATGGGAACTGGGAGAACATAATGGGGCGATCGCGCAGTTCCTCAATGCGATCGCGCTGAACCCCACCCTCATTTCCCTGCAAACCCTCGATGATCTGAGTCGTTGGCTGCGACGGCGCGATCGACCCACCGAAGCCACCGCCTTCGAGCAAGCTGCCTTGAAACGGCTCATTCCCGAAGTTCGCCAATTAATCCACCAGGGCAATGCAACCCTCGCAGCCCGCTGGTGTTTGCGGGTGTTACGTATTGCCCCAGACTCTCATGCACCTCATAATCTCCTTTTTGAGGCATTTACAGCCCTTGATCGACATGAAGAGGCTCGCAGTTGTCTCTATCGAAGTATCCCAGATGCGTTATTAGATGAATTTATTCCTGATCTACTATGCTCGATTGAACGTTTACCATTAATTGACAATACAGAAAACGGAATAGAACAGTTAGTAGAATGGCCAATTTCTGATTCCTCAGAGATACCCGAGCCGCAGCCGATTCTTGCAGATCATAATGTTACCACCTTTGCCCCGCTCGGCCCGCTTGGCCAATTTCCTCGCCACTGCTGGGCCATTGAGCAGGGGCGTGTTTGGGTAGATTCTTGCAATCGAGTATTCTGGAATCGAGATGGAGCGGTAATTGATGGTCTGTCAATTGGAGCAGAGCGCCTGATTACTACTTCCAATCAACTCTCGCATCCCCAATACATTGCAGGAACAGTAGCTGTCATTGCCAAGCAAAATACCAATAATTACTTTCACTGGGTTACTGAGTTCCTACCTCAAGTGATTGATCTTCTAGAATTCTCAAAATCCATAGGTCAAACAATCGATTACTGGTACTTTCATGGAGAGTCTTTGCCTTTTCAGATTCAAAGCTTAGAAGCGCTGGGAATCAGTGAGAAGAATTGTATTTCTAGCCAATTCATTAATCATTTGGCAGCCGACACAATTTTGACATTTAATTTTCTGGGCATCATTGAGTGCCATAGCCGGAGTCTTCACAAACTACGTGATTGGCTGTTACCTAGAAATAATTTGAATTCATATCCATCGAAACGTTTATATTTATCCCGTTCCCGTGCTCGACGAGTTTTAAATGAAAACGAGCTGTATCCAATCTTAGAGAAATTTAACTTTGAGTATGTTTCTGAGGGCTTGTCATTTACTGAACAAGTTGACCTCTTTTCGCAAGCAGAAGTTATCGCCGGCCCTCATGGAGCGGCTTTCACAAACATGATTTGGTGTCAAAAATCCGTGAAGATATTAGAATTTTTTGCTCCAAGCTATGTCAATCAATGCTACTGGCGCATGAGTCACCAATTAGGTTTTCAATATTATTACTTGCCAGGTAATACTGTTCTCAATAATTCTCATCCTTCTCTTAGTCAAATCAGCTTTTATCATAATCTAACTCTCTCACCACCAACTCTTGTTCAAGCACTGGAACGTTGCTTTAATTCGAATGAAAGCTACAATTGCACATAATTCATTTGAATCCTTTAAAATAAACCACCACACTTTGGATGCTGAGTTTCAACTTTCTAGGTTTAGGGTCTTAATCATGCATATAGCTGACTGATCAAGCTAGCTTGATCCAAACTCTCAATCTCTGATTCCCAATGGTGATAACGAAGTTGATTGCATGATTGCGATCCCCGTCGTCTCTCCACTAAGGTTAAAATTCGGGACGCGATCGACTCGTTCGATCCAAACCTTGCTGAGTGCGTCACTGTGATTTCGCCCAAACCTGCTCATCGTTCTTGGTTGGTGCTGTCGGCTGCCATTGGTGGCGCGTTGCTGGTTGTGACGGCCCTGGCGATCGCCCTGTTGTTGCGGGTTCCGGCCTTGCCCAACTGCCCCGCCATCTTTTGGCCGCTGGCTTCGGCTTCCATGCGCCTTTACTGCGCGGAAGTGGCGGCCAACAAGCGGACGGTGCGGGATTTGCTGGAGGCGATCGCCCTGGTGGAGGTGCTCCCGGCAGATCACGAATTGCGCCCCCAAGCGAATCGCTACTTAGTCGCTTGGGTGGAGGAAATTTTGCGGTTGGCGGATGGGGCCGTGCAAGCGGGCAACTTGGAAGAGGCGCTGAAAATTGCTCGTCAGATCCCAACAACGGTTCCCAATCACGGCCAAGTGAAAGCACAGATGGCCGACTGGGAGCGGGACTGGCGGGAGGCAGAAGGCATTTATAACGCGGTGATTGGGGCGATCGACCAACGCAAGTGGGATGCGGCGATCGGGAATGCTAACCGGCTGGTGCGTGGCCCCCTGCGCTATTGGGCAACGGTCAAACACGATGAGCTGCGGGTGCTGATTGCGGAAACGCGCCAGGATGATGGACGGATTCGCCGGGCCCTGGCGCTGGCAAAAGGCGGCAATCCCGATCGCTTTGAGCAGGCCTTTGAACTGCTGCGGGGCATTGAAGCGCGGCGGCGACTGTATCCCCTTGCGCAACAGACGATCGCGGATTTAACGGAACAGGTGCTGACCCTGGCCCAGAAAAGTATCGATCGCGGTAATGGAGAGGCGGCGTTGCGGTGGGCGGATTTGCTGCCCGATCGGGAATCGTTGCGGGCCCAAGCAGAAGATTTACGCAACCTGGCAACGGCGGAAACGGCGGCCAAAGGGGGCACGCCTAAGGATTTGGAAGTGGCGATCGAGGAGGCCAGCAAAATTCCGGAAGGGCGACCCCTCTATGAACGAGCCCAAGCCAAAATTGCCCAATGGCGACGGGACAGCGAAGATGCAGCGCGGTTGGAGCGAGCAAAAGAGTTAGCCCAATCGGGCACGTTAGTAGACCTAACCAACGCCATTTCCCAGGCCCAGGAAATTCCGGACACCAGCGGTTTGGCGGCCCTGGCGCGGCGGGAAATTACCAACTGGAGCCGTCAAATTCAAGAACTGCGCGATCGCCCCCTGTTGGATCAAGCGGAAACCCTGGCCGGTCAGGGGCGTTGGGCCGAGGCGATCGCCCAGGCCCAGCGCATTGAACCGGAAAGCCCTTTGGCCGCCGATGCCCGTCGCCGGGTGGCCGCTTGGCGAGCGGAGTTGGAACAGCGACAGGACGAGCCGATTTTGCAACAGGCGGAGGAGCTGGCTCGGGGGGGCGACCTCGCGGGGGCGATCGACATGGCGAACCAAATTGCCAGTGGCCGATCGCTCTATCGCCAGGCCCAACAGGCGATCGCCCGTTGGCAAACCCAGCGCCAAGATCAACAACAACTCACGGAGGCCCAACAGCTCGCCACCGCCAACAGTCCGGACGGCCTCGTGAGCGCCATCCTGCTGGCCGATCGGGTCAAACGCAACAGCCCTTGGCGGAGTCAGGCTGACGGTAACATTGCCCGCTGGAGCCAGCAGCTTTTAGCTTTGGCCCAACAGCAGGCGGCCAACGGCGACTTACCCGGTGCGGTGGCCTTGGCTCGCCGCATTCCCCGGGCAGCCACCACCTACGAGGCCGCCCAAACCCAAATTAGCGCTTGGCAGCGGTGGATCTCGCCTGCGCCAGCTAGCCCCTAACCTCGACGAAGCCCATCAGGTTACGGTTTTGGCTGTGCAGTTTTGGCTGTGCAGTTTTGGCTATTCCGACATCCCCCTAGCGCAATTCCACTTGCAATTGAAGCGATCGCAAGTTGGTTGGAGCATTGGCCCAACGCAGCAGCACTTGCCGGAATTGGGCCGCTTGCTCGGGGGTCAGGGCACTGGAAACCGTGTCATCCCAAACCACACCCACCACGGAACCGCGTTCCAGGGTGAGGGTAACCACGAACGTCCCCCGCAGATTGGCTGGCAAATTGCGTTTGAGGTGTTGCGTGAGCTGCTCGATCGCCCGTTGATCCAATCCCGGTGCGCTGGCAATCTGCACCGTGGGGCCCGTTGGCAACGGAGACGTAAGATCGCCCTCCACTTCCCCAGCGGGCGGCGGCGGGGCGATCGGGAGGGGCGCGGGTTGCAAGCCGCTGCGGCCACCCGTGGGGCGCGGGGGAGCACCCACCGATCGGGCCGCCTCGGAGCGATCAGATGCGCCAAAGAAGCCTTCATAGCTGGTTCCTTCTGGCAACTCCACGGGAACCGTCACCCGCTGGGTTGAACCATCCGGGTTGACACGCACTTCCTCACTCACGGCCACAAAGGCGGTGTATTGAGACAAAACTCGGTAGGCCAAGGAGGTTTCAACCACCCGATCAATCAGGGATTTCACCTCGTTGCCATAGAGCTGATTCATGAGGTCTTTGATCCGTGACCGGGCCCACAGTTGAGCAATGGCCGGTCGATCGCTCTGACTAAACTCCACCTTGAACCGTTGCTCAAAGGGTTGGTTACCGGCGGTTCTGCCTGTCACAATTAGGGTTCCGGGGGCGCGATCGGCCTTGCGCCCAAAGATCACCAAGGGTTGAGCCGCAAACAGATCCGGCGCGGCGGCCGGATAAAGATCTGGGCCGGGGCCGGGCCCTTCCCAACGCACCCGCACCTCCGTGAGCACCGGGTTGGCAATTTGACGAAAGAATTTTTCCACGGGAGCGTCGGTGGTTTCGTCTTGGCGCACCACTTGCAGGGTTCCGCGTCCCACTTCCGCCAAGCGATCGAGCAAAAAGCGGTTGACGGAACTGCCCACCCCAAAGCTAAACAGCCGATTCCCGGGTTTTAGATTGCGCTGAACGCTGGCGATCACCTCCCGATCATTGCCAATGTAGCCATCGGTCAGCAGCACCACACTCCGCAATCGCCCCGCTTCGGCCGCTGGAAACCGCAATACTTCATCAATGCCCGCTTGCAGATTAGTCCCGCCGTTGGCTTGCAGGGCTTCGATGTAGCCCAAGGCCCGCTGTCGGTTGGCGGCGGTGTTGGCCAAGGGGCGATCGGACAAGCGGGTGGCCGCATTGGCAAAGTCAATGATCGTGAAGGTGTCGTTAGGGTTCAGACCATTGATGAAACGGCGCATCAATTCCTTGGACTTGGCCAACGGCTGCCCCTGTTGGGAACCGGAGGTGTCCATCAAGAACACCACATCCTTGGGCACGATCGCCCGCTGGGGATAGCCAATCGCCGGGATCAGATATAGCCCAAAGAAACCGCCCCGATCGTCCCCTTGGGTGAGCACACTGGCTTGGGTGTTGGCCCCCGCCACCCGATAGCGAAGGATGAAGTCTTTGTTGGGAATTGAGTCCGCTGGGGACAGTTGCACGGCGGTGAAGCGCCCCTTGCCGGTGAAGTCGATTTTGTGGGAGGGCGATCGCACCGCTTCGATCGGCACGCCCGCATCGATCGACAGTCGAAGGCTGATGTCATGGCCCGATCGACTGCCGGGGGGCAACACTGGCGGATTAATCCGCGAACCATCGGGCACTTGATCCGTGCTGCCGTTGGGGCCGATCAGGTTGCCGGGGTTATACCGCGGCCCCACCACCATTGGGAACACAAATTCATAATCCCCCCCTTCAAACTTCAGGGATTCGGTGTATTGAATGGTGACTTGGATCGCTTCCCCGGGACGAATGTTAGCCAAAGATTGGGTGAAGATATTATCGCGCTCTTGCTCCAGCAGTCCTGCTGTGCGCCCCTCTTGGCGGGCTTGCTCATAAATTTGGCGGGCTTCTTCGCGGGTTTTTAAATCTCCCTTAATTACCCGATCGCCAATCCGAATTTCCATATCGTCCACGGCGGCATTTTCCGGCAGTGGAAAGACATAAACCGCCTCCAAAGGGCGATCGAACGGATTGGTAAAGGTCTGTTGCACCGTCACTCGCGACAGGTTGCCGGTCACCTGGGCGGTCACCTCGGTTTTATCCAACACAAACCGATCGAGCGAGCCATCGGGATTGGGGGCATAAAGACCGCCCACCGGGCGATCGGGCTGGGGCGAAACCATCGGGCGGCCCTCCGGAGACATTCGTTGTGTTAACTGAGCAGCGGGAGCAACCGTGGGGCGAGTTATGGCAGTCATGGCATCGGTTTTGGGCATCGATCGCGCCATCACGGGTGCTGACGACTGGACCATCACGCCCCCCGCAGCCAGCACCACCATCCACCCGATCACCGTCATTTGCTTACTCATTTCGATCCCCATGGCCTCACACCGGGCCCCATTAGCAATCCTTCGCCATCCAACGTTTGGGCCCACCGGTCAACGGGCCCAACCAAACTCGACCCGGAACGACTGGCCCTCCTGTTCATGCCTTGGGGGCATTTTGGGGGCGCTGTCCCGAGTCGGGGTTTTGCATGGCTGTACTACTGTTGTAGTGCTTCTGTTTTAGTTCCGCGATCAACGATCGCCCTCCGGATCCGTCTAAACCCTGGTTGCACGGTTTGTGGTGCGTTCTGCGTCGCGGGTCTTTTTGCCGCGCCAGAAGAATTTCACCGGAGTGCCTTCAAAGCCCAATTCTTTACGGAAATGGCCCTCAATGTAGCGGCGATAGTTGTCGTTGAACCGGTGGGGATCGTTCACAAACAGGGCGATCGCTGGCGGTTGGCTGCTGACTTGGGTTCCGTAATAGATCTTGCCCTGCTTGCCTTGGCGGGTGGTTGGCGGCGAGTGCCAACGCAGCGCATCTTCCAACACCTCATTGATTGTGGCCGTGGAAACCCGGCGACGATGTTGCTCAGCGGCGCGATCGACCAATTCCAAAATCTTCGGGACTCGCTGACCGGTCACGGCACTGGTGAAAATCATTTCCGCCCAATCTAGGAAATAGAGACGGCTACGCAATTCCCGCTCATATTCATAGATTGAGGTGGAATCCTTATCCACCGCATCCCACTTATTCACCACCAAAACACAGGCTCGCCCATCATCGGTAATCCGGCCTGCCAGGCGCTGATCTTGTTCCGTGATGCCATCCAACACATCAATCACCAACAACACCACATCCGATCGACGGATGGCCTTGAAGGCCCGATTGATGCTGAAAAATTCTGGGCCGTAGTCGATCATTTTCTTGCGGCGAATCCCGGCGGTGTCGATCAGCCGGTAGCGCTTGCCATTACGCTCCACCATCATGTCGATCGAGTCCCGAGTGGTTCCCGAAATGGGACTGACGATCGCCCGGTTTTCGCCCACAAAGGCATTCAACAAACTGGACTTGCCCACATTCGGCCGCCCCACGATCGCAATGTTCAGCTCCGGTTCCTCCGGCAACTGATCCACAGGCGGCAGGTAGCGAAGCGCCGCATCCAACAAATCTCCCGTGCCGTTGCCGTGAATCCCCGACACCGCGAAGGGTTCACCCAATCCCAATTCCCAAAACAGACTCGCCTGAGCCAAGCCCTGATCCGGTGATTCACACTTGTTCACCGCCAGCAACACCGGCTTCGGTTGGCGACGCAACCAATCGGCAATTTCCCGATCGGCATCGGTGGGGCCTTGCTTCCCATCCACCACAAAAATCGCCACCGCCGCCTCCGACAGGGCCGCCATCGCCTGCTCGCGGATCAGGGGCAAAAACTCCGTGTCATCATCAAACACCAGCCCGCCCGTATCCACCACCAGGAAATCCCGATCGCCCCAGAATGCCGGCCGATAGGTGCGATCGCGCGTGATCCCCGGTTGGTCGAACACGATCGCTGATTGATCCCCCGCGAACCGATTCACCAGGGTCGATTTGCCTACGTTGGGCCGTCCCACGATCGCCACCACCGGAAGAGACATACGCCTCACCTACCGCTCTTTGTTCAAAACCAAACTAGCAATCATAGCGCGATTTGGAAGACGTAATTCACGATTAATTCAGGAATTCTGATAATTCAGGAATTCTTGGCCCGTCACTCGTGCTTGTGGCCATCGGGCATAATCGCCGCCGCCATCAGAGCGCCCTCAAAGGAAGCTGAGTAAAGATTCGCCCGGTGTAAATTGGCTCCTTCCAAATTCGCCCCATGGAATTTCGCTTCTCGCAAATTGGCCATGCTCAGGTTAGCCAACATCAAATTCGCCCCGGACACATCCACCTGGCTGAGGGTCACCTCCCGCAAATCCGCTTCCCGTAAAATGGCATCTCGCAGCGTTGCCATATACAAGTTGGCCCCAATGAGATTCGCCCCAATCAGGGTCGCCTCATCCAAATTGGCACTCATCAAGCTGGCCATGCAGAGGTTAGCCAAGCTGAGATTCGCCATGCGGATATTGGCGCAATATAGGTTGGCCCCCACCAAGTTGGCCAAACAGACGATCGCCAGGCTCAAATTAGCCTCCCGCAGGTTCGCCTCCCGCAGATCTGCCATGCCCAAGTTCGCTTCCCGCAAATCGCAGCGGCTGAGATCCGCCTCCCGCAGCTTAATTCCCTTCAGGTTGGCCGTGTAAAGACTAGCTTCCCGCAAATCAGCTCGGCTAAAGTCCGACTCCCGCACCACACTCATGCACAGATCCGCCCGTCGCAAGGTTGCCTCGCGAAAGTCCACATGACGCATCACCGATTCCCGCAGGTTCACCCCCGATAGGTTGGCCGTGTAGAGGTTGGTTTTGCGAAGGCTGGCCCGCTGCAAATTGGCCCCTTCCAAATTCGCCATACACAAATCCGCATGGCTGAGGTCAAATTGCTGCAAGTTAACTTTGCTGAGATCGGCTTCGCGGAGGTTGGGATAGACGTTGGGGTTGGCGCGTCGCCAGCGGTTCCAAACATCTGCACCTTGCTCGATCAGCACGAGGTGCTCGGGGTTTGCCATCCTGTTGACTCCGGCTCTGAGGACGATGCAGCAAGGTGCGACAGGGAACGAGAAGGGGTTGATCGACGAAATTGAATAGATCGACGAAGAAATTGAATGGTTCTGCCCATTGGACTAAGCATATCAAGGCAATGAAGCCGTTGAAAGGCAACCCAAGGTTGCCCCCGCCTCCCATCGCCCTGTGGTGATGAAAAAGTCTTCAAAGGCTTCCGTGAGCTAGCTGGCTTGACCCGATCGCCCCGCAAATTGGCCAGGAAAGTGGCTAAATCATCCGGATGACCCTTGGGCGATCGAGCAATCAGTTTTTGAAAATAGATGCACCCCAATGCCAAATCCTCAGTTCCCAATGGGAATGGGGATTTTTTTTATGGGTTCGTTGGGTTTCTTGAAACTCGACAGGCTCAAGCTCAGCAGCCCTAGACTCGGAAGCCGTTGCATTAACCCTGAGCTTGAAAGCCCCAGACTCGGCAGGCTAAAACGCAACAGACTTGACCATTGAACCCGAGCAACCGGCAATCCGGCAATCCGTCGTAACTGCCCAATCGATCGGCAACATTCGCTACAATCATCAGTCCAGATGCGTCCACTAGTCTGACCCAGTTCGTTGGTCATTCCGCTAGTTATTCATCATTTTATTCACTCACATACCGGAGACAGTCCCCTTGCTGACCCTCGGAGTCAATATTGACCACATTGCCACCATCCGCCAAGCCCGCCGCACCGTGGAGCCGGATCCGGTGGCCGCGGCTGTTTTGGCAGAATTGGGGGGTGCGGATGGGATTACGGTACACCTGCGCGAAGATCGCCGCCACATTCAAGAGCGCGATGTGCGTCTGTTGCGGCAAACGGTGCGCACCCATTTGAATTTGGAAATGGCGGCGACCGATGAAATGGTGGCGATCGCCCTGGATATCAAGCCGGATTACGTGACCCTCGTGCCTGAGCGGCGAGAAGAGGTGACCACTGAAGGCGGCCTGGACGTGGTGGGGGCGGTCGATCGGCTCGGAGATGTGGTGGAAGCCCTGCAAGATGCCCAGATTCCCGTCAGCCTGTTCATTGATGCCGACAGCAAGCAAATTGAAGCCTCTGCCAAAACGGGCGCGAAATTCATTGAGCTGCACACGGGTCGCTATGCGGAAGCCCACAGCCCCGAAGAGCGGCGCAAGGAGCTGGGAATTTTGGCCCAAGGCGCTTGGCGGGCCCGGGAGGCGGGCTTGCGGGTGAATGCGGGCCACGGCTTGACCTATTGGAACACCTACGAAGTGGCCTGCATTGACGGCATGGAAGAGCTAAACATTGGCCACACGATCGTCAGTCGGGCGGCGCTGGTGGGCATGGAGCGAGCGGTGCGCGAGATGAAGGAAATTTTGCAGCGGGCAGCGTTGGATATAAAGTTTCGTCGCTAGGGGTGCGATCGCCCAACGATTCGATCGCCAGGCCGCTAAAATGCAAAGTCGCTAGCACTTCCGTTGATTGCGCCTGTTTTCAAAGTCCTTAAAATTCCTCTGGTAAACCTGCTACCTCTCCCCAAAACCGATGACCACCTATCACTTCTGTTTGGCTAGCCGTCATTTTCTCCTGGAAGAAGAACCCCTTGAAGAAGTGCTCAAGGAACGGACGCGCAACTATCACGAGCGGGAACAGGAAATTGATTTTTGGCTGGTGGAGCAACCGGCATTCCTGGAAGCTCCTGAGTTCAAGGAAATGAAGCAGCAATGCCCCCAACCGTCGGCGGCGATCATTTCCACCAACCCCACCTTCATCACCTGGTTGCGGTTACGGTTGGAATATGTGGCGACGGGCCAGTTTGAAGCGCCTTCTAAGTCGATTCCGGAACCGTTAAAGTCGTTGGCTCCCGTTTCGGCCAGCTAGGTTCTGCACAAGCGACTACGATAACCAGCGCAAGGCTGAATACCCCCATTGGTCTTGGCCAGGGCTGTGCGTTGGGGAAGAGGGAGGATCCGCAGTCGGATCCTCCCTTTTGGTGTTGATCAGTGATTACTGGCGTTGATCGGTGATTGCCAAGTGTGACGGAATTGGTTTTTAGGTGGAAAGTCCGGTTTTTCACGATCGCTCGGGTTAGGCTTGGGAGACTGCACCCCAGATTCCATTCCTCAGAATCCACCCCTCAGAACCCAACCAACCATCAGAATCTAACCCTCAAACCCATGTTGAAACAGCGGTTATGGCGGCCCCTGTGGCAATCCCTGGCGATCGGAACCGGCCTGGCGGCGATCGCGGCCGGTGGTCTGATTCCTGCGGCCCAAGCCCAAACTCGGGAAGACTTGCCCGAGTGCGAACCGCCCCAGTCCGGTGAATTTTTGCTGTTGGTGCGCCGGGCCAGCCGGGATGTGGAAGATCGGCTTTACACGGCGTTGCCCCAAAATGTATCAGCGGAACCCTGTCGCTATGTGGGGGAAGCGGTGATGCGCTTGGAAGGGTTTCCCTCGTTGAACATTGCCAAGGCTTGGGCCGATTATGTGCGCGATCGCACGGGGTTGCAGGCTTTTGCGATCGAATCGCCCAGCGCGCGGGCGGCGGCGGCCTTTCAGCCCACGGCATTAGGAAATGGCTATGCGGTGTTGGTGAATTATTTTGACGACCCGACGGTGGCTCGCGAGTTACGGGATTTTCTGAGCCGGGATGTGGGGTTAGCCAGCTATGCCGATCGCCCGTATCTGTTGGCATCGAGCAGCACAGACAGCAAGGCGGCGGGCGAGTTGATGCGCCGTTTGAGCGATCGGGGATTCACGGCCATGGTGGTGGACGGTCGGCAAGTGATGTTGCTGCGCCAAGCGATCGCCCTACCGATCGATCGATAAACGCCCCAGGAGAGTTGTTTCAAATTTTCCTCAAACACTCCTCAAAAATTCCCCCAAAACACCTCCCCAAAATACCCCAAAGTCCTTAACCTAAGAGCATCCCAGCCCTTTCGCCCAGCCATTCAACAAACCGTTATTCAAAATCACCCCAAAAACTTTGCCCCAACGCTGAACCTTTTTCGCTAGCCCCCTGTCCAAAGGAGCAATTCAACAGCATTGCGAGCATGGAGGGGCAAACAAGCCGCCAGCAGCAGTGTTTCTAGGATTTCTAGGTTTAAGGGCTGAATGCTGGGAAAGGCTCTCTATGCTCAATTGGGTCGCTGGCAAAGGACGGCGGTTTTGGCGGTGGCCACGGACGATCGCTCGATCGTGCAACGGGCCGCTGGTGGGGACGCGCGGGCCTTCCAGCATCTCTATCGCCAACACCAAGCTCGGGTACGCGCCACGCTCTATTCCCTCTGCGATGCGGATGGTTTAGATGATTTGGTGCAGGAGGTATTCCTGCGGGTTTGGCGAGGGTTGCCGCGTTTTCGAGGGTCGGCCAGCTTTTCCACTTGGCTTTATCGAATCACTTGGAATGTGGCCAGCGATCGGCGGCGGGAGTTGGCCAAAAACCGCGCCCGCCGCTTGGAACCGACGGCGGATCCTGACTTGTCGGAACGGGCGATCGAACAGGCGATCGATCCCCGAACCCAAGACAAGTCCCCCCTCAGCCAACTGCACTACCAAGACTTGGTTCAGCGATCGCTGGCCATCTTGGGGTTCGAGGCCAGGGCCGTGTTGGTGTTGTGTGATCTCGAAGATGTTTCGCAAAAGGAAGCGGCGGAAATTTTGGGAATTCCGGTGGGAACCGTCAAATCGCGGCTCTTTTACGCCCGGGCCCAAATTCGGCAGTTTTTGCAGCAACAGGGGGTGGAACTATGACCGATCGCCCATCTCACCCATCCGATGAGGCTAACGCTCAACCCCGCTCCGGTGGCAACCCCCGCCGGCCTGCCCATCCGGCTGCCGGCCCTTCCGGTCAGGAGGATGTCAAATTGGTGAACTTCTTGCGCCAACATCGCCCCAGCCCACCGCCCGCCGCCCCGGGTCTAGAGCGATCGCTGCTGTTGGAAATTGAGGCCAGCCAACTGCGGGCCGCCCGCCGCCATCGGCAATGGTGGTTAGGCAGTTTGGGGGCGATCGCGATCGGCTGTTGGGCCCTCTTCCAACCGGGCCCGGGAACTCAAACCCCAGCCCCCAGCGTTGCGGAAGCCGATCTCGAAAGCTTCATCAACGAAACCTGGGGCATGACCCTCGCGCCCAGCAACGTCACCACCCAAACGGCCAGCACCGATGACTCGCTGCCCTGGAGTTTTGACCCCCACACCTGGGAAACGGAGCCGACCAAGCTGGTGAATCGATCGCTCTCAGCCATGGCGCTTCCCGATCAATGGACACCTTACCTCTAGCCCCTGATTAATCAGCATCTCTCAGGAGTTCGTCAATTATGAAATTTTGGAACTTGAATCGCCTTCAGATCACCCTCATGGCCATGGCCGCCGTCGCCACCGTGGGAACTGCGGCCCTGGTGCCGTTGGCCAACGCCCAAGCGGGGCCCGATGATGATTGGATGTCGCAAATGGACGATCGCCCCGGCCCGGGCGGCCCCGGCGGCCCAGACGGTGGCCCTCCCGGTGGTCAACGGGGCGGTCGGGGTGGCCCCGGCGGCATGTTGCGCGACCTGAACTTGACCACCGAACAAACCCAAAAACTCGATCAAGTGCGCGAACAATTCCGCAGCCGCATGGATCAACAAAGAACCGCGATCGACACCGTTCGCCAAGAGATGGGCCGCCTGATGGCCGGCAGCGCCAGCGCCGACCAACTGCGCCAACAGCACAACCGCTTGCAGGCGGAAATGCAAAAAATGGGTGATTTGCGCTTTGAAAGCATGTTGGCCATGCGGGAAATTTTGACCCCGGCCCAGCGACAACAATTGGCTCAACGGATGCAGGAGCGCGGGCCCGGCCGGCGACATGGCGGCCCCGACGGCCAGGGTGGGCCCGGCGGTCGAGATCGGCAAGGGCAACCTAATAGTCAAGGTGGCCAGGGCTGGAATCGGCAAGGACAACCCAATAACCAAGGGCAGCCTAATAACCAACGGCCGCAATAGAACCGCAATAGGTTGGTGCTCTCCAATTGATTCCTCAAAGCAATTTTTCTAGGGAAATGACTAGAGAAATGACTAGGGAAATTGCTAGGAATGGCTTCAGAGAGTTTCCCAAAGGTTTTTCGGTCATTTTCCCAGCACCAGCCAACTTCCCAGCACCAGCCAACGCTGCAACCCAATAACCGTGTAGGATCGCCTGTCCTGCGCGGTTTTCTGCTGAGGATTTTCTGCTGCGAATCTATTAAAAATTTGGTGAACATTTGACCAATCAGGGCGATGGCAATGTTGGGATCGTAACTGTGGTGATCACGGCGATCATGCTGCCCGTTTGCTGTTTTTCCTTGGCTTGGATCCAGCTCTATGCGCCATCTCTACCTGCACGGTTTTGCTTCGGGCCCCGGTTCATTCAAGGCCAGGGCTTTGACCGATCGATTCCAACAACATCAAATCGCCCTTGAAATTCCCGACTTTAATGAGGGGGGATTCACCGGACTGACCCTCAGCCGCCAAATTCAGCAAGTGCAAGCCCTGATTAACCAAACGCCGGAGGAACCGATCGGGCTGATTGGTTCGAGCTTTGGTGGCTTGACGGCCCTGTGGCTGGCGGAACAATGCCCCCAGGTGCAACGGTTGGGGCTGTTGGCTCCGGCCTTGGGATTTCCCCAAAGTTGGCACGATCGCCTGTCGCCGGATCAGTTAGACCAATGGCAAAGGAGCGGCCAGTTGATGGTCTATCACTACACGGCGGGGAAAGAGCTGCCCTTGGGGTTGGGCTTTTGGGAAGATGCCCAGCGCTATGATCAGTCCAAGCTTCAGCGGGTGTTGCCAACGGTGATTTTGCATGGGCGGGCCGATCGCACGGTGTCGATCGAGCTAAGTCAGCAGTGGGCAGCGAGCCATCCTTGGGTGGAGTTGATCGAACTGGAAACAGATCACAGCATGGGCGACGCGATCGAGCCAATTTGGCAAACGATCGAGCGATTTTTTCAGCTCCTCAACCCTCCCCAAGCACTCCATTAGTTTTGGGCTGAATAGTTTTGGGCCGAATAGTTTTGGGCCAAATCATTGCGGAAATCACGAGCAAGATAGCCAGCATGGTCATCACCAGCAGTCGAGACGAGATCGCTTGGCAACGGTTACGGGATGGTTTGCGGCCGGGCCAGCGGGAAATTGCTGACTGGGCGGGCGGGCCCTTGGCGGTTTCGGCGGTGCCGGGCGCGGGCAAGTCCACGGGCATGGCCCGAGCAGCGGCCCTGACGATCGCCCGGTTCCAGTTGGACGCGCGCCGCCAATTGGCCGTGGTGACCTTTACCCGATCGGCCGCGGCCCACCTGAAGGCCAAAATTCGCGAATCCCTGCAAATATTGGGCCTCCCGCGCCAGGGATTCACGGTGCAAACCCTCCATGGGCTGGCCTTGCAAATTGCCGGACGCAATCCGGAACTGTCGGGCATGGAGCGCGATCGCACCCTGGTGTCTCCCGATCGCCAGCACCGACTGATCGCCAATGCCGTGGATGATTGGATTACCCAAAACCCATCTCTTTACGGGCTGTTGCTGGAGGGGTTGGAATTTGACGGGGAAGAGGCGGAACGGTTGCGGCGACTGTCCGTGTTGCGAACGGATTTGTTGCCGGAGTTGATGCTAACGGTGGTGCGCGAGGCCAAAAGCTCGGGTCTGAAACCCGCAGATTTGCAGCACATGGGCCAAGCACCGGAGCTGGCCGCCGATCGCTACCCGGGTTTGGCGATCGCGGCGGGTCTCTACGAAGCCTATGAAGCCCAACTGCAACGGCGCAATGCGATCGACTATGACGACATGATTTTGGCGGCTTTGCGGGTTTTGGCGGATCCAGAGGCGGCTAGCCTCTGGCGATCGCGCATCTTTGCGGTGTTTGAGGACGAAGCGCAGGATTCCTCGCCCCTGCAAGCGCGGCTGTTGGAACAATTGGCGATCGACCCGGCCACGAATGCGGTGAACTTGGTGCGGGTGGGCGATCCCAATCAGGCGATTAACTCCTCCTTCACGCCGGCCGACCCAGTATTCTTTCGGCGGTTTTGCGAAGCCTGTCGATCGCAGGGACGGTTTGCCCAAATGGATCGATCGGGACGCAGCAGCCCGATCATTCTGGAAGCGGCCAACGTCCTGGTGCAGTGGACGAACGATCGGGAATTTCCCCGCCTCACCCAACAGATTGGCACTCGATCGGCCCTGCCACCCTTTGAGTTGCAATGCATTCAACCAGCAGAACCCAACGACCCCCAGCCGAACGCCAACCCAACGCCGCTCGGATTGGGGCTGGAGTTGGTGCGGCCCGCCGATATTCACCAATCGATCGCCCAAATTGGCCAACGGGCGATCGACCTGTGGGCCAAGGCCCCCGATCTCAGCTTGGCGGTTTTGGTGCGCACCAATGATCAGGGGCGCTGGGTGGCCAAATCCTTGGGCGATCGATTTGGCGATCGGCTCAATCTTTATGAAGTGGGAGCCAGCGATCGCCAATCCCACGTGCCCGGGGAAATGTTGACCCTGTTGCAATTTCTCGATCGGCCCCACTCACCCCAATACCTGAAGGCCCTGCTGCGGGTTTTGGTCGATCGACAACGAATCCCCACCCAAGACCTGGACAGCCTGGCCGCCCAGCCCGAACAGTTTCTCTATCCGGGGCCATTAGATCCACCCTTGGCAGAACCGGCCCGCCAGGCCCGGCGCATTTGTGCTGGCATTTTGGCCGCCCGGCTGCATTTGCCCCACTATGCCCTCCTGTCCTTTTTGGCCATGACCTTGGGCTACGATCGCGCCGAGCTGGCCACCACCGACAAATTGATCGAAACCCTCGTGCAGCGCGATCGGGGTGACCAACGGCTAGAGACCACCCTGAACAACCTCGCGGAAATTGTCAGTAACGAAACCTTCGCCCCCGTCGAAGCCGAGGAGTTGCCCGAATCCCCCTACACCCGCCCCGGCCAGCTCACCATCATCACCGCCCACAAAGCCAAAGGCCTCGACTGGGATGGGGTCTTTTTGCCCTTCCTCCACAGCGACTATTTCAGCACCGAAGCGCGTGTGCCTTTGCAAATGGAGTTTTTGGGGGCATTTAACTTGGGCGACTGTTTACGGGCCCAAATTCGCGATCGGGTGCATGGAGCCGCCAAACTTCCCCCGATCGCGATCGCCACCCACCAAGCCCGTTGGTTAAAAGTGGCCGAAGAATATCGCCTGCTTTACGTGGCCATGACCCGGGCGAAGCGACTGCTGTGGATGGCGGCCGAACAACAGGCTCCCTTCACCTGGAACAAGCCCGAAAACCTCACCACCAAAACGCCCTGCCCTGCATTTTTGGCTTTAGAGACAGATTTTCCCGAATGCAAGCGATCGGCTCCCTAGCTCAACCGCAACCAACAACCGCAATCAACAACTGCAACCAACAACCGCAACCAATAACCGCAATCAACAACCGCAACCAACAACCGCAACCAGCAATGGAAAAGGGACTGGCCGAAACCAATCCCTTTTCCAAAAACCCTTTTCAGAGTTGTTAGCCAGAGCACTTTGCAGCAGCAAATTTAGAGAGTCTTGAGACCGGATCTAAACTCCGCTGCTTCACTCCGCTGATTTAGACTCCGCCAGCATCGATCACGATTCGGCGTTGAAACCGAATGCAGCAACCAGAGCAGGAGGGGCTAATTTACCACAGACCTTGAATCGGGCCCGAGGGAACCATCGGCGCAGAAGGAGCCACGAACGGACGTTGCTCAACCACCACGTCACGGCACTGACGATCCATGCTCACGGGGGTGGCGCGGCCGATGAACTGACGGCACACGGCCTTGCCGGAAGCATTCAGCACAATATCGCGCGACAGCTCTTGGCCGTCCTTGTTGTAGATGAACACTTCGTTACCGGTCAGGTCACGAATCAACACAGGGCCAGCCTTCAAGCACTCTTGCACTTCGCGCGACCAAGCTTGGAAACGCGAGTTGCAGATGCCCCGGTGAATATCGAGGTCTTCGAAGGTAATTTTGTTGTCGCTGTTGCAATCACCAAATTGGTGAATCTTGTAGCGATCGGTGATCGGGGTGCTGGTGGTGATGCTGCTCTCTTTTTTCAGCGAGAGGTCGATCGGGAACTCAAAGCTCTTGCGCAGAGCTGCACCGGTCGGATCGGTCACCACGCGCAGGCGAGGGCCATCGTAGTAGGTTCCATAGACCACCTCTTGAGCAAGGCTTTGCTCGTGGTAGTCAACTTTGATGTGGGGGTTCAACGCAGGCGCAGCTTGGGCCACCGTAGGCACGCTAGCCGCCACCAGGGAAACCAAGCCCCAAAATGCTTTCGATTTCATAGGTGCTGTGGGTCTTTCTCGTCGGTTGGAAACGAGCATACCGCTTTGGCGGCAGCCCGCAGGGTCGGTGGTGCGGAGCTTCCAATTACTCTAACAGATTGCCTGAAGTTGACCAGCCAACAAAAACGGCAGGCGCGGGGCCTGCCGTTGAATTTCGTCGTTACCGAAGGGGCTGAATTCCTGAGCGATCGGCCCCTAAGGAGGGAAATGGGTCGATCGCCTAGGCCTCTTGCAGCAGCGTTACTTCACCGTTGCGCACTTGCCAAGCAAAGGTCAGCAGCTTGAACCAGCGTTTTTGTACCTGTTTGGGGGTGCAGCCGATCGCCTTGCCAATGGTTTTTTCGTCTTTTTGAGCTTGCTTCAGTTGCACTAGTTGCTGTTGCTCGGGGGTCAGTTCCTCCCAAAACAAGGTCCACAGCGCACCGGACATCCCTAGGCGATCGTCCACATCGGCCCCGAGCCACTGGTGAACCAATTCCCAGTTGTGCATCCGGGAAAAGCGCTCCACATGATACTTAAACCGTTGTTGCAAATAGTCCCGCTGGCGAGGGCTGAGGCCCAACACTTCGTCAATTTCCGGGGCAGACAGGTCTTGCATTTTCAGGGCCAGGTAATCCACGCAGTCGTGGTGACCTTGGTTGCGCAAATAGTCCACCAGTTCGTTCAAGATTCGATCGCGCAGGACAGCTTCCGCCGGGTCGATCGCCTCCGAAACCATCTGCTCGCGCACTTGCTGCACGGCGCTGCTGCGGGCATATTGTTCAGCCTCTTCGCCTTTGCCCCCTTCCACGGCCAATTCCATGTCGATCGCCACTTCCGGCGGTTGGCGACGGGCAAAGCTTTTCGCCCGCAGCACGATCAATTGTTGGTTGCGGCAACCGGGCAGGGAAATGCGGCGCTTGGCATATTGCTCCGCGAAGGAGAGATATTCAGCCAACTCCAGCCGGGTGCGAGGTTGGTAGGTCTCAAGCAAGTCGTTTTCCCGCCGAAAGGCCCGCAGGGATTCGATGTAAAACGCTTGCATGAAATCTTCAATCAGGGTGTAGCGAGCCTGGAAGCTCAGTTCCGCTTGGGCCGGAGCAATGTAGCGATAGACCATGGCGCTGAGGGTGCTGTGCAGTTCCACTCGGCCACGCTCGGAGCCGCGCTTATAGTAAGCCAGGCACTTTTGAAGCCGGTGACGAGCCAAGGACAGGGCCCAATCGTCCACTTGACCGGAAGCTTGGATGCGATCGCTCTTTTGGCAAACACGGCTGACTTCGTTCAGGATGCGCTCAACTGTGGCGATCGCTCGGGTGGGCATTTGTCCCACCGAATTCATCACCTCATCCAACAACATCTGTACTTGGGCGCTGGCATCGGCGGGGGCTGGCACAAGGCTGAGGGCAACGGTCGCGGCGGGAACGGGGCTGGAAGGGCGGCGGACTTGGGGGGCGGTGGCCAGTTGAGCGTTCACGATTCTTACCTCAGGATGCACAACACAACGGTGACGACGAAGGTTGTCGGGGAAGCGCTTGGGAGGTGCGTTTCTCTTGACAGCTTCACTCTACGGAGCTAGCCCCATTGCCGATCGCGCGTCTGTGTCACTGGCTTGATCGCAATCGGCCCCCTGTTTCGGGGCGATCGACCATAGCAGACACCTAAAACGCCCAAGAGCAGACGGGATAAAGCTTGTGGCGATCTGTTTCCGAGACTATCCAGCTTGGCAACCGCCCCTGAAACCGTCGCTTTCCTCAGCCAGTTGACCAACCGGATCGAAGCAGCGCATTTTTGAGGATGGGGTTGCGGATTTGCCGGGTTGCACAATCCTCCCTGCCAATGTTTCGGGCAAGGGGGCGAGGATCCGGATCTGCGCCGCCGAATCCTGGAGTATTCAAGCCAAGAGCCGCTCGATCGCCGTGGTTCAAAGTGTTGTGCGCTCGGAGGATGCCGGAATCGTCAAAAATTCCCCGAAGTTTTCCGACCGCCTCGCAGACCCCAAACAGCAGCATTCAAAATTTCTTGAGCAATTCGCTTGACAAACCCTAGCTGCGGCGATTATCTTAGTTTCCGCGTTGGACGCACATTCCTCAGTAGCTCAGCGGTAGAGCGGTCGACTGTTAATCGATTGGTCACAGGTTCGAATCCTGTCTGGGGAGTTTCTAAAATTTTGAGCGCCGTAGGGGTTGGGTCTCCCAACCCTAACCCGGGATATCGCCACAACCCTGTCCACCCCTGGGAACACCCAAGGGTCACGGGAACTGGGCGGGGAGACCCCGGAACTGGGCGGGGAGACCCCGGAACTGGGCGGGGAGACCCCGGAACTGGGCGGGGAGACCCCGCCCCTACGATTGATTGGTTTGAAGAACGAGATCATCAGGGTTTCAGGCGATTTGATGACAGGCCCTAAGCTCCTTGCCCCGAGGCCCAGCAATCGCAACGGCTAACTGGGGCGAACCTGTCGATCGCGGATCAGGTTCATGAAAAAATCCTCCAGGGAAGGGCGTTGAAGGTTCAAGCTCAGCACTTGGGCTTGGGCCTGGTCGATCGCCCGCAGAAACTCAGCCGGATCGCCCTTCAGCAAACCGCGCCAGTGATCGCCCTGAAAATCCGCCTCCGTCAGCCACGACGCGATCGCCTCCGGTGTCCCCCCTCGGCCCACAACACGATAGGTACTGCTGGGGCCCAGTAGTTCATCCAGAGATCCCACACAGAGCAACTCCCCCTGAGCCAAGATAGCCACCCGATCACACACTTGCTCCACATCGGAGAGGATGTGGCTATTGAAAAAAATCGTTTTGCCGCGCTCCTTCAGAGTCAGCACAATTTCTCGAAACTGATGCCGCCCGATCGGGTCAAGGCCCGACATTGGCTCATCCAGAAAAATCACCTCCGGATCATTGATCAGCGCTTGGGCCATGCCCACCCGCTGCAACATGCCTTTGGAATATTGCTTCATCAGTTTTTTGCGGGCCGCCGTTTCGGACAGTTGCACCCAATCAAGCAGTTCCACGATGCGCTTTTGGGCAACGGCACGCGGAATTTGAAACAGGGCCGCCGCCTGCTCCAAATATTCCCAACCGGTGAGGTGGTCATAGAAATAGGCATTTTCCGGCAAATAGCCCACCCGCTGCTTCACGGCTCGATCGCCCAAGGGCCGCCCCAGCACCGTGCCGCTCCCGACCGTTGGGTTAGCAATTCCCAGCAGAATTTTGAGCAGGGTGGTTTTGCCCGCCCCGTTGGGCCCCAACAGGCAAAAGGTCTCGCCCGATCGCACCGCCAAGGACACGCCCCGCAACGTGGTGACCAATTGATTGAGCCAAAAACCAGTGCGGTAGGTTTTGCGAATGTTGTGGGCTTCAACAATCCAGGATTCCAGTTCCATAGCAACGCAGCAAGGTTAATGCAGCAAGATCAAAACAGTACGGGCCAAGGCAACAGAGGTCGATCAAAACGGGATGCATCCAGATCCAAGCCAATGCACCAATTTTGTCGCAATCCCCATTGTGCTGTTCATGAACCCTGTGGATGTGGGTTTTGCATTGGGTTGGCAGACGATCGCCCTTGGCCCGGCGAGCCTTAGACTGAAGAATACACAAGGCCCCGGTTGGGCCCATGATTCGGGACACTGAGACTTTCAGCACCCCAGCCAACTCGGTCAATTCCGAAAATACCGCGAAAACACCCTAAACCTTGCGAGGAACCCCCATGACCCGATCGAAGTGGGTAGCCATTGCCACTGGCGCAATTTCGTTGCTGTTGGGGGCAATTTATCTGATTGTGGTGCAGATCTTAGACAGCCGAGAAATGGTTCCAGCGCCCATTTTGGAATGGTTGCCTATGGGGTTTTAGGGCGCTTTATTCATCCAAACTTCAGTCATCCCAAGCTCAATCACTCAAACTTCAGTCATCCCAATTTCAGTTCATTCAAATCATTCAAAAATTCAACAATCATCATGACTTCTGAAATGTCTTTAGAAGCGCCTATCAAGCCAGGTTCCTTGCGCGATCGACTGCATCCCACCATTACCGCCGTTGCCAACGCGATCGAGCAAATTTGGCAATCGGAATTGACCCTGGAACCCTACCAAATGCCCGAGGATTTGGGGTATGTGGAAGGAACCCTAGAAGGCGAAAAATTAATTATTGAAAATCGCTGCTACCAAACTCGCGAATTTCGTAAAATTCACCTGGAATTGGCGCAAGTGGGCAGCGCTTTGGATATTTTGCATTGTGTCATGTTCCCTCGATCGACCTTTGCTCTGCCCATGTTTGGATCTGATTTGGTGGCTGGACGGGGGCAACTGAGCATGGCGATCGCGGACTTGTCACCCGTTATGGACGATCGCGCCTTGCCCAGCCCCTATGACCAAGCCCTCAGCGCCTTGCCGGAATTGGTTTTCAGCCAAGAACGAACATTCCCCAGTTGGGGCACTATTTTTTCCGCTCACTGCTTGTTTGTGCGGCCCGAAAATGCCCAGGAAGAAGCACAAATTGTGACCCGCATTGGTGATTTTTTGCGGCTGCATTGTCAACAGGCGATCGCCCTTTCTCCCACAGAAGATACCGCTGAAATTGCCGCCATTGAAATGGGTCAGCGGCGCTATTGCCAACAACAACTGCAAAACGATAAAACCCGCCGCGTGTTGGAAAAAGCCTTTGGAGCCGATTGGGCCGATCGCTACATGACCACTGTTCTTTTTGACGTTGTATAGGACGTGATATAGCCTGCGATCGGCTGAATATCGACTGAATATCGGCTGAATATCGGCTGAAGTAGGCGCAGGTTTGCCCAACCTAGACTGAACTCGCTGAACTGGACTTGCTGAACTGGATGTTTCGTGAACCCATCTTTCAGCCCAAAGTTGAGCTAATTGCCCGAAAGTCAGTCCCTTGAACCCATCTTCACCCTGTGCCCAGTTGCCCCCAGCATCTGGGTTCAGTTGTTTGGGGCGATCGCCTGATTCGTCAACGGGCCGGAAGCCAACCCAAAAGCTTCCCAGGAGCATGGGCTGAAGGGCAATACCGGAGGAACCCGCGAGATCGAACCAGCACCCCAGCGGATTCTGGCCAGGTTGCCGGATCGGCGGGGATCAATTGGTAAAAGTAAGCGATTCATCATAGCTATCCCCTAGATGCCTCGATGAATGACTTCCATGGTTTGCTCTTTTAGGGGCGTTGAACCGGGGCTTATTTTCTGTCTATGCCTTCGATCAATGTGCCAATATCAGCTTCTTTTCGATCACGGTTTTCTAGTCAAAAAAGACCGCTATTTCTTGAAATTGAATTGTTTTCCCTGAAAACTTTCTGAAATTTCACCCAACTTAGATCGAGTCCACAGGGGAAAGTCCCAATTTGCAGCTCGTCTTAGACCAATTCAATGCACTTCTTGAGATTTTCTTCATAAAACCGATGAATGCGTCTACTTTTGCATGTTTTTAAAGAAAACTTATAAAATTTTAGGGGATCAGAGCTTTCTCAAGAGTTTTTACATTTTTTTAAATTTCCATACAGGTTGTGACAATCTTCGCCACAATACAATCAGCGTTTATTGCTTTAAATTTGCGAAAAATCTCACAACCAACCATTGGCCAAGCTTCAATCTAGCTTTCTCAATCGATTTATAGGAGGATAGTTTTACATTCAAAGCCGTTACATTCAAAGCAGCACTGAGAAATGATGAGTCGAGAACCACCAACCTTGGTTAACTCGGTAATCCTTCCCATTTTCAATCCGCTCATCCTTTAACCCAAAGACTCATAGCGATCGTGATGGATGGAGATTAGCATCATTTCTCAATGCATCTTTGATCTGTTTTGATCGGTTTAAAGGTGCTGAAAAGATACCGTTGGGTTCATTTTCTTTGATTTCGATTTCGACTTGATCCGATTGCGACTCAATTTCTTACTTAATCTTTTTAGACTCCCATCATTGGCATTGACCAGTGAGACTTGATTGTTTTAACAACAATCTGCGCAATGCTTCCATTTCTTCTCAGCTCTAAACCATGCATGATATCGCGCAAAGCCCTGCTATCCATACACTCCTCAGCAAGATGCCAGGGGTTGCTTATCAGCTCCTAATGGATCGTGATGGCCGATTGTCATTTCTATTTATTAGTGAAAGCTGCCATCGACTATTTGGTCTTTCGGCAGAGGCAATCATGGCCGATAGTCACTGTTTGTTGTCGCGCATTCATAGCCGCGATCGCCGGGCTTTTCACCGATCGCTCCAGGCAGCCGCCCGCAATCGATCGTCCTGGTTTTGGCAAGGGCGATTTGATGGTCACCAACATCAAGAATGTTGGGTTTATGCCACCTCAGAACCGGAGCTATTGGCGGATGGTTCGATTTTGTGGCATGGCACTTTGATGGAGGTGAATTCCTTCAAGCAAGCAGAATCTCGCCTCAAGCGATCGCGCAAAACCGTACACAAGGATCGGATGCGCTATCGCTACGCCCTGGATAGCACCAGCGAGGCGGTGGCGTTGGTTGATACGGAGGGGCAACCGATTTATCACAACGGGGCTTTTGCGCGGTTGTTCCAGGTGGATGAGCTATCGACGCTGGTGGCGGCGGGGGGCATGGCGAGTCTTTACGCCCAACCGCAAACTTGGCAGGCGATCTATGACTTGGCGCGATCGGATCGCTCTTGGGTGGGCGAGGTGACCATGAAAAGCACCCGTGGGCAAATGCTGACGATTTTTTTGCGAGTCAGCCCCATCCATGATGCAGATGGTTCCTACATGGGTTGTGTCAGTTTGTTTTCGGATGTGACCCTGAAGCGGCAGGCGGATCAAGAACGCCGTCAACTGGCCGCGCTGGTGGAAAACAGCCCGAATCTCATTGGCATCACCAGCCTGGATGGCGAAGTTTTATATATGAACGGGGCGGGCTTGGCCCTGGTGGGGTTGCCTAATTTATTGGCGGCTCAAAATCACCAGCTCATGGACTTTTTCGCGGTGGAAGATCGCCCGATCGCGGCTGGACTCATTCACCCGATCGCCCTCCGGGACGGCACTTGGAGCGGGGCTTTTCGGCTGTGGAATCTGCAAGCCCAAAGTTATATTCCCGTTGATTACACCATTTTCGTCATTCGCCATCCCCAAACGAATGATCCCCTCTGTTTAGGGGTCATTGCGCGGGATGCGAGCGATCGGGAAGCGGTGGAAGTGGCCTTGCGGGAATCGGAAATGCGGTTGCGGCAACAGGCCAAAGACCTAGAAGAAACCATTAGCGAATTGCGCCACACGCAGGCTCAACTGATCCAACAGGAAAAGATGTCGAGCTTGGGCCAATTGGTGGCGGGTGTGGCCCATGAAATCAATAACCCCGTGAACTTTATCTATGGCAATTTGGATCATGCCAAACGATATGCCATTGATTTGCTCGATTTGATTTTGCTTTGTCGGGAATATTTTGACTTTGAAGCAATTCAGCCGATCGCTGAGCATCTAGAAGACATTGATTTTGAATATCTCAGTCAGGACTTACCTAAACTATTTACTTCCATGAAAATGGGAGCCGATCGGATTAAAGCCATTATTAAATCCCTGCGCACTTTCTCGCGAATGGATGAATCAGAACTGAAGGAAGTGAATCTGCACGATGATTTGGAGAGTACTCTGACCATTTTGAATCATCGATTGCGGGGCAGCGATAAACATCCCCCCACGCAGGTGATTCGCAACTATGGGCATCTGAATTTGGTGGAATGCCACCCGGGCCAACTCAATCAGGTGTTTATTAATATCTTGGCCAATTCTTTGGATGCGTTAGAAGATCGCTATCAGGTTGAGGGGAAGAATTTTCAGCCGCAAATTGTGATTTCCACTCGCCCAATTTTGGATAACCATTGGGTACAAATTTCCATTTCGGACAATGGAGCGGGGATCCCCGAATCCATCCGAGCGCAACTATTTGACCCGTTTTTCACCACAAAAGCAGTCGGCCGGGGAACGGGGCTGGGATTATCCATTAGCTATCAGGTGGTGACGGAGCGACATCATGGCCGCCTGCTGTGCGAGTCCCAGGAGGGATTGGGCAGCACTTTCACGATCGAGATTCCCACCCGCCAATCGAGCTACCCCAGCCGGGGCCCGGAACGACGCTCCACGGCGATCGCCCATCGATCGCCCCAAAACGGTTCCGCCACTTCCTCCACTCCACCGATCGCGGCTTCACCTTCGGTGCTCAGCACCCGCCCGGAGTCCTCGTCGGATTGAGTTCTGGGCTGGGTGCTGATGGGGTGAGGGTTGATTCAGAGGCCGGGTTAGGCCAGGAATCCAGGGGTTAGATCACGGCAATTGGAATCTAGTGGAATTCCGAAGGGCTGAGGGCATAGACATCCGGCGATCGCCCAAAGGCGAACCGGATCGATCGCCCCACAGACTTGCTCGACAAGGTGATAAACATCATCAACGCCACCAAAGCCAACCCAGAGGCGATCGCGAACAACACCCGATAGCCCAAGGCATCGGACACGGCCCCCAAACCGGGCCCGGCGATCGCAATGCCCAAATCAAACCCCAGCAACACCAGGGAAAAACTGCGGCCGCGCTCGTGGGCAGGAACCCGATCGGACACCAGGGCCACAATCGAGGGAATCAGCAACCCAGCCCCCAGCCCTTCGAGCAAGGCGGCTACGATGAATCCCGCCACGGATTCCGCCTGGGCCAGCAAGCCCATGGACACCACATAACAGACCAAGCTGAGAGTGATGAACGCACCGCGGCCCAGACGATCGGACTGTTTGCCCGCTAAAAATCGGGCGCTGAAGCTGGCCACGGCGGCGGCGGTGTAGAACAGGCCGGGAATCAGGGCCACGCGGCTCTCCACAATCAAGAGCGGCACAAAGGTGCTGAGCGTGCCAAACACCAGCCCGATCGTTAGCATCACCAGGGCTGGAGTCCGCAGAGCGGGCGTGGCCAACTTGGCCCAAAAACGCTCCGCACTTTCGGATGAGCTGGCGGCAGGATCCTCCGCTGGGGGAGCTGTTTCTTGAATAAAGCTCATCCCGATCGTGGCGGCCGTCCCAAAGCTGGCGGCCACAATGAAGGTGGGCCAAAAGCCATAGGCCGTTTGCAAATAGCTGCCCAGGGCCGGGCCGATCGCCACACCCACCGGCTGAGTTAGGGTCATGTAGCCAATTAGCTCCCCTTTTCGCTCCGGAGGAGACAAATCCACCACCAAAGCGCTGTAGCCGGTGGTGAAGGCGGCAATGCTCAGTCCATGGAAAATGCGCACCAACATCAGGAGGGGTACGGAGGTGACCAAGCCGTAGCCGATCGGGGCGATCGCCGCCACCACGGTTCCCAGCAGCAACACCCGCCGCCGGCCTTGGAGATCGGCCAACTGGCCCAACTGCGGGCGCGACAACAGCAGCCCGATCGCGAAGGCTCCCATCACAAGCCCCACTTGGCTATCGTTGCCGCCCGTTTGACGCACATATAAGGACAGCACCGGCAGTTGCGAGGCCATGCTGCACCAAAACAGGAAGGCCGCCCCCGCTAAAAACAACAAATTCCGCCGACTGTGGGCCGGCAGCGATCGAAACAGCGATAACACGGCAACTTCAGGTGCTTACACGCTGGCGATAGGACTGATCATTGTAGCGAATGTGACAAAAACGCAATGAAGCGCCGCTTGGCCCCAGGCCGCGATCGCCCCTTGGCAAAGTCTTTTGATGGCAAAGTCTTTTCACAGCTTCCCCGCAAACCGATCGGCCTGTGAATCCGGTGTCGCTCAACCACCGCCAAGCCATTACTCAAGCCATTAATGCGGATTAGCTGCGGATTAGCTGCTGCTGATCAAGTTGATCAACCTGATCAACTTGATTAACCGTTGACTAGCCCACTTCTTCCCGAATTCGATAAATCGGTCGGCCTTGGGATTCGTGGTAGGTGCGCATGGTCAACTCCGACAACAGACCAAAGCAGAAGAATTGAAAACCCGCCAGCAACAACACAGTGGCAATGGTCAACAGGGGGCGATCGCCAATGGCCTGGGCCAAAAAGACCTTGATCGCAATCAAATAAATAAACAGGACTCCCCCGATCGCAATTAGCCCCAACCCTAGGGGGCCAAACACATGCATCGGCCGGGTCAGAAATTTTTTCATGAACCAAATGGTCAGCAGATCCATCACGACCCGGATCGTGCGGCCTAGTCCATATTTACTTTGGCCAAACTGGCGGGCATGGTGACGCACGGGAATTTCTGTGATTCTGGCCCCTTCCATGAAGGCCAAGGCGGGCAAAAATCGGTGTAATTCGCCGTAAAGGTTCATATCGGCCAGCAATTCAGCGCGGTAGGCCTTGAGCGAGCAGCCATAGTCCCGCACACGCACGCCCGTGACCCGGCGAATGATGGCATTGGCAATCCGCGAGGGCAACAGTCGGGTCATGGCCGCATCTTGGCGCTTGACCCGCCAACCGGTCACCAGGTCATAGCCCTCGTTGAGCTTCTCCAGCAGGGCCGGGATGTCTTGGGGGTCGTTTTGCAAATCCGCATCCAGGGTCACGATCGTGTGACCCAGGGAGCGATCGAACCCCGCAGCCATGGCCGCCGTTTGACCATAATTACGTCGCAAAATCACCGATCGCAGGTTGGGGCGCTCGATCGCCGCCTGCTTCAGCCAATCGCCGGAGCCGTCCCGCGATCCATCATCCACACAAACAATCTCGTAGCGATCGCCCGTTGGTTCCATCGCCGCCGTAATGGCATCCAGCAGATGGGGCAGGCTTTCAATTTCATTGTGGATGGGCACAACGATCGAGATGTCGGGGCGATCATCCAAGGGCAACTCAGACCCAGGAATCGATCGAGCCGGAGAAGAGATCATGGGGGCATCCTTAGGGAATCGGCCTTGCGCCTCAGCGGACGCTTGCAAAAGAATATCGCGATCGCACCCCCCGTGATACCCTAGTCAAGCTCTCTAAAACGCACATCCAGCGTTTCGGGTGTTTTGTTGGTTGCCAAAGAGCCGAAGCCAAGGTCGCAAACCCTGAGCTAGTCAGCCTTTCGCCTTCTGCAAAATCGCTCGCTGGATGGAGGATAAACCCGAATATCAGGAGAAATCGCCAACCATGGCAGTCGTATCCCTTACCCAAATGCTCGATGCTGGTGTTCACTTTGGACACCAGGCCAGCCGCTGGAACCCCAAGATGTCGCCCTACATCTTCGCGGCTCGCAACGGCGTGCATATCATTGACCTGGTGCAAACCGCCCAGTGCATGGAATATGCCTATCAATTTCTGCGCGAAGCCTCCGAGCAAGGCAAGCGCGTGCTGTTTGTGGGCACCAAGCGCCAAGCTGCTGGCATCGTGGCCCAAGAGGCTAGCCGTTGCGGCAGTTTCTATGTGAACCAGCGTTGGTTGGGCGGGATGCTCACCAACTGGACCACGATCAAGAGCCGGGCCGATCGGCTGAAGGAACTGGAGCGCCGCGAAGAAACCGGCGGTCTTGACCTGCTGCCCAAGAAGGAAGCTTCGGTGCTGCGCCGCGAAATGGCCAAGCTGCAAAAGTACCTGAACGGCATTAAGCACATGCGCAAGCTGCCCGACATCGTGGTCATGGTTGACCAACGTCGGGAATACAACGCCGTGCAAGAGTGCGTGAAGCTGGGGATCCCGATCGTGGCGCTGCTGGACACCAACTGCGATCCCGATACGGTGGATGTGCCCATTCCCGCCAACGACGACGCAATTCGATCGATCAAGCTGATCATCGGCAAGCTGGCCGACGCGATCTATGAAGGTCGCCACGGTCAATTGGATAGCGAAGACGAAGCCTTCGACGAAGAGTACGACTACGACGCAGAAGAGTACGAAGAAGAAGAAAGCACCGAAGCCTAAGGTCTGTCTTCAAGACTTGTCCTCGGATCGGCAAAATTCTGATTCTTCCGCTGCGAGATCCGAAGAAGTCAGGCGTTGAAATCACTGCTTGAGCCACTGTCTGGATCGATCGGCCAGGTCGCAAGGGTCGGCGCTGGTCGATCGAGCCGGATCAAACACCGCCAGATTTTGGCTCACCAGGCCTTGGCTCACCAGGCCTTGGCTCACCAAGCTTTGGCTCAATTAACTGTCCTAGTTTCCGTCGCTTCTTCGGTTCATTCGTCTCGGTTCAGCTCAGCACATTTTCAGCTCAGTTCATTAAGTTGATGTCGATCGGGCGAGCCGGGTTAGGGCAAGCTTAACCCCGTCCTGACTCGTCAGGTTTTACAATCAACGGCAAATAACTGCTGCACAGTTCACGACAACGCTTGCAAACGCTTAGGTAACGAGGGCCCCATGGCAGAGATTTCGGCAAAGCTGGTTAAAGACCTGCGCGAACGTACCGGCGCGGGCATGATGGACTGCAAAAAAGCCCTGGCAGAAAACAACGGCGACATCGAAAAGGCCACCGAATGGCTGCGCCAAAAGGGCATCGCCTCCGCTGGCAAGAAAGCGGGCCGCGTTGCCGCTGAAGGGCTGGTTGATGCATACATCCACACCGGCGGTCGGATCGGCGTGCTGGTGGAAGTGAACTGCGAAACGGACTTTGTGGCCAAGCGCGATGAATTCCGGGAGCTGGTGCGCAACATCGCCATGCAAATTGCCGCTTGTCCGAATGTGGAGTTCATTTCGACTTCGGAAATTTCTGAGGCAGTGGTGGCCCGCGAAAAGGCGATCGAAATGGGTCGCGAAGACTTGGCCGGCAAGCCCGAGCAACTGAAAGAAAAGATTGTTGATGGTCGGATTAAGAAGCGTCTGGAAGAGCTGTGCTTGCTGCCTCAGCCGTTCATCCGCGACCAAAGCAAGACCGTGGAAGAACTGATCAAGGAATCGATCGCGAAGATTGGGGAAAACATCCAAGTTCGTCGTTTCCAGCGCTTTGTGTTGGGTGAAGGCATCGAGAAGCGAGAAAGCAACTTCGCTGAGGAAGTGGCTGCCCAAACCGGCAACAAATAGGACGGCTGGGGCTGGATGGCCCATCCGATTTGTGGGGAAGGCGGTTTTGTCCGGCTTGTCGCCCCAACGGCTGAATTAAACCCGAAGGCATGGCCCGATCGATCGCGCAACCGTCCGAACGATCTGTGGCTGTGCCTTTGGTGCTATTGGGGCGATCGTTCCTAATTTTGGTCTGGTTCAGCCTGGTTTACTGTTCAGCCTGGTTTGAAAGATTGGATTTGTTTGAGCTTGTGCAAATTGCTGCAAATTGCCGCAGATTTGAGTTTATGTAGCCTGAATTTGCGCGGTGAAATTTGCGCAGTGGGATTTGCATAAAAATTTGTGCGTAAGAATTTGTGCGTAAAAATTTGCACGTAAGAATTTGCACGAATTTGAACTGGTGCAGAGAGAAGAGGCGAAACCACCCGTGACCGACCCGATTCATCGACTGGAGCAAGAATTGGCGGAGCTGAGCGATCGGTCTCGATCGCTGGCGGAGTCCTTATACGAGGCGGATTTGAGCTATCTGCGCACCTTGGGAGCCGCCGCCGGTCAGCAGTTGATTTTGGCCAGCTACCGCATCTGTACCCATAAGTATCCTGAGCGGTTTTTGGCCCTGCCTTTCATGGAGCGCCAAAACCTACAGCAGGCCCTGCGACAGTTGGCCCGCGACCTGTCTGAACAGTTGGCACAAAACCTGGCCTTACCCATTCCCAAGCCCGAGCGAAAACAGCGGATTGTGAAGGTGGAGGCGATCGATCGACCCAAATCCAGCGGTCGCCGTTCGGCCAACGGGGCAGACAACGAAGACAACGAGGGCCCCAGCACCGCTGAAATGGCGGCGGCTCTGGCGGCGGCTTTTAACTCGTTGGTCAATATTGAGTCGATCGAGCTGGAGGGGGATGATGCGGACGACGCTGAAGATCCTGAAGATGCTGACGACGAAACGAGCGATCGCCCCCGAAACGCGAACTCATCCAACGCCAACTCATCCTCAGGGCGCGATGACGACGATCTAGCAGCCGACCCAGAGGAAGCAGCCGACTCAGAACCGGAGTCAGATCCCGAACCCCGGCCCCCAGCGATCGACCTGGATGCTGGAATGCCCGAAGTGCTGGCAACGCTGGCAACCCACCCCAGCCGCGTGCTGCAATGGCATCGATCGCGCGAAAAGCTCACCAACAACACCCTTCGGGCCCAATCCCATCAGGCCAACGAGCTATTGCGCTCGGCCGGCATTTTGCCCCGCAAACTCCCGCCCGCCATGCTGGACATTGCCGCAAAGGGAGACTTCGACGACTTCACCGGCAACTCGCCTAATCTGATTGAGCTGATCATGCAAGGCGAAGGCGATGACGATTCCGACAACGACAACGACGGAGCCACCCGCCTGGTGGCCGTGCATTTGCGTCTCTCGGAAATTCACTTTAGCAACCCCGACCTGAAGCCCCAGCGGGCCGCGATTCAACAGGTGCTGGAGCAGCTTGATCAACTCCGCACCCGCTACGAGAAGGTGCAACATCGCCAAGCGATCGCCTCCGCCGAATCCGCTTGGCGTAGTGCTTGGTTTGAAGACTAGGAAAGACTTCGATTTCATCAGCCAGCTAAAGATTTGCCTCAGGGATCAGCGCCCACCAACCCGATCGCGCCTTGATCGCGCCTTGATCGCGCCCGATTCCTTGAAAATCCATCACCACACACCCAACGCCTCATCCCAGGTGCTAGGTTATTGGGGATTTCAAACCCCCTAGCGCAACGTTGCCATGAGAATCCTCGTCACCGGAGGCGCGGGCTTCATCGGTTCGCACTTGATCGATCGGCTAATGAACGCCGGTCATGAGGTCATTTGCCTCGACAATTTCTACACCGGCCACAAGCGCAACATCGTTCATTGGCTGGGCCACCCGAACTTTGAACTCGTCCGCCACGATATTACCGAAGCTATTCGGCTGGAAGTGGATCAGGTTTATCACCTGGCCTGTCCTGCCTCTCCGGTGCACTACCAATACAATCCCGTCAAAACCGTTAAAACCAACGCGATCGGGACCATGAACATGCTGGGCTTGGCCAAACGGGTCAAAGCCCGGTTCCTGCTGGCCTCCACCTCCGAAGTCTACGGCGATCCAGAAGTCCATCCCCAAAGCGAAGACTATCGGGGCAACGTCAACCCGATCGGGATCCGCAGTTGCTACGACGAAGGCAAACGGATTGCCGAAACCCTCACCTTTGACTATCACCGCCAAAACGGCGTAGACATCCGCGTGGTGCGTATTTTCAACACCTACGGAACTCGGATGTTGGAAAACGATGGGCGCGTGGTCAGCAACTTCATTGTGCAAGCCCTGCGTGGCCAGCCCCTGACCATTTATGGAGACGGCTCCCAAACCCGCAGTTTCTGTTACGTGTCGGATTTGGTGGATGGGTTGATTCGGATGATGAACAATCCCGACCACACTGGCCCCGTTAACCTCGGCAACCCCGGGGAATACACCATTTTGGAGCTGGCCAAAGCCGTCCAAGCCCAGGTGGGTTCCGGCGTGGAAATTGACTATAAACCCCTGCCCCAGGACGATCCGCGCCGCCGCCGTCCCGACATTACCCGCGCCAAGCTGTGGCTGGGTTGGGAGCCAACCGTGCCCCTCGAAGAAGGATTACAAAAGACGATCGAGGACTTCCGCCAACGGATTACCGCTGAAGCCTAAGGGGCAAGTTGGAACAGGCAGCGTCTCAAAACCATCCAGGAACCATCCGGGCCAGAAACCATCCGGGCGGTCGCAATCAACCGGACTGATGCCAGGCTCCAGGGAATACGGATCTCAGTTTGTCTGCACCATTTGGCCCGGATGCGGCTGAATGGTTGCCGATCGCCCCAACTTGTAAGGACTCCACTTGTACAGAAGGTGAATTTATGCGTGTTTGTGTAATTGGAACGGGCTACGTGGGCTTGGTAACCGGAGTTTGCTTGGCGCGCACGGGCCACCATGTCACCTGCGTAGACAACAACGAGGAAAAGGTGAAGCTGATGAAGTCGGGGCAATCCCCGATTTATGAGCCGGGTCTGTCGGAATTGATGCAGGCGGCCATGACGGAGGGGACGATCGAGTTCACCAGCGACCTGGCTTCCGGGGTTGATCAAAGCGACATCCTCTTCATTGCCGTGGGCACGCCGCCCCTCCCCACGGGGGAAAGTGACACGCGCTATGTGGAAGCGGTGGCCCGGGGCATTGGCACTAGCCTGAAGAGTGGCAGCAACTATAAGGTAATTGTGAATAAGTCCACGGTGCCGATCGGCTCGGGGGACTGGGTGCGCACCATCGTGCTCGATTCCTTTAAGGAAAATTCGCCGGGCCAACCGGAGCCGGCCTTTGCGGTGGTCAGCAATCCAGAATTTTTGCGGGAAGGCTCGGCCATTTACGACACCTTCAACCCCGATCGGATCGTGTTGGGCAGCAATGACCCCAAGGCCCTGGGGATGATGAGCGAGTTGTATGACCCGATCGTCCGGCGTGACTTCGCAGAAAACCAAGCTCTGCCTCCGGTGCCGATCGTCACGACGGATTTGGCCTCGGCGGAAATGGTGAAATATGCGGCCAATGCATTCTTGGCCACCAAGATTAGCTTCATCAACGAAGTGGCCAATATCTGCGATCGGGTGGGGGCCGATGTGACCCAAGTGGCCAAGGGCATTGGCTTAGATTCGCGGATTGGCCCCAAGTTCTTGAATGCGGGGATTGGCTGGGGTGGTTCCTGTTTCCCGAAGGATGTGTCCGCCCTGGTGCATACGGCCAGTGACTATGGTTACGATGCGGAACTGCTGAAGGCGGCGGTGAACGTGAACCAACGGCAACGGGCGATCGCGATCGAGAAGTTGCAACAGACCCTCAAGATCCTGAAGGGCAAGACGATCGGCCTGTTGGGCCTCACCTTCAAGCCCGACACGGACGACATGCGCGATGCACCGTCCCTGATTTTGATTGAACAACTCAGCCGCCTGGGCGCGAAGGTGAAGGCCTACGACCCGATCGTTTCCCAAACCGGAATGCGCCACGGCCTCTCCAACGTCTATGTGGAAACCGATCCCGAACTGCTGGCGGATGGTTGCGACGCGCTGGTGATTGTCACGGAATGGGAACAATTCCGCACCCTGGATTACGCCAAGATGGCCAAAGCCATGCACAATCCCACGGTGGTTGATGGTCGAAACTTCCTCGATCGGGCAGCTTTGGAGGCCGCAGGCTTCCACTACGTGGGCATTGGCCGATAAAGATCACCTTCAGGGGCCCCGGGGGCCCCTGCGATATACTGGCCCACAAGCGGTTTTGGCCGTCCCCGCCTTGGGAGGTTCTCGATTGCTCCCAATCCAACTCCCTAGTTTTGTCCAAAACACCCTCAACACAAGCATGAGGGGGAGAGCAGGCGAGGCTTTTTACTGAGTTCTTGCGCCCGATGGCGCTGTTGCTGTTGCCCTTCAATTCACAGCATTACCGGTTCGCGGGGCACCTCGCGGGGCATCTCGCGGGATATGGCATCCTCGGCAAACGTCAGGGAATTGTGACCCAAGACAGCCGCGATCCCCATCCTCGGGGCGATCGCGCGGGAGGCGACTGTGGCTGAGATTGCCCAAACCCTCATCCTGGCCGTTTTGGTGGGCATCGGGGCCCAAATTGTGGCGGCCTGGTTGCGGCTGCCCGGCATCGTTTGCCTGCTGGTGTTTGGAATTAGCCTGGGTCGCAGCGGCCTCGGGGCGATCGACCCGCAACAGTTGGGGCCAGCCCTGGAGGCGATCGTTTCCTTGGCAGTGGCCCTCATTTTGTTTGAAGGGGGTCTGGGCCTGGAGTTGCGCGATGTGGGCAAAGTCTCCGGCAGCCTGCGCAATCTGGTGACGATCGGGACGTTGGTTTCCTTTGCGGGCGGCGGCATGGCAGCCCACTGGTTAGCGGAGTTTCCTTGGCCGATCGCTCTGCTCTACTCCTCCCTGGTGGTGGTGACCGGGCCCACGGTCATCGGCCCCCTGCTGAAAAATATTCAAGTCGATCGGCAGGTTTCAGCCCTTCTCGAAAGCGAAGGCGTATTAATTGACCCGATCGGGGCGATCCTGGCCGTCGTTGTCCTCGACATCATCATCGACGGCGGGGGCGACCCCAGCGCCATCCTGGCCGGCATGTTATGGCGCTTGGGATCCGGCAGTTTGATCGGTGGGTTGGGCGGCTGGGCGATCGCCGCCTTCCTGCGGCGGGCCCCCTTCCTTTCCGATGACCTTCGGAATTTAACCGTTTTGGCCGGAGCCTGGGGTCTATATAGCCTGTCGCAACAAACCGCCAGCGAATCCGGCCTGATGGCAGTGGTTATTGCAGGCATTGTTCTCCGGGCCGCTGAGCTGCCGGAAGCCCGCACCCTGCGCCGCTTCAAAGGGCAACTGACCCTGCTGGCCATCTCCGTCCTGTTTGTGCTGTTGGCGGCAGACCTCTCCCTGGCCAGCGTTTTCACCCTTGGTTGGGGTGGTTTGGCTGCCGTTTTGGTGTTGATGTTGGTGGTGCGCCCGCTGAACGTGTGGCTTTGCACCGCCGGTAGCGACTTTAATTGGCGACAAAAACTATTTGCCGGTTGGGTGGCTCCCAAGGGAATTGTTTCCGCGTCCGTGGCCTCCCTGTTCTCGATTTTGTTGACCCAAGGGGGCATTACCGGCGGCGAGTCCATTAAAGCCTTGGTGTTTTTGACGATCGCCACCACGGTCACCGCCCAAGGCCTGACGGCGGGCTGGGTAGCCGATTGGTTGCGGTTAACCTCCACGGAACGGCGCGGCATCGCGATCGCCGGGGCCACGCCTGTTGGATTGCTGGTGGCGCGGCTGTTTGCCGATCGCGGGGAAGCGGTGGCGATTGTGGAAACCGACCCGGAAGCCTGCAAGCAAGCCGAAAGCGCCGGATTCCGTGTTTTTTCCAGCAGCGCCCTCGACACGGCCGTTTTGGAAGCGGCCGGTTTGGAGTCCGTGGGAACGTTCCTCGCGGCCACCAGCAATGGGGAAGTGAATGCGGTTTTGGCCCAACGCGCCGCCGAAGAATTCGCCCCGCCTCGGGTCTTGGCCGCCGTTCCCACCGAAGAGAACAGCAACGGCAACGGCCAAGCCAAACGCAGCAGCAAGGTGCAACCCGCCTTTGCTACCCAACGCAGCCTCAAGGAGTGGAATCAATTGGTGAGCGATCGGGCGGTCAAACTCGGGGAAACGATCATGCGATCAACCGATTTAGACTTGCAACATGCCCATCTCACGGCCCTGATTCGCACCGGAGAATTAATTCCATTGTTGATTGCTCGGGACGATCGGCTGATGGTGGTTTCTGCCCACGACCCATGGTTAGCGGGCGATCGGCTCATCTATTTACTCCATGATCCCAAGCCGAAGCTCCTGCAAAGTTTGGCCGGATCTCGCAAGCCCGAATTCACGATTGAGCGGCTGCCTTCCGTGGAGGAGTTGCCCCTTGCCAGTGAAGCAATCCAAGAAGCCATTTAACTGGATTGTTAAGACCACCAAGCTTACCGTTTCGCTCAAAGTGACGCATGTCAATATTGCCGATTTTGCCAGTGAAGTTGATGCAGATTCGCGATCGCACAGCTACCGGACTAATCCCAAATCAAGGATGCAGGTACTGTGAGGGCAACGACATTGATCGCTATAAATTAAATTTTGATCTCCAAAGCTACCGAACCCTTATGTAGAAATTGCGCTTAGCAAATAAACCAATCAATTAGGAGGCTTTGAGATGTTAATTATGCCAGTGACAGAAACCGTTCCTTTAGCCATTGATGCTACAGGTGTCATTCGCGTGGGAGGAACCCGCGTGACATTGGACACAATAATTTTGGCATTTCTAGAAGGCAATTTAGCTGAGGAGATTCAAGAGCAATATCCTTCGCTTCAGTTGGCTGATATCTATTCTGTGTTGGGATATTATTTGCGACATCGATCGGAAGTTGATGACTATTTGCGATCGCGATCTAATTTGGCGGTAACAGTACAGCAAAGAATTGAAGCAACTGATAACCCAGTGGGTTTGCGCGATCGGCTGCTGGCGCGACAGATGAATCACTAATTCACTTCTAAAGTATGAAGTTTCTTGCGGACGAAAATTTCAATAATCAGATTGTGCGCGGTATTTTACGGCGCAATACCGCCATAGATATTGAGCGAGTTCAAGATGTGGGCTTGTCGGGCGCGGATGATCCTGCTGTTTTGGCTTGGGCTGCTGACGCGAATCGGGTGACGTTAACCCATGATGTATCTACGATGGCGGGATTTGCCTATGATCGAGTCAAAGCAGGTCTGAAAATGCCTGGACTGGTTGAAGTTAGCCGCCGGGTAGCCGTTTCAGTGGCGATCGACGATATTTTACTCTTAGAAGAATGTGCGTTAGAAGAGGAATTAGAAGGGAGAGTTTATTTCTTACCGCTTCGCTAACTGGGTAACAATTTTCTCAAATTCTATCTTTCCTAGAATGGCGTATTGTTCAAGGTGATCGATTGCTTCCAGGATATCTAGCAACTTTTTCTGATCGCTTCTCATAGGAAAATTACTTTATCCAAAACCCATTGGCTTTATTCAACCAAGTCAATATGCTCACTCTTAAGATCAAACCGGATAGTTAGCTCAAGAGAATCTGACTCTTTTGGATTCCTTGAGAGAAATGCAAAATCTAGGAGCTATTTGGTGGCATAAACTCAACAACTTTCAACCCTTTCCAGAGGTACAAGATCCTTGGGCTATCAAATATTGTCAACAAGAAACTGAATCGTTAATTTTCTCACTGCCAGGTCTTTTCCCCAAAGCACAGTGGGTCAATAATTACTACAACATTGGATTGAGCTTTTAACAGGATTGCCGATGGTTCAGGCCATGGTTGAACTGTTGGAGCAACTGGCCGATCGCTACATCAGCCTCTAGCCAACCCTCAGCCAAGCGCAATAGCCAACCGATCGCCCTAAAAATATTGAGCCTTGGGACAATCATGGCGGTAACCATCATCCCAAGGCCAACAGTAAGCAGCCGCTAGAATCGCTCGATCGAGCCGTGACTATTCGGAATATTCGTAAGTGCCGCCATCACAGACAGAAACGCTGGATTGAATCAAAGCTCCCCGACCCACACCATTCCCGGGGCCGAGCACGCCTTTGAAATCGTAGAGACAATCCTCGCGGCCGTCATCGATCGTGATCTCAATGGACTCGCCCGGATTGAGCACATCAGTTCCCAGAATGTCTGATTCCCAATCGTTGGTGCTGGGGGGAGATGCATAAAATTCTTCGAGCACCCGACTGGTGGAATTCGTCAGAGTGAAGGTCACCGACTGATATTCAGCAGCAGCGGGTTGTGCGCCCAGGGCCGAACCCACGAGGGCCACAGCTAGCCCTGCCAAGGAGGAGTGCCAAAAAAAGCGATTTTTCGCCATAGAACGTCTGAAGAAGAAGTGGATTGCAATTCAAGGGATTGCTGGGCCCCGTGATGGTGGCGGCAACCCTATCCATTGCGTCCATTAAGGTAGCCTACTGATCGGGAAGAATCACAGGGGGATCCACAGCTTTCCAAGGCTGGGGCGATCGCCCGTTAACGCTCGTAAACCCCACTGACCTCCCCGATCGGCTGGTCAATGGGGTTTATGAACCGGTTTCGCTAGATTGCGCCAGATTTTGCGCAGCTACGCGAGCATTACCAGATTTACTTGCTGGTCATGGTGAATGCACCATCCCACTCGGCCTCGGGGGGATTGGTCAGGTAATGCTGACAGCGTTGGAGTTGCAGTTGAGCGGCTTTTTCGTCCTTGTTAATTTCCAACACCATGCCGAATTCAGCCATGGCCCGGGCAAACTGCCGATCGAGATAGAGCCGCCGACCGCGGCCGTAGTGATCCAGGATATCCAGCTTCGCTTGGGGCACTTCGCGAGCCAGGGGCCCTTCCTTGATGGCGATGATTTCGTACACCGAGACGGGCTTGTTCTTGCCCTTCACTTTGATGTAGTCCAGTTCGCGGGCCCAGAGTCGATCGGGGTTGCACTTGCGATAGGTGTTTTCGCTAATCAAGATGTCGCAGCCATACTGCTTGGTGGCCCCTTCCAGGCGAGACCCCAGGTTCACACCGTCCCCGATCGCGGTGAACTCCATCCGCCGACTGGAACCAATGTTGCCGCTAATCACTTCATCGGAATGCAAGCCAATCCCGATGCTGATTTCCTTCTTGCCCTGTTCACGACGCTTCAGGTTGAACTCCACCAACCGATGGCGCATATCCACCGCCGTTTGCACCGCCATCCAGGCATGGTCATCGAGGGGCAACGGTGAGCCAAACACGGCCATGATTGCGTCCCCGATGTATTTGTCGAGGGTTCCCTTGTGTTGGAACACCGCATCCACCATCGACTCGAAATATTCGTTGAGCATGGCCACCACCTCTTCGGCGGTCATGCTTTCGGTGATGGTGGTGTAGCTGCGGATGTCGGAGAACAGCACCGATACATCCTTGCGATCGCCCCCCATCTTGGTTTCGCCACTGGCCAGGAGCTGTTCCGCCAACTCTTGGGTCATGTAGCGATACATGGTGCTCTTCAGGCGTTTTTCATCGCTGATGTCTTCCATCACGATCAAGGCCCCGCGCACCTGGGTGGGATCGGCCGCGTCGGCGATCGTGTTCAGGGACAGGTTAACGCTATGTTCCTCCTGCTTGGCTTCCGGTTCCGGCTCGGGAACAATCATCGTCGGCTCGTCCCACAGGTCGTCATCAAGGCCGGGGGGCTTGGGAACAGGAGTCGGGGCCGGGGCCGGCGGCGGCACTTCGATCAGGGTCGAAGGCATCAAGGTTTGGTCGGGGTAATATTGCCGGCGGGCTTTTTCCTCGCTGGCGGAAAGGGCCGCTTGCACCCACTGGTTAAACTTGTCACCCCCTTCCCGATCGGCCTTGGCCTTCAGGCGCACCACATCCGTGACCGAAAGCCCTTCCAGTTCGTCATCGGACTCCAGACCCAGCAGCTTTTTGGCGCTGTCGTTGGCGGCCAGGATTTTGCCGTTTTTGTCGGTGGAAATCACCCCATCGGAGAGCGATCGCAGAATGTCTTTCTGCATTTGCTCCTGCTGTTTGATTTCCGCAAACAATTTGGCATTTTGCAGCGCCACCCCCGCTTGGATGTTGAAGGCTTCCATGAATTCTTGGTCACTGCTGTCAAAGCTGGCTTTCCAGCATTCGGGGGCAGCGGGCCAATCGGCAGGATCGTAGGCGGGAAATTCGCCTTGGCGCTTTTTGTTAATGAGCTGGGTCACGCCGATCAAGTGCCGATCGGCATTGAACACCGGCATACACAACATGCTGCAAGTGCGGTAGCCGCTGCGCTGGTCGGTTTGTTTGGAGGTTTCGGAATCGGGGCGATCGTACAGGTCAAAGTCAATTCGCAGGGGCTGACCAGACTGGGCCACTTGGGCGGCGAAGGCCGTGCTGGCCGCATCAATCCGAATTTCCGTGGGCCGACCGTTGATCGGAATTTTGGTCCAGAGCTGATTTTTATTTTCGTCGTAGAGCCAAAGGGTGCTGCGATCGGCCTGCATCAATTCCTTGGCCTGATCCATCACATTGGCCAGGGTTTCTTCCAAGTCCAAGCTGCTCTTGCTCAGGCCTTCCGTGGCCTTCATCAGCGCATTGGCCGCCCGCTGACGTTTGATGGCCGCGTAGAACGCCCGCGACGACTCCAAAATCAGACGGATGGAGGGAGCAAACTCCCGAAACACCTGCTCATCATGGCCGGTGAAGCCTTCGAGATCAATTTTGTCCGCCAGTCCCGTGCTCGGATCCACGCCGGGCTTCAGTTTGTTGATCAGTTGCACCACGGCCACGAGTTCTTCAAACTCGTTGAGCAGGGGCATTACCAGCATGGTGTAGGTGCGGTAATGGTTTTGCTGATCAAACTTTTTGGCGGCGGCCGATCGGGGATCGTTGTAGAAGTCGTAGGGAATGTTGATGACTTTGCGGGAGGTGGCCACTTCTCCAGCAATCCCGACGGTGGAAGGAATCCGAATTTCGGGTGCGCCCTTGGCCACCTTCGACCACAGTTCCCCCCGCTCTTCGTCTAACAGGTAGATGGTGGTGCGATCGGCGTTGAGCAGTTCCCCGGTTTTCAGGCTGATCGATTCGAGCATTTCCTCCAGAACCGTTTCAAACCCCCCTTGGTTGTCGTTGAGCACGTCCAACATGGAGAGGGTTTGGTTCACGACCCGGAGCTTGTCCTCCACGTCGGTGACCACCTGTTTAAAGGTGTCGCGCTTCAGGGGTGCGAGGAACGCCTTAAACCCGCCTTGGCGCGAGACCACTAACCCACCGCCGCCGCTGCTGGAGGGGCGCGGATTGGCTGGGGGCCGGCTGGCCTCGTGGGTGGCAGCGGTGTTATCCGTCACAACCTCGGTAGCGCGGGAGTCCGTGGCGACGACATCCACGACGGTGGCTTCGAGAATGGTGGCTTGGGCGATCGGTTGCTTAGGCGACGAGGGGGCCATAGATGCTCGGGAGATTATCGCTGCGGGTCAAGGTGCGATCGAAGCAGAATCAGCAGGGAAGTAACTTGAATGGGGTGCAAATAGGGTGCGCGGGGAAATGGGTCAGCGGTGGGTGGAGATTATGGGTGCGAAGAAACCTCAAACAATCACGGAACTGAAACAACTGTCGGGAGCGGCTGATGATCGATCACCCTACTGGATGAGTCACCAGTGATTAACCGGTTCGCAATTGGTTTTGAAGACCATTGCCCGAACCTGAGAATTGGCGTGGATCGTGGCGTTTCTGAGTCCACGGATCTAGGGCGATCGCTCCAAGGATGCAATCCGAAGCATTGTTTTTACGCCCTAGTGTAGTCTGTTTATTCTATTTTCCTCAGGGGGCAACTTCGGTGGCTTAGGCCCGGGGCCATGAATGAAGCCGTGGTTGTGGGAGTCCAAGAGGCGATCAAACAAAACGGGCGATCCAGAATGGGCGATCCAGCGTTGAAAAGCCATTTTGGGATGACGGGTTGATCGCTACTCTGACCATAGAGGGATTCAGGAGTCGAGATTGTCGTTGATTTTACGACGTTTTTCGAGGGAGGCGGCGCGGGGCCCGTGGGGGCCGATCGCCCTGGCGCAACCGGGCGGCTCGATCGAGCAGGGAATCGGCAAAGGCATTAGCCGCCGCCAGGGTTTCCGTGGAACCCGCTGGGCCGTCGAGGCCCCCGGCCAGTTGGGCCAGCTCCAACCGGCGATGTTCTGATCCCAAAGCACTGAGACGCACCACGGTTCGGATTCCTTCTGCATCATTTTGGTCAGTGATCGATTCGGCCAGGGGGGTGCTAATCGTCACTTTGGCCACGCGGAAGTGGTGATCGGCCATGGCCGCCACGATCGGCTGGTGTGTCACGCACAGAACTTGGTGATCTTGGCTGAGGTGATGGAGCTTTTGGGCGATCGCCTGGGCCACCCGCCCGGAAACCCCCGCATCAATTTCATCAAAAATCGCCGTTTGTACCTGGCTCACCTGGGAAAAACAGGCTTCAAACGCCAGCAAAAAACGGCTCATTTCCCCACCGGAAGCCGTTTCGCTCAAGGGTTGCAAGGGTTCTCCGGGGTTAGGGCTGAAGGTGTAGGTAATTCGATCGAACCCGGCCGACGAGGGAGGAACCCGCCCAAACTCCACAGCAAACTGCACCCGCTCCATGGCCAGGGGAACCAATTCCGCCACCAGTTGCGTTTCCAAATCCCGCGCGGCCCGGCGACGCAGTTGATGCAAGCGATCGCACTCGGCTTCGAGGGCTTGATAGGCCGCTTGGTACTGGTGCTCCAAGGCCTCCAGGGATTGCCCCCCGTCCGTCAACTCCGCCACCCACTGTTCCAGCTCATCGCGCCGCGCAATCAGCGCACCCAGGTCGAGGTTATATTTCCGGCAAAGGGCCTTGAGTTGCATGATTCGCCCCTCCACCCACTCCAGCCGATCGGGATCGCTTTCCAGGCTGGCTCCGTAGGCGTTGATTTGCAGCCCCGCCTCCGTGACTTGGGTGAGGGCGCTGGTCACCATCTCCAAAATGGCTTCCACCTGTCGATCGAACCGGGCCGATCGCTCCAATAGGGCTTCCGCTTTGCCCAACAGTTCTGCACAAGAAGCCGCATCGTCGGCCCCGGCATAGAGCAACTCATAGGCCTGGTAGCTCTGCTGTTGCAAGTCCACCACATGGGTCAGGCGATCGCGCTCTTGCTCCAGGTCAGCCAGTTCCTGTGCTTCCGTGAGGGCCGCCGCCATCAGCTCTTGCAACTGGAATTGATAGAGATCGAGTTGTTGTTGTCGCTGGGCTTCCTGTTGTCGGCGGCTGCTCAGTTGCAACCACAATTCCTGGGCCCGGTCATAGGCCTTGGCCACGGCCGATCGCTGCTTCAAAATCGGTGCGCCGCCAAACTCATCCAGCCAATCCCGCTGGGATTCTGCTTGCAGCAATTGCACCGTTTGTCCCTGGGCGGCAATGGTCACCAGTCGATCGCGCAGGATGGCCATGCGGGTTTTGGGGATGGGTTGCCCGTTGCAGCGAAACCGGCTGCGCACCGTGCTGCGGCCGCCTTTGCCCCCGTCGCCATTGCCGGGACTGCTGACAATTTCCACGCTGCAAACCAGCCGATCGCCCGTCGTGTCCCATTGCCTCGCTTCCAGCCAGGCCCGCAGCGATCGATCAATGGCAAAGGTCGCCTCAATTTCTGCCCGATCGCAGCCGGTGCGGATCGATCGGGCCGTGATGCGCCCGCCCAACACCGCCTCGATCGCGTCGAGAATAATCGACTTGCCCGCGCCCGTTTCTCCCGTCAGCACATTCAGCCCGGGCCCAAGGGTCACTTCCAGCGCATCCACCAGCGCAAAGTTTTCAATCCGCAATGACAGCAGCATGGACCGTTGATTAACCCCACTCGCCTAGCGCTCTCCTAGCTTAAGGCGTGTCGCCTACCAGGTCGAAAGGCTTGGCAACTGGTCAAGGCTTTCGGCAACCTATGTTGATTCAGCCGGCCCAGCGGAATGGACGAGGCAACCGGAACAGAATCGATCGTGACCCGCAGCCAACGAAACCAAGATCGCCGTAGGGGTTGGGTCTCCCAACCCTGACCTGAGCGATCGCGACTTTTCAGACACCCTTTCAGGTATCGATCAAAATCGATCAAATATCGATCAAGGGCGCTGCTTCAAATAGGTTTCAATGGCTTGCCGAATATCCTGGGAAAACTGCTCCGTTGAAAACAGTTGAGCCTGTTTTTCAAGGGCCGATCGCATTCGATTTTGCAGCTCCGAAGAGGACAGCAGCGCCACAATTCTAGCCACCGCTTCCTCGTCATTGGCGAACATCAATTCCTTGTTCTGTTCTCCAACAATTTCCACCTGACCACCTCCCCGATCGCGCACAAAGGGAATAGTTCCCACCTTCACCATTTCCGCGATCGAGATGCCAAAGGGTTCCTTTTTCCAGTGGAGTCCATAGCGGCAACGAGACAGCACATTCACATAATCGGCATAGCTCAAGTTTTCGTAAAGGGTCACCCAATCAGCATTTTCATCAATTTTTTGTTGTAAAAACTGCCGATATTTTTGACCATAAACCCCGCCACCGCCGCCCGTGAAATAGAGCTTGATCGGAAAACCCTGATCGCGCACCCGCTTCAAAATTTCCAGCACCCGATGCGGTTCCTTGGCTTTGGTCAAGCGCCCACTACAGATAAAAGCTTCCTCGCGATCGGGCCAAGCCACCGTCGGCGCATCCACGGCCACGGGCGGATAAACCACCACCGGTTGGCCACCGTAACGCTCTTGGGTCACCGTGGCCACCATCCGTGAATTGGCGATCGACCAATTGCGCCGCATTCTGGCTTCCGAAAACTGCGAAACCCAATAGAAATTTCGATTTTCTAAGACACCCACCCAATGGACATATTGCACCCCATCACAACCCAAATCAATCGCGTTATAGCCAGAAACCGCCAAATTATATTGCCGACTAAATTTCTTGAAAAATCGGATGCAAAAGTGGCAAAAAAACTTGCGAAAAAATTGACTATTGGCGATTAGAAATTCCACCAAATTCTTGAAGGGAGCCGGGATGCAATAGCGCACCTTGACCCGATCGGAAAGTTGGGTTCCATAGAGTTGATTTAACCGATTGAGGTCGATCGGGGTCAGTGTAAATAACGTCAGGTCATAGTCTGCCTGCAACGCATTCAACATCCACAGGGTCACGGCTTCCGCTCCCCCACCCGCAAAAAACGGATAAAAAACCGCGATCGTCGTTGGGGTTTGGGGACGGGGGTGTTGTTCTGAGGTCACGATGAAAAACCAATGAGCGACGAGCGATCGACCCGGCCAGCCATCGGGCCCAGGTCGGGAGCCAATCCACAGGGCGATCGGCTGGGGCCATTATCGCCTAGCCTAACTTCCATCTCTTTGCCCGCCAAGGATTCAGCCAACCGGACAATTCCCCCCAGGAGCGCTTGCCCCGATCGTTTCTTGGTAATCATCGGTAACCCGATCGGGAAAGTGGACTTTTTGGAACAGGAGTGATACCATGCACTGCATTAAACGGTAATCCGATCGGAAAACCGGTCTTTATAGATCCAAGCAGTTCAAGGGCAAATGAGGGTTTCGACAAATGGGCAGGATCAATGGCAGCGATCGTTGGACAAAACGAGCGTTCCGGCGTTGGCACTTCACAACCTGGCTGTGGGGCATGTTGGCGATCGCCCTTGTGGTGTTGTTGCCCACTTGGGCCTTACCCGCCGTCGCCAACGCTCCCAAGGCGAAAATTGAATTTGTGTCACCCCAGTGGCTCAGCCAACATTTGAGTGATACCAACTTGCGCGTTTTGGATGTGCGCAACTCGCCCCTGGACTACATCGGGGGCCATGTTCCCGGCGCTGTGCATATTGCAGATTTAGCCTTTCGCGGCCCCGATGGCTTTTTGCCGGTGCAATATTGGGACAACGAAAAAATCGCATCGCTCTTTGGCAAAGCTGGGGTTAACAATCGCCAAAAGGTCGCCGTTTATTCCAACGGCAATGACGTGTTAGGCGCAACCATGGTGGCCTACCTGTTGGAGCGATCGGGAGTCAAAGACATTGCGATCGTGGATGGTGGCTTTGCCGGTTATCAGACCTCGGGTCAAACCGTCACCAAGGAATATCCCCGGTACGATCGGCAAACATTCCAACTCAAAGACGATCCCTCCGTTCGCGTCACCCTGGCCGATGTGCGGAAATTAATTGGCCAGCCCAACGTGGTTTTTATTGACCCTCGCCCTCCGGAATTATTCAGCGGTGAAAAGCCCCTTTGGGTGCGAAACGGTCACATTCCCGGCGCGAGAAATATTCCTTGGCCAACCTTTACCGAAGCCAACAATTCCCAAGAAGCGCTCAAAAATCCCCACAAGCTGAAGTCCTTGGATGAAATTCGGCAGATTCTGGCCAGCCGTAACATCACCCCCGACAAACAAATCATTGTTTCTTGCAGCACTGGACGGGAAGCCACTTTGCAATATGTGGTGCTGAAGCATCTTTTGGGCTATCCCAATGTGCGCATTTATGAAGGGTCTTGGACTGAGTACAGCACCACTGATTTACCGGTGGAAACTGGCCCTGATCGCGCCTAGGCATTGACCCAAAGCTGACTGAAAATTCAGGCCAGGATTTTGATTCTTGGGGTCGGTTGTCAAAATTGGTCAATCTTTAACCCGTTGATCAGCATTGATCCGGTACTGATTGACCAATCCCTTTGATTCAAAATTCACTTGATTCAAAATTACAGCCTGTACCTAGCTCAAACCTGTAGGGTGGGCATTGCCCACCTCCTAACCGCTTCATAGCACCTGCGGTTTGACGCACCAATCGTTCTCGGTAAAGGCTGTATGAATCGACTAGCCTGAATTTTCTGCCAATCATTGCCCAAAACCGAAGAACCAGGAGAGATAAAAATGACACTATTTTTGGTTGAAGCATCCATATTGAACCGGCATGGGGATGAAATTCGTACCGCTTTGGATCAAGTATCAAAAGCGGCCCTCGCAACCGATTCGGAATTGATTGAGGCCCAAATTGGCAAGGATCTTTTTCGGCTTTTTGCCATTCTTGATGCCCAGGATGAAGTATCAGTGCGTGCGGCTTTTTTGAATAGTAGCCTGACGATCGAGCTAGTTAAACCTGTGCGCTTGGTGGGGCAAGACTTAGCTGCCGTTAAAAACCAGAAGGACAAAGCTAATTACCTGGTGGAATGGGATTTGCCAGCGGGGCTAACGATGGAAAAGTATTTGCAACGCAAGGCTGAAAAATCCCCTCTTTATGCTCAAGTACCGGCAGTTTCCTTTGAGCGAACCTATGTTTGCGAAGACTTGAGTAAGTGTCTCTGTTTTTATGACAGTCCCGATGAGGCAACGGTGAAGCAAGCCCGCGAGGTGGTGGGTGCGCCCATCGATCGGCTCACCAGTCTGGAAACGCTGGACTAAGACTCAGGTTTAAGACTCAGGTTAATGCCCAGAAAAATGACCAATTTAGGGTCGATTTAGGTCGGTAATTTTGTAGGCAATCATTCTGTAGGCAATAGATGTGAAAACTGGTGTTGTCGATCCACAGGCGATTCGGGCTTTGCTGGCGGAGCAAGCCCAAGCAGTGAATGATGGCGAGGGTTACCGAGACAGTCGGAACTCGTTGCGGTTGTTGGCATCGGTTGGCTGGCTTGGGCTGGGCATTCCTGAGCGCCAAGGCGGGACGGGGGGCACGCGCTTGGATGCCATCGAGGCGATCGCCCAAACGGCGGAGGACTGCTTAACCAGCGCCTTTGTGTTTTGGTGCCAGCGAGCCTTTGCGGAATATTTGGTGGCCAGTGATAACGACAAGTTGCGCCAAACCCTCCTGCCCCAGGTGGTACGGGCTGATCGCTTCGGCGCGACGGGTTTATCGAACGCCATGAAGCACTTGGCGGGTATTGAGGCCTTGCGGGTACAAGCCCGTTGGCAGGGGCAACGGTTACGCTTGGATGGCCATTTGCCCTGGGCTTCTAATTTAGTGCCGGGTGAGTTTTTGGTGGCGGTGGCGGCGGAAACCCCTGAGGGGGAGGCGATCGTGGCGGTGATTCCGGCGAATACCCCGGGCCTGTCGCGTAGTGCGGATTTGGATTTGTTGGGGCTGCGTGGTTCCAACACGGCGGCCTTAACCCTGGAAGGGGTGGAGGTCGATCGCACTTGGGTTTTGAGCGATCGAGCAAGGCAGTTTCTGCCAACCATTCGGCCGGCATTCTTGCTGTTGCAGTGCGGTTTGAGTTTGGGCAAGGCTCGATCGGCTCGGCGGGCCATTCGCAACACGCTCCAAACCCGATCGCAGGTATTGCGGGGAGCCTTGCAGCAGCTTGATCACCGCTACGACGAGCTGGCCACGCAACTGCGGCAATTGGCGGCGCTCTCCGAGTTTTCCTTTGCTGAAACGCGGCATCTGTTTGAAGTCCGCATTGCCTTAACCCGCCTGGCCGTGGATGCCATCACGCTGGAGTTGGAAGCACAGGGGGGCGGGGCCTATCTCAACGACCATGCAACGGCCCGGCGCTGGCGGGAAGTAGCGTTTTTACCGGTGCTCACCCCCAGCTTGGTGCAACTGGAAACGGAGTTGGCCCGCGTCACGCCCGCCACCGCGATTACCCCGGAAATTGAGTCAACCATCAGCCCCGCGATCCACAACCCCTCCCGCACAGCCCTGACCACTGCCCCCGGTCTGGCTACGGGGGCCATTCCACCGTCGATCGCCAAAACCGCCGCGAGTCGATCGCCCTCCCGATCGGAGGTCAGGCGATGAGTGAGTTGCTGCCGGTGACCGTGGGCCGATCGCCGGATCTGTGGGAGTCCGGGGAGTTACCCGATCGCTCATCCACGGTCTCAGACATCCCTACCCCAAAGCCGCCCGATCGCCTCAAAACCTCAACTCTTCGATCGCCCCCATCAGTCGCACCTCAATCCGGTGTCGGGAACGCTGCGGCCGATCGGGAAACGGATCAAACAGATCGAACGGATCGCCCATTACTGACCGTGCGGGGGCTAACCCATCACTACTCCGCAGGACGCGATCGGGTCTTGGCCTTCGCGCAAATTAACCTCGACCTTCACCCTCGGGAGTTGGTTTGCCTGCTGGGCCCCAGCGGTTGCGGCAAGTCTTCTCTGCTGTTGGCCATCGCCGGTTTGCAACGGGCCACGGCCGGAGAAGTGCGGCTGAAGGGTCAACCTATCCAAGAGCCACAACCCTCGGTGGGGATGGTGTTTCAGGGGCCGGCCTTGCTGCCCTGGTTAACGGTGACCCAAAACATCACCTGGGGATTGAAGTTGCGGCGAATGCCCACCATTGCCAAAGCAGTTGCCCGATCGCGCGCGGCCGAAGCCTTGGCCAGCGTTGGCTTAGGGGGCGTGGAACGGGCCTATCCTCACCAACTCTCGGGCGGGATGGCGCAGCGGGTGGCCCTGGCACGGGCCCTGGTGCGGCAACCGGAACTGCTGCTGTTGGATGAACCGTTCAGCGCCCTGGATGCGATTACGCGCCGATCGATGCAAGCGCTGCTGCTTCAGGCGATCGCCCGCTACCCAGCGGCCGTGCTCATGGTCACCCACGACATTGATGAGGCTTTGGCCCTGGGCGATCGGGTGGTGTTGATGGATCGCAATCCCGGGCGGATTCGTCGCCAGTGGATTTTGCGATCACCCCCCACAGATCCGAACGATCGCGCCCTGCGAGACCCCGCCGCCCAAGGGGCCCTGCGTCGCGAAATTTTAGAGGAGTTGTTGACCGTGATTGACCCCGTTGTTCTGCCCTCGATCGCGGGAGGTGTCCAACCATGACCAGCGATCGCCAAGCCCGCGCTCGATCGAGCCGTGCCACCCCCCATTGGATTGCGCCCCCCTTTGCCAGCGGCCCCACTGCCGGCCTGGGTTGCGACTGCTGCGGCCTCAGTCGGCGAGATTTCCTGCAACTCACAGGACTATTCTCAGCCTCCCTGGGGGCAACCCTGGCCGTCGGGGGCTGCCAGCCAACCCAAGGCCCCGCTCAATCTAGCCCCGCTGCTTCAGCCCCGGCGACACCCACGGCCCAACCCCCGGTCAAAATTGGCTACCTGCCGATCACCGATGCGGCTCCCCTGTTGGTGGCCCATGCCCGCGAGCTATACCAAGCGGAGGGACTAACGGCCGAAAAACCAACCCTCTTTCGTTCTTGGCCGCAGGTGGTCGAAGCGTTTTTGGCCAGACAGGTGAATGTCATCCATATCCTGATGCCCGCCACCTTGTGGTTGCGCTATGGCCGCAAGTTTCCGGCCAAGATTGTGGCCTGGAATCACACCAATGGTTCAGCCCTGACCGTCTTGCCGGAAATTAATCGCCTGGAAGACCTGGGCGGTCGCAAGGTGGCTGTACCCTTTTGGTATTCAATCCACAACGTGGTGCTCCAGCAACTGCTGAAGAAAGCAGGATTGAAGGTGGTGCGGCGGCCCAAAGAGGCCAAGGTGGCCGCCAACGAGGTGAATTTAATTGTGCTGCCGCCACCGGATATGGTTTCGGCCCTCGCCAACCAAGCGATCGCGGGCTACATCGTGGCGGAACCTTTCAACGCGGCGGCAGAAAACCTCAAAACAGGCAAAATTCTGCGCTTTACCGGCGATGTGTGGAAGGATCACGCCTGCTGTGTGGTGCTGATGCATGAAGACGACCTCACCCAGCATCCCGATTGGGCGCAGCGGGTGGTGCAGGCGATCGTCAAGGCCCAGCATTGGAGCGGCGAAAACCGCGCAGGTGTGGCTGAAATTTTGTCGAAGGAGGGGGGCAAATATACGCCTCATCCGAAAGCAGCCCTGATTCGGGCCCTAACGGCCTACGACCCAGCCGTTTATAAAGCCCAAGGGGCGATCGCCCATCCCGATTGGCAGATCGATCGAATTGATTTTCAACCCTATCCTTTTCCGTCCTACACCGCTGAGTTGGTGCGCTTGCTCAAGGAAACCCAAGTGGAAGGAGAAACCCAGTTTTTACAGGATCTTGACCCCGAGTGGGTGGCCCAAGACTTGGTGGATGACTCCTTGGTGAAGGCGGCCTTGGCTGCGGTGGGCGGCCCCGCTGCCTTCCGGTTACCCGAAAACCTGACCCGCAAGGAAACGATCGCGCTCTGAAGCCTTGGGCATCACCCGATCCAGCTCGCTTCAGCATCAATTCCACGTCAATTTGACCGGGTCAGTTCCCGATCGACAGATCACAGTCATGCCGAGTCATGCCGAGTCATGCCGATCTAGATTCACGCCGATTTCGGGGAAGGGTGGCCAGCGATTCCACTCATTGGCCCCACTCATTCAGCATCGTCAAGACAAGCTATTAGGCATTGGAGGGATTGGGCAGCCATGGCGGTTGGAATGTGGCAAAAAGCAGGGCGATCGGGCGTTGCTCGACAACTTCGCGGAGTGTTGGGGATCGTGAGTAGCCCCTTGCTTGGCCTGCTGCTGGGGCTATTGCTGTGGTGGGCGCTCACGTCCCCGCTGTTGCATCCCGGCGCGATCGTGGGGGACTTTTCACCAGAAAAATCGCTCACCACCGTCCTGAAGCTGCTGGGTGACGGCACGTTGGAACCCCACATTGGCGCGAGTTTGCGGCGGGTCGTGGTTGGCTTAGCCGCTGCCGCCCTGATTGGGATTCCCGTTGGCATTGCCCTGGGGCTGTGGCGGCCCCTGGAGCAGGGCACGTCTGTTCTGTTTCAGTTTGTGCGGATGGTGTCGCCCCTGTCTTGGATGCCACTGGCTGTGATGGCCTTTGGGATTGGAGATGCGCCCGTGTACTTTCTGCTCACCGTGGCGGCGGTTTGGCCCGTGTTGCTGAATGCGGCGGCGGGAGTGCATAGCGTCGATCGGCGATGGTTGCTGTTAGCCCGCAGCCTTTGTGCAACCCGTTGGGAGGTGATTGGTCGGGTCATTTTGCCCGCGATCGGGCCGCACCTTTTCGTAGGGCTGCGGCTGGCAGTCGGCGTGATTTGGATCGTGTTAGTGCCCGCCGAAATGTTAGGGGTTAGCTCGGGCTTGGGCTACTTCATTTTGGATACGCGCGATCGCCTGGCCTATAGCGAATTGATGGCTGCGATTTTGACCATCGGTGCGATCGGCTATGGGCTGGATACCGGGTTGCGATCGCTCAATCGCCTCACCCATTATTCCTAGTTTCTGTTGATTGCATTCAGTCAAACCACAGCCAGTGAAAACACAAATAACATTGTGATGTTTAGGTTGATTTTTCTAGGCGTTCTGAATAGCCCATTTTAGAAAGATCTCGAACGATTGCAATAAACCTCAAGTCTCCAGTCTCAAGTCTCAATCTTCAATTCTAAACATCATGAGTATTCAAGAGATCATCTCGGAACAAACAGTTTCAGAAATCACACCTGAGACACTCAACCAATGGTTGAAAACTCAAAAAATTACCTTAATTGATGTGAGAGAAGTTCAAGAATTTGAGGCAGAGCATATTGCTGGTGCTGTTTTACAACCCTTGAGTCAACTAAATGGGATAGCTTGGAGCGCTGAATTGGGAACAGTGGTGTTATATTGCCGCAGCGGCAGACGATCGGCTGAAGGAGGTCAGCGACTCTTGCGCGATCGCAATCTACCGTTGGTGCATCTGAAGGGAGGAATTTTAGCTTGGAAAGCAGCGGGTTATCCAACCGTCGTGAAGAATGAAAGCGATTCAATTTAGTTCTGCAAAGTCATTTAATTTTGGAGAGGCAAGTCACCAAAATCCTGAATGGGATGGTGAAGGATCTGAATTTGGCACTGCACTCAAAATTGGAGTGTTAGCCAACCGAGGATTAAAGATTGCTGAGTCCATGTGGCAACCAACGGCTGATTATTTATCGGCCGTTGTTTCTAATCGTCAATTTACAATGGTTCCCCTGAGCTTTGATGATATCCATCAAGCCATTGCCAGCCAAGCCGTACAGTTTGCCATTGTTAATCCGGGGCTGTATGTGGAGTTTGAAACACAATTTGGTCTGAACCGAATTGCCACTTTGAAAACGCTGCAATTGGGAAAACCGGTAACGGAATTTGGCGGCGCAATTTTTAGTCGGCGCGATCGCCTGCCCATGACTCAGTTGTCAGATTTGAAGGGGCGATCGGTGGCGGCGGTGGCGGAAACCTCCCTGGGGGGCTGGCGGATGGCGTGGCGGGAATTGGTCGAAGCGGCGATCGATCCCTATCGAGATTTTGCGGCGCTGGAGTTTTTGGGGAGCCACGATCGGGTGGTGGCCGCCGTGCAATCGGGTCAAGCAGAGGTGGGGATCGTCAGCACCCATGTTTTGGAACAGCTCGCGGCAACGGGGGCGCTGGACTTAAACACCATTCAAATTCTGCCGCCTCCAGCGATTGTGCCGTCGGCGCTGCCCTTTGCCCTCAGCACTCGGCTCTATCCGGAATGGCCCTTCGCTGTTTTGCCCATGGTTCCTCGGGCGATCGCGGAGGCGGTGACCATTGCGCTGTTGCAGATGCCCACTGACGCGCCCGCAGCCCAAGCGGCTGGGGCCGCCGGTTGGACAATTCCCCTGAATTATCAGTCAGTGCATGAATGTTTCCAGGTGCTGCAAGTGCCGCCCTATCGAGATTTTGGGCGCACTACGGCGAGTTTTGCCCTGGCGGTGAAGGGATCCCACGATGGTCTGTGGGATTGGATGGTGGAAACGGGCCGGACGCTATTTTCCGATCGCTGGGCGGCTTTGTTGGGCTATCAACCCGCAGACATTCCGCCCCATGTTGATCAATGGTTTGATCGCTTGCATCCCGACGATCGCGATCGGTTCACTCAGGCCTTAAGCCAATTTTTTGCCAGCGATCGCACCCAATGGGAGTTGGAATATCGCCTGCGACATCGTGATGGTTCCTATCGCTGGGTATTGTGCCGAGGAACCTTGCAACGGAACTATCAAGGGCGACCCTACCGCATGGCCGGTTCCCACACCGACATTACCAATCGCAAGCAGGTGGAAGACCAGCTCCGAACATCCAAAGTTCATTTACAAGAAAAGGCACAAACCCTGCAAGCCACCTTGCAAGAGTTGCAATCAACCCAACTCCAACTCATTCAGGCAGAAAAAATGTCGAGCCTCGGTCAATTAGTAGCGGGAATTGCCCATGAATTGAATAATCCTGTCAGTTTTATCTATGGCAATATGCGTTATCTCGAAGAATATGCTGCGGAGCTGGTGAAGATCATTCAACTGCTGAAAACACACCAAGAATCGCCTCACTTGCAAGAAGAAATTCTTGATCAACTCGATCTGGATTTTATTCAGACTGACTTACCCAAGCTGATTACCTCGATGAAGACCGGCACCGATCGCATCCGATCGCTAGCACTGTCTCTGCGTAATTTTTCAAGGGTTGATGAAGCGGAAATGAAGGCGGTGGATTTACATGAGGGCTTGGAAAGTACGCTGTTGATTTTGCAGCATCGACTCTTACCCTCGTTGAAGGGCTTGGAGATTCAAATCGATCGCCAATATGGTGATTTGCCGCTGGTGGAATGCTATCCCGGGCAAGTGAACCAGGTTTTTATGAACTTACTCAGCAACGCGATCGATGCCCTGGAAAGCCAGTTTCAGCCGTTAGCCTATGGTGTTGCTGGTGGGGAAAGTTCCACGAAACTCGTTCCCAAGATCACCATTCAAACGGTCGTGGAAGACCATGAGGTGGTGGTTAAAATTACCGATAACGGTACGGGCATTAACCCAGAGGTGCGATCACGCATTTTTGACCCCTTTTTCACCACCAAGCCGATCGGTCAGGGCACTGGTTTAGGCCTGTCGATCGCCTACCAAATTGTGGTGGAACAACACCATGGTCGGCTCAGTTGCCAGTCTGCACCGGGTCAAGGAACGGGTTTTGAAATTCGGCTGCCTCGACGCGCGGGTTGGGCGATTGCTTCTCAATTGCCCGCGCCGGAACTGGCAGAAGCTGTTTAATCACAACCAAAATAAAAGTCGCAACAACAACCGAAATAACAGCCGATCGCCCGCAGATTTCGGGCAGATTTCGGGTTGAATTTATCCGCTGGAATTACAAATCCAAAAGACCAGCGGGGGGCACAATTTCCAGACGCTTGGTTGTTAGGTCAACGATCGGGACAATTTCATCCACAAAGGGAATCAAAATCACCTGTTCCGAGTCCGTGAGCTGCACTTGCAACAAATCCTGAGCAGCGGTCGCCAGGCCCACCACTTGCCCGATCGAAACCTGTTGCACCTGATCAAACACCTCCATGCCCATCAAGTCCATCAGGTGATATTCCCCCGCTTCCAAGGGAGGGCGGCTGTGGGCCGAAACTAGCAACTTGGCTCCCCGGAGGTTTTCGGCACTGGTGCGATCGACCACTTCCGCAAACCGCACCACATACAGGTTTTGCTTATTCAGATATCGACCGCTCAGCAGGCGCACCGGTTGGGGTTCGTCCCGCCCCAGCTTGGCCCCCGGCGGCAACAACCAGCGCTGGCCCGGCTCCATAAATCGTTCTGGAAAATCGGAGTCGGGATAGATCCGCAGTTCCCCCCGCAGACCTTGGGGGGCAACAATTTTGCCCACTTCAAGCCAATCATCAGGGGTGCTCATGGATGCAAAAAGGAGGTAGAGGTCAAGGAAGGGGATGAACTATTGCCGGTGGCTTGGCCGGTGGTTTGATCGGTGATCTGATCGGTGGCCTGATCGGTTGGTTGGCTGCCTAAGGGGCTGTCTGAATGGTTGTTGGGACGACCATGGGCATGGCCATTGGACTGGCCATTGCTGTCGATCGGCTGGGCGGGCGGGGTCACGGGTTCCAAACCAGCCATCTGCAAAATTTCGGGAATTAAGTCCTCGCGGCGCACCGCCATCATATGGACTCCCTGGCAAATTTGGCGGGCCATGGCCACCTGTTCAGCGGCGATCGCCATGCCCTCGCGTAAGGGGTCTTGGGCCCGAGCCAGGCGATCGATCAAATGCTGAGGAATTTCTACGCCGGGCACATTGCGGTTGATAAATTCCGCATTTTTCGCTGATTTCAGCAGAAAGATCCCCGCCAAAATTGGCTTTCCGCAACCGGCAGCCACCTGGGTCATGAACTGATCCAAGCGATCGAAGTCAGAAATTAATTGACTTTGGAAAAACTGGGCCCCGGCAGCTAATTTGCGCTGAAAACGCCGCTGCACCCCCAACCAACTCTTACATTGGGGATCCACCGCCGCTCCAACAAAGAGATCCGTTCCGCTATTTTCCAAGGGGCGATCGGTTGCATCTTGCCCTTGGTTGAGCCGCTTCACCGCTTCCAACAGGCGCACCGCTTCCCAGTCAAAGACGCTGCGGGCTTCGGGAAAGTCACCGGCCTTCACCGGGTCACCCGTGAGGGCCAATACGTTCTGAATCCCCAGGGCATGGGCCCCCATCAAATCCGCTTGGAGGGCAATTCGGTTTCGATCGCGACAGGCCACCTGCCACACGGGTTCAATGCCCCGTTGCAACAGCAAGCTCGCGGCCGCCAACGAAGACATCCGCAACACGGCCCGGCTGCCGTCGGTGATGTTCACCGCATGAACCCAAGGTTGCAACTGCTCGGCCATGGCCAACATGTGGCTAGTGTCGCTGCCCTTCGGTGGCATCACCTCGGCAGTCACCAAAAAAGTGCCAGCGCTGGCAGCAGTACGAAAACGCGATAACACGGGCATTAACTAACGGCGCAAGAGACAGGGGTTGCGCAGGCATAGATCGACATTCTACCCGGAAGTTTTCCCCCCAAAATCTTCCCTTTGGCGAGGGATTTTGCGAGCTGGTCTAATTTTCTGACCCGATCGCCCGCTGTTCCCCCACCTTGGGCGATCGGCCTTGTGCTGGGGCCGGCCCCTTGGCACAATGAAGCCCGTGGATTGCCCACAGATTCCGGCCATTGCCCCCGCTGCGGAAGCCAGCCTCCTCCTTGGGTATCGAACTCCGAAGCTACGTTTATCTCGATCGCCTGCAACCCCAACATGCGGCCTACATTGGCACAGTGGCGATCGGCTTCTTGCCGCTCCCCGGGGACAGTTCCCTTTGGATTGAAGTATCGCCTGGGATTGAAATCAACCGCATCACCGATGTGGCCCTCAAGGCCACCTCCGTGCGGCCCGGCGTGCAGTTTGTGGAACGGTTATATGGCCTGTTAGAAATTCACTCCAGCCGCCAAGGGGAAACCCTGACAGCGGGCCGGGCCATTTTGCAGGCTTTGGGAGTGCGGGAGAGCGATCGCCTCAAGCCCCGCGTCATCTCCAGCCAAATCATCCGCAATATTGATCCTCACCAGGCGCAATTAATTAACCGCACCAGCCGTGGCAACATGCTGCTGGCGGGTCAGACCCTCTATGTTTTTGAGGTGGAACCGGCGGCCTATGCGGCCCTGGCCGCCAACGAGGCGGAAAAGGCCGCGTTGATCAATATTCTGCACATCACGGCGGTGGGCAGCTTTGGGCGGATGTACCTCGGTGGCGAAGAGCGAGATATTTTGGCGGCGGTGGCAGCGGTTGAGGATGCGATCGCCCATGTTTCTGGACGCGATCGGGATGACGGCAACGATGGCCGCACCCCGGTGCTCCTGACCCGAAAGGAGTAGCAATCGATCGTGGCAGACGCAGCGGATCTTATGTATTTGGCCCGATCGCCCCGACAGTGGGCCGATTGGCGGGCACAACAGGGCGATCGGCCTGCCGACTTGCGCGGTGCAGATCTGAGCGGTTGGCGTTTGCCCCAGTGGGACTTGGCCGGGGCCCAACTCCAGCAAGCAATTCTCGATCACGCCGACTTGCAAGGGGCCAACGGTTCCCATCTGCAAGGTCTCGGTTTACGGGCGATCGGGATGCAGGGCTTCGGAATTCAGTTGCGCCACAGCCAAGCCATTGCGGCCAACTTCCGCCAAGCCGACCTGCGCCACGCAGACTTGCGGGATGTGAGTTGGGCCGGCGTGAACCTGGCCGAAGCTGACCTGCGGGGAGCCAACCTCAGTCGCGGACAACTGGCGCGATCGACCTGGGCCTTCACCCGTGCCCAAGGGGCAATTTTGCAAGGGGCCCTGCTCGATCGCGCCTTGGTCTTGGGGGCCGAATTTGGGCAACTGCAAGCCCACGGCCTCCAGGCCCGAGAATTACGGGGCGATCGTTCCCACTGGGCCGCCGCTCAACTGGCCGAAGCCGACCTGTCCGGAGCCAGCCTGGTTGGTGCAGACTTTGCCTGGGCGAATCTCAGCGATGCCAACCTGCAAGGGGCCGACTTACGAGGGGCCAATTTGCACGGAGCGAACCTCTGTCGCGCCGACCTACGCGGAGCCTTGCTGACCGATGCCGATTGGAGCCTCAGCATCACCCTAGACACCCTTTGGCCAGAACCCTAGCCTGATCTTGCTCCCACAAAGTCTCCAACTTCTTGGGTCAATTTACTCCAGAGCAAGCATTCTGAGAGCCTCAATCATCGCCTCAATCACCTTGCGTCCCTAATGATCCAATTCAAGGAAAGGGACTAATCACAGCTCCCCACAAAACATCAATTTAGGATTCATTCCTTTACGGATAGCAACACTTTCCTTTTTACCTTGGCATTCACAGAAAGGATTTCTATAAATGGATGAATGGTTGAAGGGATGTTAAACCGTTCATTATTTTTATGACCACTTTCTCTCTCAGTGACTCTGTTCTCGCACCCGCCTCTCTCCCCACTGCTCCTGAATCTTCCCGTTGCAGTTGTCGGGCCTGTCGATCGGCCCGGGGTGGCAGCACCAACGGCAGCTCAGCCCCCACCCGCCCCCTAGCGGCCGGCAGCGGTTCGCCCGTGGTGGATACGATCATCGCCACCACTGACTCAGGCGCTCCCGACAAGTGGCCCGTGGGCCCCGGCGGCACCATCACCTACAGCTTCATTTCCCCTGCCACCGCTAGCACTTACAACGCCGGTTCGGATGAAACCAACATCCAAGAGGTCGAAGAGTCCGTTAAAAACAACGTGCGGGCAATCTTTCGCCACTACAGCGAAATTGTGCCGCTGAATTTTGTGGAAGTGGCGGACTCCGCAGACAGCAAGGTACGGATCGTTTACTCCCAGGGACCAGGGCCAGAGGGCAATGCTTACGCCTACTATCCCAGCAATTCCGAGCGGGGCGGCGCAGTTCACCTCCAGCCCGCAAACAACAGCGACCCGAGCACGGCCTTTACCTCCGGCCCCGGCAGCTATGGCTATTCGACGCTGATCCACGAAATTGGTCACGCCTTGGGCCTGAAGCACCCCGGAAACTACAACGCCACCGCCAACCAGGATCCTGGCCAACCCGCAGAAAACGCAGGTGAAGAACCGTTTCTTGACTCGGCTCGCGACAATATCGTGAACACGGTCATGAGCTACAACGGCGATGCTCAGCAGGACAAGGGATTTGCGGATCCTTCAACGCTAATGGCGTTGGATATTGCCGCTTTGCAGTTCTTGTATGGCACCAATCGCGGTTCACGGGCAGAAAACACCACCTATCGCCTAGATTCCAGTAATCTCCGCACGGTGCAAGCGATTTGGGATGGTGGGGGCAATGACACGGTGGACGCATCGGCCCTCCCGGCAGGCGATTACCTGTTTGATCTGATCGATAACGGCCGCTTGACGGAGCGTTCTGCCTTGGGCGCACGTATTTACAAGGGCAAAAACGAACCGACCGGCCCCGACTACCAAGATATGGGCTACGGCTGGGTCGTTGGGATTGGGGCCAATTTGGAAAACGTGGTTGGCACGGCTGGGACTGATGAAATTTTGGGCAATGCCTTGCCGAATGTCTTGCAAGGGGGCGCGGGCAATGACCAAATTTCCGGGCGGATTGGCCCAGATACCCTGGATGGCGGGGCGGGCAATGACCTGCTGCGGGGTGGTTTTGGGTTTGATGTGTTGATTGGTGGCCCTGGTGACGACATCCTGTCGGGCGATCGGGGACGGGATCAACTGACCGGGGGCGATGGAGCCGATATCTTTGTGTTGCGGACGAGCACCCCTGCGCCCACGCCGGAAGTGACGGATATTTTGACGGACTTCACCCCAGGGGTCGATCGCATCGGTTTGACGGATGGATTCTCTCCCTCGGCCGTGGCCTATGCGCCCTTTACGCTCAACGGTCAGGCTGGAACCATGATGAGTATTGCGGGCAGCAGTAATGCTTTCTTGGCCTTTGTGCCCGGCGTGGGGGCTGAGGCGATCGGGGCGGCCCTGATTGCCTCGCCGGTTCCCTAAGCGCGATCGATCGGGATCATTGGTTCGCAGGTTCGCAGGTTCGCAGATGCCTGAGCCGATCGCGGGTCGATCGGGCGCGGGAGCTGCCCGCTTTGAAATTTTGCCCGGAATTTAACCCCTAATGTCGGGTCGGATTCGATCGGCTGAAAGGGTTATTTTGCGGGCATAGGGCAGCCGAAATAACAAGACCACAATTGCCAATTAAGGATTGCAAACAACTGGCATCCGTCTTTGGGCGATCGTCGTCTGCTATGTTAAATGCGACAATTCAGCGACGCGTCCCAAGCCTGAGCGGTGCGGGACGTTTTTTTTCAGGTCATTTTTCACCCGGATTGATTGTTCAGGGTGATTGAAATTTGACCTTCGGGAAAAACCAAAAATAATGCCGACCCAAACTATCTTGGGTCGGCCAGGGATGATTTAGATGATTCAGCAGACCAACTTTTTGCCAAACCTGTAACCAAACAGGCAAAGGAAAAAAGCATTGAACCCATTGGGGGCTAAATCATCGGAAAAATTCAAAAACCCCAAGGTTCCGAGGCAACAACTAGGCAGCTTTGGCGAAGTTTTCAGCCACAAACTCCCAGTTGATCAGCTTGGTTACGAAATCGCTGATGTAGTCGGGACGGCGATTTTGGTAGTCCAAATAGTAGGCATGTTCCCAAACATCCATGGTCAGGAGGGGAATTTGGCCGGCGGTCATGGGGTTTTCGGCGTTGCCGGTTTTGGTCACCTTGAGCGTGCCGTTATCGAGCACCAGCCAAGCCCAACCACTACCGAATTGGGTAGCCCCAGCGGCTTTGAATTGGGTCACGAATTCATCAAAGCTGCCGAAGTCAGCCACAATTTTGTCCAGCAGTGCGCCGGCCGGTTGGCCGCCACCGTTGGGCTTAATGCTGTTCCAGTAGAAGCTGTGATTCCAGGCTTGGGCAGCGTTGTTGAAGATGCCAGCTTTGGATGCGTCACCAGCAATGGCTTTGATTACGTCTTCGATCGGCTGTGCGTCCAGCTCAGTCCCTTCAACGGCCTTGTTGTAGTTGGTGACGTAGGCGGCGTGGTGCTTGTCGTGGTGGAACTCCAGGGTGTTCTTGCTGATGTAGGGTTCCAGCGCCGTGTAATCGTAGGGCAGGGCAGGAAGTTGGTAAGCCATGATTGCAGTGCTTTCTCTTGGTGCTTCTCTCGGTTCTTGGCGATTGCACGGTTGTTGGCGACAGACTGGGGCGATCGCACGCCACCGGCCAGCCGATTAAAACAACTTCTGGCGAGCAAAACAGCCGCCCTCTAGGGTATCGCAAAATCTGTGCATCCCGTGCAGGGACAAGTTTGCTGGTTGGTCTTGGCCGATGGGTTGAAACCGTTCACCGGGCTGGGTCTTGGCTGGGCAATCACCCAGCTCAAATCACCCAGCTCAAATGGTTCAGCCCAGTCGATCGGGTTTTTCCGGTTCTAATCTGCAATTTCTAGCTCTGCAATTTCTAGATTTGCGATCTCTAGCTCTGCAATTTCTAGTCTGCGATGCCAAACACCTGGGGCACAAAGCTGCCATGCAGACCATAAGGAACATGGTGCTTGAGTTTCAACCGAGCCACCAGGGACAGATCCTGAGCGGCCAGGATGATCAGATCGGAGGCGTGGCGCTCGGCATTGTAGGCCAGCAGCAACACCCAACCATCGTCCTCTTGGGTGGCTTGGGGATTGGGAACGAACAGAGGTTCACCGCCAAAAACCCGCGCGCCCAGGTCAAACAGGGCCCGATCGCCCGTTTGCAAATCCAATTTCAACACCGCTTGCAGGGGCGCGTTGCCTTGGGGCGATCGGGCTGCCCCGATATATAGGTAGCGATGTTCATGGCCCACGGCATTGGGGTGCAAGCTGGGAAATTCACAGCAGCGACTTTCGATGCAGTGCGATCGCACCCGATCGGTGGTCAAGTCCATTTCAAATCGCCAAAGCTGTCCTTCCGGCAGGCTGCCAAAATCAACCGATCGGAAGTCTGCGCCCGGTTCCAGGGTTGGGAACGAGTCATAGCAAACGGAATCGATCGTGATTTGTTGACCATCGGGGCTTTCAAAGGCGTTGCCGTGGTGAAACACAAAGCAAGGCGGCACATCCAGCACGCGCACCGCTTGGCTCGGATCCCGAGGAATCAGCAGGGCCCGAGTGGGTTGTTTGGGGTCAAATTCCAGGCATTGCCCCGCCCCTTTGAATCCCAGCATGAAAGGCAGCGGATTAAATTTGACGGGATTTTGGAAAAAGATGCACCAATGGGGAGTGATGGCAAAATCATGCAAAAAGGCAAATCCCGGCACGCTACGGGTTTGGCGGCTGGCGAGTTTTCCCGCTTCGTCTAATTCATAGATCGTGATGTTGGTGGAAAGGCCGGGCTTCACGGCAAAGTTCACGAAGCGCCGATCGCCCGCCGAGTTGGGACTCATGGCCCAGCGGTTGGCTCCGGTGGCTGTTTCGGCCGCGCCGGGAACCGTGCCAGGATCAATGCGGGCATGGGCGGCAAAGGCATCGCCGGGCTTCAGCAGTCCATCGATCGAATCCAGCCCGATCGTCTCCAGGGTTTTCGGATCCAAACGGTGGGGTTCTGCCGCTTCCCACAAGGCCCAGAGTCGATCGGCCCAATACATCACATGGGTATTGGCAATATTTTTAATCTTCAGATCCAACAAATTCGCCAGCCAACCGCCGGCCTTTTGCGTACCAAACACGCCGCGATAGAGAATTTTGCCGGCTGCCTGTTCGGCCAAATAGCCTTCGGTGCGCACAAACCGATTGCGAAAATGGGCCCGACCATTGTGGAAGGTAATTTGGCAAATCATCCCATCCCCATCAAAGGGATGTCCGATCGGCTCGCCGGCCACATCCAGCAGGCCGGGGCCATTGCGAAACAGCGTGCCGGTCAGGTTGCTGGGAATTTCCCCTTCAATGTCATCAATCCAGGTCTCAAACTCTTGGGGTTGAGATTCATAGCCCCGCTGCCAGTCCGCGAGACTATAGGGCACTGGTTTTGATGAGGTTTTCGTTTCAAGGCTTTGCATGGATCGCAATCAAATCGAGTTGGGTGGCGGTTGCAGAAGACTCGATCGGGCGACCAATTTCGGAGCGATCGCGGCCCATGGGTGACCGCAATGCACAATTACAATGGACAATCACACAGGGCGATCGCTCCAACGCCCAATCCGTAAGGCTTGCTTCTCTAGTCTAATGGTCTGTCTTGTCTGGAACCGCGCAGAACCGGGAATTCTCGGGCAATTAGCCCCTATTGGTGCAAATCGCGATCAAGTAAATTTTGTTTCGGGTCAAAATTGATCTTTTAGGTATTCCAGATATTTATCAAAGATTTTCAGGTGCGTTTTCGTGTTTTTTGCTTGAGTTTTAATTGAATTTGTATTATTCAAATTCAATTATTTTAATTTTGATTTGATTTGATTTTTATCGATTTGTTCTCATGAGTTTTTATGGTCAGATTTTAAGCAGAAACCCGATCAAATCGGTCAATTTCAAAAACAATCAAGGCAATAATTAAGTTGTTTTATTATTTAGCAAATGACTTCGAGGATGAATCTCAGTCAAGGTATTGTTCAGAATTAAGCGCTGATCTTTCAGGTGGCTATGGGCAGGGGGTGAGGTCGTTATCATGGTTGGGGATCGTTGCGATCGCCCATGATAATTATTCATCCCCATTATTTATTGATTGATCAATCTCTTTGGGGTTTTCGGGATTTGTCCCAACTTTCCTGATTCTTAGCAGTCATTCGGAGAGCAGAGACCACAATTCCTGAACCTAAAAATCAGGGAGCAAAGTGGCTGTCCTTCAGGTTTGAGCTTTAAGAAACATCAGCCGCTTTGGCCCTGATAGAAAAGACAATAGCCTCTTCATCAAGCAAGGGTTGCGGGGCAGTAACCCAAACCAGCAATAAATTGCTTGCAGAATTCCTCTATTTCTTCCTTGTCCGGACGACCGTGGGAAATGACGGCTACCTGATGACGTTCCATGACGGAAATAGGAGATTGACCCAATTCAAGGCTCCAGAGCACAACTTTGAGCTGCGGCGAGGGCAAGTAAGGCGAGCCTAATTCTTGCAAAAAGGCTTGCAAATCGAGATGAGCTTTGGAAATGAGCGGCGAAAACAACTTGAGACGCAAAATCCATCCATCAATCTGATGGAGAACGGTGACAAATTGCAGAGAGGAGCGCCAGGAGGTGCTGACATGCTCGATCGCTCGGAGCGTTAGACTGGCGTTGGCGAAGCGGTAGAGGTATTCCATGGCCCGAGCTTGGATTTCCAAGCGATCGATACATTTAATATTCTCTCAAGATTTACGTTTCTTGACTTAAAATCTTAAGCGATTCTTACAAAACGTGACTATTCCCTTTTTATGGGATACATCAACGACCCCGATCGATCGCTGGACGGCTATCACTACGAGCTACCCAATGATCGAATTGCCCAAAATCCGCGAGAACCCCGCGATCGATCGCGATTGCTGGTGGCCACCTCGCCCCACGAGATTGTTCACCGACAGTTTCGCGATTTGCTGGAATTCTTAAGACCCGGCGATCTGTTGGTGATGAATGATTCTTCCGTGATTCCAGCTCGGCTCCATGGCCACAAGGCCAGCGGAGCGGCGGTGGAAGTGTTGTTGCTGGAAGCGCGATCGCCCGATAGCTGGCTGGCCCTGGTGCGGCCTGGCAAGCGACTGCTGGTGGGAACCCAAATTGAATTTGACCCACCGCCCGGCATGGCACAGGCGAATCCGACAGCAGTTCCGACAGCAACTCCGACAGTCGCCAAACTATCGGCTGAAGTGGTGGCCGTTGACCGGAACACGGGGGGCCGCCTGCTACGGTTTCAGTTGCCGCCAGGGGTCAACTCTCTGCTGGAAATTCTGGATGCTTGGGGCGAAATGCCGCTGCCGCCCTACATTACCGATTCGGCGGCCCCGCCCGATCGCTACCAAACGGTTTATGCCCGCGATCCCGGTTCGGCGGCGGCTCCCACGGCCGGCTTGCACTTCACCCCAGAATTACTCGATCGCCTGAGTGCCGCTGGTGTGGGGCGGGCTTTCGTGACGCTGCATGTGGGCGTGGGAACGTTTCGGCCCGTGGCCAGCCCAGATATCACCGCCCACAAAATGCATGAGGAATGGGCCCTGCTGTCCGAGGAGGTGGCCGAAAAAATTCGGACGACTCGGGCCAATGGCGGTCGGGTATTTGCGGTGGGCACAACGGCGGTGCGAACCCTGGAGTCCGCCGCACGCCATGGCCAAGTGGAAGCGTTTTGCGGCAAAACAGATCTGTTTATTTATCCCGGCTATCAATGGCGGGTTGTGGACGGTCTGATCACCAATTTCCACTTACCCCGATCGAGCTTGATGATGCTGGTGGGGGCTTTTGTGGGGCGGGCCCGTCTCTTGGAGCTATATCAGGCTGCCTTGGATGCGCCAGCGGATCCCTACCCCGATCGCTACCGGTTCTACTCCTTTGGAGATGCCATGTTGCTGCTGCCGGATGCTTGCATCGCCCCCCGTTTCGAGACTGAGGACTAATCAACGCTAGACTGGTGGCAAGACCAGTCCAGATTCGGCAGCTATCTCCTCATCCCATTCCAATCTCTGCCTGAGCCGGTTTTTCTCCAACGCCCTGTCAATTCGTTTGTTTTCCCATTCCTTGTAAACCTAGGGATTCCCGGCCAAAATCTCCTCCCAAATCCCTAGGCCAGCCGAAATCTCAGGCCCAAATCTTCAGGAAAGCTGGTTGCAAATCCATCAGGATTCGCCCCCATACTCCTTGGAAAGATCCAGAGAATCCAGCGCATAACTTACCGGATCGCCACTGATCGCCACACACCATGCCATCGCTTCTTTTAAATAGCCTGCCTGCAACTGAGAGGAGGGTTTCAACGGCCCGGGCGATCGCCCAACTCAGGGATAGACGGCTGGTACAAAACGTAATAGAATCCAGCTCGACTGTCACCGGTACAGTCATTTTTGGCGAAGCAACTTCAGTTCCTGACCTTGTGGGGGCTTAAAACGTGGGTCTTTTTAATGGCTTCTCCTTGTCTCGGGATATGGGCATCGACCTCGGGACGGCCAATACCTTGGTGTATGTGTCCGGCAAGGGCATCGTGCTCCAAGAGCCGTCCGTCGTGGCGATCGATCAAGACAAGCGAGTCCCCCTAGCGGTTGGCGAAGATGCCAAAAAGATGTTGGGTCGAACGCCCGGCAACGTCATGGCCCTGCGGCCCCTGCGTGACGGGGTAATTGCCGACTTCGACACAGCGGAGTTGATGCTGAAGCACTTCATTCGGCGCGTCAACGAAGGCAAAGCCCTGGTGCCACCCCGGATCGTGATCGGAATTCCGAGCGGCGTGACCGGCGTGGAGCGGCGAGCCGTCATGGAAGCGGCACACCAAGCCGGAGCCAGAGACGTTTACTTGATTGATGAACCGGTCGCAGCGGCGATCGGGGCCGGTCTGCCCGTGGCAGAACCCACCGGTAACATGATCGTAGACATCGGCGGCGGCACAACCGAAGTTGCCGTTCTCAGCTTGCAGGGGACGGTGTTGAGCGAATCCGTGCGCGTGGCGGGCGATGAACTCAGCGAATCCATCACCCAATACATGAAAAAAGTCCACAACCTCGTCATTGGGGAACGGACAGCGGAAGAAGTCAAAATCCAAATTGGCTCTGCCTACCCCAGCAACGAAGATGACGTGGTGTTGGAAGTGCGCGGACTGCACCTCCTGTCCGGTTTGCCTTGCACCGTTGCCGTTAAACAGGGCGAAGTGCGCGAAAGCATGTCGGAGCCGCTGTCGGTGATTGTGGAAGCCGTGAAGCGGACTTTGGAACGAACCCCGCCGGAATTGGCCTCAGACATCATCGATCGGGGAATTATGCTGGCGGGCGGCGGCGCATTGCTCAAGGGCCTAGACACCCTGATCAGCCATGAAACGGGCATCGTGGTTCACGTGGCTCCCGATCCGCTGAGCTGTGTGGTGTTGGGAACCGGTCGCGTTCTCGAAAACTTCAAACAATTAGAGCGGGTCTTTAGTGGCAGCTCGCGTAATCTCTAAGACCGACTGAAACACCTGACCTCCGCTAAGGTGGAGGTGCAGTTCAAGCCTGCGTTGCATAGCTTGCCTCTGCGTTGCATTGTTTAAGTTCGGTTTGCATTCAGCCTGAGCCTGTACTGTTCAGCTTCTGTCGTTCAGCTTGCATTGCTCAGCCTGCACTGCACTGATCTTGGCTGACCCCAATTCACCGTTTCCTTAACCGGTATCGATTGGCCCTTACCAACCACCGTTCGTCATGGCCAATCACGGGTCGCCCATCTTGGTTAGACGGAAGTAGCCCGGAATGCATCACCGCAGATCCTGGAGCCAACCCGCCAACAAACCCCTTAATTTCAGGATTAATCAGCAACTTTCGTGGGCAAGCAAGCCACTCAATTTCTAGAACGGAGCGCTGGTCGTGTATGACGTTCGACGATGGTGGGGGCGCAATTGGCTAAAGGCAGTCCTAGCCGTCGCTGCACTGGGCTTAGCCCTTGGTGTGCGACAGAGCCGGGCCGGTTTTTTGGTGGAAGCCTACCGGGCCTTGACGTTGCCCCTGCACCTGGGAGCACCTTCTCAAAGTGACCTCGCGGATGCCCGAGTCCGTGAACTTCAGCAGCGGCTTGAGGAGGTGGAGAGCCGCAATGCTCAGTTGCAAACCCTGCTGAATTACCGTAAAACCCTGCCCGTGGAGGGCATTGCATCGCCGGTCATTGGCCGCAGTGCCGATCGCTGGTGGCAACAAATTACCTTGGGCCGCGGCACAGCCGATGGCATTCAACAGGGGGCGATCGTCATGGCTCCCGGGGGCGTGGTGGGCCGTGTCACGGCCGTGACTCCCCACACCAGCCGGGTGCTGTTGGTTAGCGATCCCGGCAGCCGCATTGGCATCTCGGTGACCCGATCGCGCTATATGGGTTATCTCCGGGGCAAGAGCGATCGCACGGCAACGGTGGAATTTTTTGACAAGTTGCCCGATGTGAAACCAGGCGACGCGATCGTCACCTCTGCCTACAGTCAATTCTTCCCAGCGGGCTTGCCGATCGGGCGCATCGTCGCGATCGACACCAAGAAATCCCTCGCCCCGGAAGCCGTGGTGGAACTATCCGCTCCCCTGAGCACGTTGGAATGGGTGACTGTCTTGCCCCATAACCCAGAACTCTTTCAGCAGTTCCAGGAACCCGCCCCCGCAACGCCCAGCGGATCGGGGAACCCCAAGCCTAACCCCAATTCCGGAACCAACCCAGCACCCAAGCCGCCCGCAACGCCCCGCGCATCGGCCAACTAACCCACCCTTAATTAGCCCACCATTGATTCGATCGGCATGGTTGCCGTCTAGGCCTTGAACGGAATCAAGCAAAAACCCCAACTACGCGATATTCTCGATCGCTACCCTGTGCTGGTGCAGGTGGCGATTAACGTTGCCGTTTCGGCCGGCTCCTTGTTACTTTGCGCTGCCCTTACGCCGCTGCGGCTACCCGGACTGGAACTACTGGGGGTAGGCGTTGACTGGCCCCTCATTTGGGTCGTGAGCTGGAGTGTGGGTCGCCCCTGGTGGGTGGCCATCTTCGGCGGCGTGGTGGCGGGCCTGCTTCAGGATGGGATGACGGAGTTTTGGCCCAGCCATGTTTGGGGGTTGGCCCTGGTGGCCCTGCTGACGGCCCGCATCCACCAACGGGCCAACACGACAGCCTGGGTGATGATTCCCCTAACCACCTTTGTTTTGGTGGCGGTTTCGGAAACCACGATGGCGGCCCAATTTGCCTATCTCTACGGTCGCGACGCGGGCGATGTGTGGGCGCTGCATCAAAAGGTCACGCTTTGTTCTGCGATTCTCAGCAGTTTGTGGTCGCCGGTGGTGTCCTGGCCCTTGGGGCGTTGGTGGCGGATGATGGAATCCTTGGGCAATCGTTGAACCCCAGCCTTCTCTTCCAGAATTTCCCCCTCCTTAAGCACCCCCTTTCCAAGCCCCCCTTCTACAATCAATCCTAGAAAGCAATCAACCATAGATCCCGGTCTTGCCCCCACTTGTGTTTATTAGTGTCATCATTCCAACTTATAACCGCTTGCCCATCCTCCAAAAGTGCCTGTTGGCCATGGAGCATCAGCGGTGGCATGGCCCCGACCTGATCGCGGGCTATGAAATCGTGGTGGTGGATGATGGCTCGACGGATGGCACGGTGGCTTGGCTGTCGGAGTCGCGCGATCGCCTGCCCCATGTGCGCTTAATTGAGCAGGATCATGGCGGGCCCGCTGCGGCCCGGAACCGGGGCTTGCGGGCGGCCAAGGGAGACACAATCGTCTTCATTGACAGCGATTTGGTGGTGCTGGAGGATTTTTTGCAGTGCCATGCCCAAGCGCTGGCGGCGGCTCAGACTCGATCGGGTGGTGATGCCTATTTCACCTACGGGCGGGTGGTGAATACTTGCAATTTTGATGATCCCACCGCTGAACCCTTCAAGATCACGGATCTTTCCCGTGCCTTTTTTGCAACGGGAAATGTGGCGATCGCGAAGCATTGGCTCGATCGCGCGGGGGCCTTTGATGAGCGCTTTACCCTCTATGGCTGGGAAGATTTGGAATTGGGGGTGCGGCTCAAGGCCTTGGGCGTGCGCCTCATTCCCTGTCCGGAAGCCGTGGGCTATCACTGGCATCCTCCCTTCAGCCTCGATGAGATTCCGGGCCTGATTCGGCGGGAAATGGAACGGGGCCGAATGGGCATTGAGTTTTATCGCAAGCATCCCACCTGGAATGTGCGCTTGATGATTCAAATGACCTGGCTGCATGTGGCCCTGTGGGGGTTGCTGTCCTTGGGCGGCCGCTTAAACGAGCGCACGCTTCGCCCCCTGTTGCAGTGGTTGATCGATCGGGGTCGGCCGCAACTGGCCCTGGAAGTGGCTCGGGTTTTCCTCAACTGGTACAACGTACAGGCGGTTTATCGGGCCCGATCGGGCGTGGAAGTTGCCCCCTAACGCCAGCAATTGCCAGGCAACCAGACCGCTACGGCCAGGAAAATTCGTCCGGAATTCGCCATTTTTTTGGAGTCGGTCTGGATCCGCAAGATCCGCGATCGCCCATATCATAGGAAACGCCCCGTTGAAAACACCCCTTGGGTCAGCTTTCGTCGCGCCATGAGCAACGCCACCCTCCATTCCAAAGTCGCCGTCGGTTTGTCCGGTGGAGTCGATAGTTCAACCACGGCCGTGTTGCTGAAAGAGCAGGGGTTTGAAGTCCTGGGTGTCACCCTTTGGTTGATGCGCGGCAAGGGCCAATGCTGCTCGGAAGGCATGGTGGACGCGGCCCAACTCTGCGAAAAATTGGGCATTACCCACCATGTGGTGGATATTCGCGACACCTTTGAAAGCTACATCATCGATTATTTGGTGGATGGCTACCAAAGCGGCACCACACCGCTCCCCTGTTCCCAATGCAACAAGGCGGTGAAGTTTGGCCCCATGTTGCGCTATGCCCGCGAGGAGTTGGGAGCCGATCGCATTGCCACCGGTCACTATGCCCGCACGGACTACGACCCGGATCAAGGGCGTTATCAATTGCTGCGGGCGCTCGATCGCAACAAGGATCAATCCTATTTCCTCTACGACCTGGATCAGGACGTGTTGGGCGCGGTGCTCTTTCCCCTGGGGGAATATGACAAGGCCCAAACCCGGGAGTTTGCTCGCAAGTTTGGGCTGCATGTGGCCGACAAGCCCGAAAGCCAAGACCTGTGCCTGATTGAGGCCCATGGTTCCATGCAGGCCTTCCTCGACAAGTACATCACCCCCAAGGCGGGTGAGATTGTGGATCTCGATGGCAAGGTGTTGGGCCAACACGAAGGCATTCATCACTACACGATCGGGCAGCGCAAGGGCATTGGCATTTCAGCGCCGGAACCGCTTTACGTGGTGGCGCTGGATGCGGTGCGAAATCGAGTGGTGGTGGCCACGCGCGATCGAGCCACCCGCCCCAGTTGCACGGTCAGCCGTGTGAATTGGGTGTCGATCGCCCCGCCCCGCACCCCGATTCACGCGGAGGTGCAAATTCGCTATCGATCGCCCGCCGTGCCGGTCACGATCGTGCCCTTAGAGGGGGGCGATCGGGTGAAGCTGGTGTTTGATGAGCCACAATTCAGCGTCACGCCGGGTCAAGCGGCCGTTTGGTATCGGGGTGAAGTATTGCTCGGCGGCGGGATCATCGATCGCTTCGAGGACGCGGCCAGCTCAAGCGCCGGTTAAGCCAGTTTAAGGCTGACTTCAAGCTCAGGATAACCGCAAGCTAAGAACGGCTGATGGATCTGTTCTAGGATTCCATCTCGCCATTGGTGTCGATCGTCCAAGGCCAGGCGTTAGGATAGCAGGAGTCGCCGTTCCCGATCGAGCCTGATCAGAGCCATGTTGTCCGTGTCGTCTCCCCTTGCCAAAGCCGCGCCCCTGGCCGACTCACGCGACTCCTTCGCCATTACCTTTGCGCCCCTTTCGCTGGACGCGGTATATCGCTTGGCCGATGACCCAGCCAACGGCGCGATCGTGGTGATGAATGGCACTGTGCGCCAAGAAACAGACGGCAAACCCGTGGTGGCTCTGGATTATCAAGCCTACGAACCCATGGCGATCGTCATCTTTCAGCAAATTGCCGCCCAGATTCGCCAACGCTGGCCCGTGGTGAATCGGGTGGTGATTCACCATCGGATCGGCAAGCTAAAAATTGGCGAAATCAGCGTGCTGGTGGCGATCGGGTCTCCCCATCGATCGGAAGCTTTCGAGGCCTGCCGCTACGCGATCGACCAACTGAAGCACAACGCCCCCATTTGGAAAAAAGAATTTTGGGCCGATGGTTCCAGCAACTGGGTCAGCATCGGCGCTTGCGAACAAACCGGCGACTGTTAGGCCACCGCTAGGCGACCGTGAATCGATGATTGGTCGATCGTTGGTCGATCGTTAGTCGGTCTTTTCTGGGCTACCGCAATTGCAGAATTTTGATGGTGACGGCCATGCTTTCTTCATACAGCACCTCCCGGCCCCAACGCTGAAGCTGTTGGGCCATCAGCAATTCTGCCTTTTGGTCGGGCAAAGCCGTCACCTGCTCGGTGCGGGCCGATTGGGCACTGCCCCCCGCCTCCATCCGCATACAGCCCGTCATTTCTGAGCAAAGAATCGTGGCACAGTCAGCATTGGGATTGGTGGAAGCCAAACGCAGCCCAATCAAATCCCCCGGAATTTCACCCACATCAGCCGTGGGAATGGCGGCCAACTCTGCTTGGATCGATCGCCCGTCACCGCGTTCAAAATCCACATATACCAAGTCATAGTCGCCGCCCGTGGCCCGATAGGCGATCGGCTCCCACCCCAGGCGGCTCGCAAACCACCCGAGGAACATCAACGCTTGGGCCGCGCTGCCTTTTTCGTAATCGATCGAGATTCGATCAACCTCTCCCAGCCACATCCGCCGCTCCGGGGGATCAAACGAAGCCGCCGTCAGCTCCTGCCAAAGGGACAACCGGTGCCAATTCAAATCAGCAATGTAGGTTTCCTGATCAATCAGCGACTGAATTTTCAAAAATTCCGCCTCGGGATCGCTGAAGTAAGACGAATCCAAAATCAGGCAATTGGCTGTTTCCGCCAGCGTTTGGAACAGGCCCTGTTCAGGATTGGGCGTGGCCTTCCACCAGGCAAACTTCGGCAAATCAGGAATCAACAACGACACCACCAAATCGGCAACCCGCTCCAGGGCCTCCTTGGTTCCGCGCAGGGTGATGTATTCGCAGCAAACCAAATTCCGACTCTTGCTCTTTTGCACGGGGCAATAGGCGGACACTTGGGCAGTTACCCCTTCATCGGGCCCCAGGGTGGGACAAAGGGCAATGATCCGAGAAGGATTTTGCGCCGCGATCGCGTCGCTGACGGTGGCCCCGCGCAAATCTAAATTGGGGGAGCGCGTTTGCCCAAAGCTCACGTGGTCTTCGCGCAAGGCCCGCAGGGTGTCCATATCCACGCGCCCGGTTGCCCGAAACCCATAGGCCGACTGGGCCAACTTGATGGCATTACGGGTGTCGGGGCCATGCAACCCGTCGATCGCCCCCTTATAAAACCCCAGGGAACCCAACAACTGCTGAAACTCCTCCGGCTCATAAGCCACCATGCAGAACGTGGCGGCTCTTGTGGCGATCGCCGCATCACCGGATCCCTGACTCAGCCAAATCTTGTTTAACTCTGCCTCAATTTCCCCGAGCGAAATATCCTTGGGGGTTTGGAGTGTAATCGTTGTGGTCATGGTTTGCCTGCTGAGGGATCTGATTGAAAGATCTGGTTGAGGAATCTGCTTGAGCACGCTGAACGACCTACGGTTCAACGCCTGATTTCCGAATTGCCGAGTTGCAACACCTGATTTCGATAACCTCCCGTTCTGCCTAGAGTCGTCGCCAGTGCCGACCGTCACGCTCCAGCAATAACTCCGCCTCCACCGGCTCCCAAGTCCCCGCTTCATAGAGCGGAATCGTTTCCGGCGGCGCAGGAGCATCCCACAGCCCCAAAACCGGCGTGAGGGCCCGCCAAGAAGCCTCCACTTCGTCATCTCGCGTAAACAGGGACTGATCGCCCAACATACAGTCCATCAGCAAACGACCGTAGGCCTCGCCTTGGGATTGGCCAAAGGCACTTTCATAGCGGAAATCCATATCAACCGATCGCGTCTTCAGGGATGCGCCCGGCATTTTTACTTCAAAACGCATCGAGATCCCTTCATTCGGCTGAATCCGCATGGCCAACACATTCGGGTTAGTTTGGCGCGCCGCCGACGGAAACATCAACAGGGGCACTTCCTTGAATTGAATGGCCACCTCGGTCACCTTTTTCGGCATCCGTTTGCCCGTGCGTAGATAGAAGGGCACACCTTTCCAGCGCCAGTTATCAATGCACAGCTTGAGGGCCGCATAGGTGGGCGTGGTGGAAGTGGGGCTGGCCCCGTCCTCTTCGCGGTAGCCCGGAACCGGCTTGCCACGCATCCAACCGCGACTGTATTGGCCCCGAACGGCGCAGAGATCCAAATTTTGCAGGTCTGCGAGCCGGGTTGCTTGCAGCACTTTCACCTTTTCGTTGCGAATGCTGTCCGCATCAAGGGAGTTGGGCGGCTCCATGGCCGTGAGGCAAAACAGTTGCATCAGGTGGTTTTGCACCATGTCCCGCAGGGCCCCGGAAGTTTCGTAGTATCCGGCGCGTCCCTCCAGCCCCACGGTTTCCGCCACGGTGATTTGCACACAGTCCACAAACTGCCGGTTCCAGAGGGGTTCAAAAATGGCGTTGGCAAACCGAAACACCAACAAATTCTGAACGGTTTCTTTGCCGAGGTAGTGGTCAATCCGATAGACCTGTTTTTCGGAACAGACGGCCTGCACGACGCGGTTGAGCTGTTGGGCGGTGGCCAAGTCGCGCCCAAAGGGCTTTTCGATCACGAGGCGTTGCTTGTCGGGATCGGCAAGCATCCCGGCAGACCCCAGTTGCTGGATCGCTTCTCCAAAAAATTTGGGTGCTACGGACAGGTAAAAGACTCGGTTGCCCCGAGTGCCTCGGAGTTCGTCCAGCTCTGCCAGGAAGGTTTTGAGCTTTTGATAGTCTTCGGGTACGTCAATGTTGGCGGGCCAATAGAACAGGCCTTTGGCGAAGTCTTCCCAAAGGTCGTCGCTTTGGGTTCCGCCACCAAATTCTTCGATGCCTTCGCGCAGGTGCTCGCGGAAAAAGTCGTGGCTCCATTCCCGGCGGGCAACTCCGACGATGGTGAGTTCGGGGGGCAGCCGCCGCTCTAGTTTCATTTGGTAGAGGGCGGGTACCAGTTTGCGCTGGGTGAGGTCACCGGAGGCCCCAAAGATAATCAGGATTTGGGGTTCGGGGATGCGTTCTTGCTGAAGACCAACGCGCAGGGGATTTTCTTGGAAGGTCAGCATTGGGGAAAGTGGGATCTGAAAAGGGCGATCGAGGCGAAAGATCGAGGCTGAATGGGGAAGGGGGTTGGGCAGGGAAATCGATGATCACGGGCCGCGGAGGGAAGGCCGAGGGTCGATCGCCCAGTTGGGGTTTTGAGGGGCTGCTGATCTCGATCGTCAGGGGTTAGCCCGATCCCCGCTGTAGCAAAGATTCCACTCGGTTGACTTCTTCGGGGCTGCCAATAATCAGGGGCGATCGGGCATGGAGTCGATCGGGAATCAGATCCATGATCGGTTTCTGGCCGTCGCTGGCCTGGCCACCCGCTTGCTCAATCAAAAAAGCGAGGGGAGCTGCCTCATACAGCAAACGCAGCTTGCCCTGAGGTTTTTGGCGGGTTCCTGGATAAAGAAACACGCCCCCTTGAAACAGAATGCGGTGCAGGTCGGCCACTAAGGCTCCGCTGTAGCGGGAGGAATAGCCGCCCACTTCTCGAAAATATTGAATACAGGCTTGGGTGGCTGGCTCCCACTGGCCAAAATTGCCTTCATTGACGCTGTAGAGCTTGCCACTGGGGGGAATTTTCAGGTTTTCGTGGCTGAGGATAAATTCGCCAAGGCTGGGATCGAGGGTGAAGGCATGGACTCCGCGCCCGATCGAGTAAACCAGCATGGTGCTGGGGCCATAGAGAATGTAGCCAGCGGCCAGTTGCTTGTGGCCCGATTGCAGCAGGTCGGCGGCTTCACCCGTCTCGTCGTTGCCTTCCTGCTGGCGAATGGCGAAGATGGATCCCACATTGAGGTCAATATCAATGTTGGAGGAACCGTCGATCGGGTCATAAAGCAAGGTATAGCGACCGATCGGGCAATTTTCGGGAATGTAATAGGGGTGCTCCATTTCCTCGGAAGCCAAGCGACAAACCAAGCCACTTTGCTTAAACACCGAGATAAAAACATCGTTGGCGTAGAGATCCATCTTTTTGACGGCCTCGCCTTGGACGTTGGTGCTGCCCGTGAAGCCCAGCGCATCTTCCATCAAACCCGATCGGCTCAGGTGGCGAGCGATGAGCTTGCCCGCCAAGGCAATTCGGTTCATTAGGGCGCTGAGATCTTGGGCATCGGAGCCAAAACTTTGCAGTTGTTGCAGCACATGGCGACCCAGCGTGGTGCAATCTCGATCGAGCGATCGCTCCTGGGTCACGACATAACTGGCGGAATCAACACTGGCAGCATCAGCCATCTCAGAACCTCTCGTGACTGACGACGGAACGACAACGAAACATTGCCCCGGGGGTCATGCCTTCAGTGTAGGAACCGATTTCCGAAAAGCTGGGGCGTTTTTAGAGAAACTTCATTAGTTCGTCGTAGTTCGTCGTAGTCCTTTGCAGTCCGTCGCAATTGACCGATGGATGATCCGCTGCGCCCGTTTGTTGGTGTCCTGGCCAGCATTCAACAAACTTTTCAGCCTCTAAGCGATCGCTCAAAACCCAGAAAGATCCAAAAACGAAAGGGGCCAAGTCTCGTAGACTGACCCCTTTTCCAGAAGAGTATTGCTATTTCAGCGGAACCAAGACCTTGGTTCCCCGATCGGGCAATTCTGAATTAGGCAGACTGTTTTCCGCCGCGCTCCATCTCTGAAGACTTAGAACGCGTTATGGAAAAACGAGCGCCCACCGCCACCACCGGAGCGAGGCTCCTTAGGACGAGCCTTATTGGCACGGATTTGGCGGCCCATCCATTCTGCTCCATCGAGTTCTTTGATGGCGTGCTCTTCGGCCTGGTCGCTTTCAAGATCGATGAAGGCGAAACCGCGAATTCGGTTCACTTCGCGGTCGATCGGCAGGGTGATACGCTTAACAACGCCATACTCCGAGAAAACTTCTTGGAGATCCTGCTCGGTAGCGTCGTAAGAAAGATTGCCAACGTAAATCGTCATTTGAGTCCGGAACGGTAAAACAAGCGCGTGAAGTCTTCAGTTCAATTTGTCTCATGAGAACTTGGGTTGGCGGACTGGGACACAGTTCCACAAACTAAATTCCCACGCGGTGCTAGGCCCCAAGTCTATTGAGATTGTGCCTGATCGCGATCGCGCTCAAAACAAAAGAAGCTGAAAGGACATCACCATGATAGCGCCCTAAAGGGGTACTACTGGCGTAAACTTGGGAGTTTATTTTGCAATCCAGGGTAAGTCAGGGGTTGGCAGCGGGTAAATGGCTTGGATTTGGGGGCAAATTGCCCCTTAGCGATCGTTACCAATTGTTGACGACCTTTCCCCCCAATTGTCCGGATCCTTGGTGGCCGTGGGCGATCGCCCCGTTGCTTCCCGCCCGGCTCTCAGCCTCGATCCCCCGGGGATCTCTATCTATCTATATAAAGATCCCCGATGGATAAGGATCCCCAATAACCCAGGAACCCTCAGCGGGATCCCGCCCATTGAGCCTTGAGCTTTGGCCGCTCAGATTCAGACGTTGACGACGGGTTCAGGAATTCGCTGACTCAAATTCACTGACTTGAACCCATTCACTCAAATTCATTGACTTGAATCCAGTTACTCGATCGAGATCGACTGAGGGCCGCCGCTGGGGCTGCTGGGTGCAGACTCCGTGGAGCCATTGGGGCGATCGCTCCCCAACTGTTGCTCCAACCAGCTCTTAATTGGATCCTGATTCAGATCCAGGCGCAACAGGCCGGAAGCCAGTCCACCCAAGAAGCTCACGGGCTGTTTGAGGCCTTCTTCAACAAGGGGTTTGAGTTCTTCTAGGAACATAGGGCCGGACACACCGTTTACAAATTGCAAGAATTGCTGTCCAGTGTATCAAGAGGTTTTCGGTTGATGGGTAGTGGAAATCAAGAGTCGATCGCCCCGAGCAACTCCAGCAAGGGCAGCCGCCTCATTACCTCCCTAGTTGCGCCAGCGGTCAAACTCTGGCTGCGATCCCAGGTGGAAGCCGCCACTGAAATCACTGTGCGGCTGGATGGGCGCGATCGAGACATTCTCGCGGGCCGCCTGCCCCAAGCCCAGATCAACGCCGAATCCGTGATCTATCAGGGCTTGCACCTCAGCCATCTCAACCTGCAAGCCACCAACATTGCCGTCAATTTGGGGCAAGTGCTGCGCGGCAAACCCCTCAGGCTACTGCAACCCATTCCTGTCAGTGCGGAATTAAAACTTTTTGCCCCCGACTTGGCAGCCTCTTTGGCGGCTCCCCTGCTGGCCCCGGCGTTGGCGGACTTTCTGGCTCCGCTGTTGGCCCTTTGGGGGCGACCCGTCACCTTCGAGCAACCCCAAGCCACCCTAGCCGGAGGGCAGTTAATTTTGTCAGGGGCGATCGAGCAGAAACCGGTGCAACTCTGCCTGGGGTTGGAATTGGTTGATCCCCAAACCTTGCAACTCTGCAATCCCCAGTGGCTGAACCAGGCAGGTGAGCCGATCGCCCAGGGATCCTCCGTGCGCCTACCCTTAGGCGAAGACGTGGCCATCAACAGCCTGTCGATCGAACCGGAAGGACTCCAATGCACCGGTACTTTGCTAGTGCGCCCTTGATCGATCTACCTATGGCAGTTGTCTATCTATCCAGTTGTCTATCTATCCAGTTGTCTATATAGATAGATCAAAATAGATGGGGCAAATTTGACTCAATCCAGTTGGACGAACGGGGAGGCGGGCCCCATCTGGCGGATCTAGCTGCATCGGAATTTAGTGAATGACCAAAGCCGCATCACTGACCAAGCAAAGCCCCCCAACCCGCTTCAAAATCGGGCGAATTAGCGTCACCAACTGATCCAATTGGGTCACATCCTGGCAAGTGGTCAGAATATAGCAATTGCCAAATTCTCGGCCTAAATCATTGGTAAATTCTCCCCGATCGCCCTTTCCCGAAGCATCGCGAATTACCGTATAACCCGGAAACTTCAGGCCATCCAGCATTTCCAAAATTTCCTCTAGCTCCAAAGAGCTAACAATAATTTCCACACGTTTTGTTAATTGCATATCAACCTACTAGCCAACAAGCCAATCCATGAACCCCAAAAACGCCCCTACAGCCCCAGGATTTTTTCCAGTTCTAAATACAGCGGAATTCCCACAATAATGTTGAATGGGAAGGTCAAAGCCAGCGCCATCGAAACATATAAACTCGGATTTGCTTCCGGAACCGTCATCCGCATTGCTGCCGGAACCGCAATATAAGAAGCACTGGCACAAAGCACCGCAAACAGTAGCCCATTGCCTTCACCGATGCCCAGCAGCTTGGCAATCACAATCCCCAACACCGCATTCAGCAGCGGCACAATTACCGAAAAGCCAATTAAAAATAGTCCTGTTTTTTTCAGATCTCGAATTCGTTTGGCGGCAATGATGCCCATATCCATCAAGAAAAACGTCAGCACACCATAGAAGATGCCCTGCGTAAAGGGTTCTAGTTTGTGCCAACCGCTGGGGCCGCTCAGCATTCCAATAATCACGCTGCCCACCAACAGCAGCACAGAGCTATTCAAAAAGGCTTCTCGCAGCACTTCACCCCAAGCAAAGGGATGATCGGGATCGTCCTTATCATCCTTGGCATCAAAAATTCGCACCAAAATTAGGCCGATGATAATGGCGGGTGATTCCATTAGCGCCAAAGCTGCCACCATGTAGCCGCCATAGCTAATGTGCAGTTGATCCAGAAAAGAACTAGCCGTAATAAAAGTCACGGCGCTGATGGAACCGTAGGTGGCCGCAATGGCAGCCGCATTGGGTGGATCCAGGCGAATTCTTAGGATAAAAAATGTGTAAATTGGAACCAAAGAAGCCATCACAATCGAAGCAAGCAGCGTGCCAGCCACCTGCTGAGTAATGCCGCTTTCTAGTAGCTCATAGCCCCCTTTGAACCCGATCGCCACCAATAGATAGAGCGAAAATAGCTTGGGCAGTGGTGCAGGAATTTCCAAATCTGATTTACAGAAAACGGCCAACATTCCCAAGAAAAAGAACAAAATGGGAGGATTGAGAATATTGGAAAGAATCAGTCCACTATCCATCGGCTATCCAGGGCAAAAACTAGAAAGGGATAAATTCCAACCTAGCCCAGGTTTAGGGTTAGGTAAACCTCTGAAACTAATTAAGATTATTCTTCATAATTATTCACTATTATTCGCTTTCACTGATGAAGACTCTCCGCCACAGGTGTCACGGTTCCCCTTGCTTGCGACAGGATCAAGGCTGGATGATGATGAGAAATTGTTTAGAAACTGTTGGTTGTAGTGGGTTCTATGCCTCAAATTGCGCCCTACGGGACTTGGAAATCGCCGATTACTTCCGAAGCGATCGTGGCGGGAACGATCGGGCTGGGCGGCGGCCGTGCGGAAGGCGAAACGTTGTATTGGAGTGAATCGCGGCCGGCTGAGGGCGGACGTGTGGCAATCGTGACCCGATCGCCCGAGGGCCAAACCCAAGATGTGATTGCGGCTCCTTGGAACGCTCGCAGTCGGGTGCATGAGTATGGTGGCGGTGCTTGGACGGTCGATCGGGGCTGGATTTATTTTGTGAACTTTGCCGATCAGCGACTGTATCGCACCCGGCCGGGCCAGGAGCCGATCGCCCTCACGCCTGAACAACCCTGGCGCTATGCGGATTTTGTGGTGGATGCCCAGCGCGATCGGGTGATTGGCATCCGTGAAGATCACAGCCAGCCTGATCGGGAGCCAGTGAACGAGTTGGTGGCGATCGCCCTGGATGGATCACAACAGGTGAGCCTATTGGCAACGGGTTGGGACTTTTACGCCTCGCCGGCCCTCAGTCCCGATGGGTCGCAGTTGGCTTGGTTGACTTGGAACCATCCCAATTTGCCTTGGGACAGCACCACTCTGTGGGTGGCGGCGATTGCCGATGATGGCTCCCTGCAAAATTCCCAGATCGTGGCCGGCGGGGCCGAAGAATCCGTGTTTCAGCCCAGTTGGTCGCCCGACGGCCAATTGTATTTTGTGAGCGATCGCTCCGGTTGGTGGAATTTATATCGCCAGGAATCCGATGGCAAGGCGCGGCATCTTTGCCCCATGGAGGCGGAATTTGGCTTGCCGCAGTGGGTTTTTGGGATGGCTACCTATGGGTTTGTGGACTCAGAAACCCTTGTTTGTGCCTATACCCAAAATGGTCTGTGGCAATTGGCGAAATTGGCCCTTGCCGATGAAAAACTAACGGTCATTAACCAGCCCTATACTTCAATTTCTGATCCCTTTGTGACGCAGGATTTCGTCATTTTTGGGGGTGGTTCAGCCGTTAAGTCAGGGGCGATTGTCCGGCTGGATTTGGCAACGGAAACAATCGAGGTTTTGAAAACCAGCAGCACCTTAAAAATCGATCCGGGCTATTTGTCAGAACCACAATCGATCGCGTTTCCCACCACGGGCGATCGGGAAGCCTATGCCCTCTTGTATCTGCCGAAAAATCGTGATTTCCAAGCACCGGAAGGCGAAAAGCCACCATTAAAAGTCAAGATTCATGGCGGCCCCACGTCCCAAACTTCCAGTAGTTTGAATTTGTCGATTCAATATTGGACGAGTCGCGGCTTTGCGGTGTTGGATGTGAACTATGGCGGCAGCACGGGCTATGGCCGCGCCTACCATTGCCGGTTGGATGGCCAATGGGGGCTGGTGGATGTGGATGATTGCGTGAATGGTGCGCAATATTTGGTCGATCGGGGATTGGTGGATGGCGATCGCTTGACCATTGCCGGGGGCAGCGCCGGGGGCTACACCACCCTGGCCGCTTTGGCTTTCCGCGACCAGTTCAAGGCCGGAGCCAGCTACTACGGCGTGAGCGATTTGGAAGCCCTGGCCCGAGATACCCATAAGTTCGAGGCTCGCTACCTCGATCGACTGATTGGCCCCTACCCGGAGCGCCAGGATATCTACATTGATCGATCGCCCATTCATCACATCGATCGGCTCAATTGCCCCGTGGCCTTTTTCCAGGGACTTGAAGATAAAATTGTGCCGCCTAATCAAGCGGAAATGATGGTGAATGCGCTTCAGGAAAAGGGAATTCCGGTGGCCTACGTGCCCTTTGAAGGGGAGCAGCACGGATTCCGCAAGGCAGAAAATATCCGTCGCGCTCTGGACGGAGAATTCTATTTCTATGCCAAGGTTTTTGGCTTTGAACCGGCGGAGGCGATCGACCCGATCGAAATTGCTAATTTGGGTGACTCAATGGGTGACTAAACTCCCCAACTGAGCAACAGTCAGCACCTTTTCGGTTAACCAAAGGGCGATCGACCCAATGGCGATTATTAACCCCATAGAAAAATGGGTGCGCTAGCATGGGCAAAAACATCCTATGTTGCACCCAATTTCGTTGGCGCGATCGACAACAGCCGATCGCGTCACGGCCGCCGATTGGCTCGCTTACTTCCAACAGAATCACAGCCAATTGTTGCCGATTAATTGGCAGCAAACTGGGGGCTTCACCCCCCAAGAACAAAAACGGTTTCGCCAATCGATCGCGATTTTCCAGTTGGGGGAAAGTTCCGAGGGCCATCGGTTGATGCGAACGGTGCGGGCTTGGGTTGCCCAAGGAGCGGATCCCGTTTGGGTGGATGTGTTCAAGTGGTTTGTGCGGGAAGAACAGCGCCACGCGGCGGACTTGGGGCGACTGCTCGATCGCGAACAGCTTCCCCGCCTGCGACACCACTGGGCCGACGTGGCTTTTCGGTGGCTGCGGGGGGGCATGAATTGGGAATTAGCGCTGGCAATGTTGTTAACGGCGGAGGTGATGGGGTTGTTGTATGCCCGGGCATTGCAGGGGGCCACAGACCACCCGATCACCCAAGCGGTTGCATGGCAAATTGAGTGGGACGAAAGCCAACATTTGCAAATGCAAGGTCAGTTACTGGCCCAATTGCGCCGGGGTCGATCGCCCCTGCATCAAAAGTTGACCCATATGGCCCATCGTTGGTTTTTGACCCTGACCCTAGGAGCCGTGTGGTTAGATCATCGGCCGGTGTTTCGGGCGGCGGGCTGGACGTTTCGGTCTTTTGCCCAAGCGGCCAGGGCCGAACTCAACCAGGCGATCGACCCGAGGCCCTTGGCAATGCCGCGCCCCATCGTTCACCCCCTCTCTCGACAACAACGCTCCAGATCCCAAGATGATTAGACTAGCTATTTCCATTGGCGACCCGGCGGGCATTGGGCCGGAAGTCGTGCTGAAGGCGCTGGCGGATCCAACGGTGGCAGCTTTGCGGCCGGTGCTGGTGGGCAGCCGATCGATTCTCAGCCGCACCTATGAGCAACTTCAGCCGCGCAGTTCCCAGCCGATCGCGGATCCGGCCAAATTGAGGATTCTGGATATTCCGATCGACCCGCTGTTGGAGCGATCGATTCATTGGGGGGTTGAAAATGCGGCCGCCGGAGCCGCCAGCTTCACTTGGCTCGATGCGGCCTTGGCGGCCACGGCGGCCGGCCGGTTTGCGGGAGTGGTCACCGCGCCGATCAGCAAAGCCGCCTGGCATTCAGCGGGCCACGCCTTCCCTGGACAAACGGAGGTTTGTGCCGAACGGGCCGGGGTCGATCGGTTTGGGATGGCCTTTGTGGGGCGATCGCCCCAAACCGGTTGGAAACTTTGTGCCCTCCTGGCCACCACTCACATTCCCCTGCATCAGGTTCCTGCGGTGCTCACGGCAGAACTGCTCGATCGGAAGCTGGATTTGCTGGTCGCCATGCTCGATCGAGACTTGGGGATCACGCATCCCACCATCGCGATCGCCGGACTGAATCCCCACAGCGGCGAAGGGGGACAACTGGGCACTGAGGAGCGCGATTGGCTGATTCCCTGGTTAGCCCAAGCACGCGATCGCTACCCCAACGCCACCCTGCGCGGCCCCATTCCTCCAGACACCATGTGGGTGACAGCGGGCCAAGCTTGGTTTGGGCCCACCCTTCCAGCCGGGTTGCCCGATGCCTACTTAGCGCTTTATCACGACCAAGGATTGATTCCCGTGAAGCTGATGGCCTTCGATCGCGCCGTCAACACCACGATCGGCCTGCCCTTTGTGCGCACCTCCCCCGACCACGGCACGGCCTTTGACATTGCTGGCCAAGGGATCGCCGACCCCGCCAGCATGATTGAAGCAATCCATTGGGCGATCGAACTCACGGAAACCCGCAACCAATGGCGCGATCGGGTTGTGACCGCTGCCCACCGGGAATGAACCCGGCTGTTGAACTCGGCTGAAATTGGCACTTAGGCTTTGGCTTGGGCGTAATAGTCCCTTGTGCCCTTCACCTCGATCGCTGCCCGCAGGCGATCGAGCGCATGGACATAGGCCGCCGTCCGCAGGGACAAATCCAGCGATTGGGCGAGCTGCCAAATCCGTTCCGTTTCGCGGGTCATCCGTTCCGCCAACCGCTGTTCCACCTCCGCCGCCGACCAATACAAACCGCTCCGATTTTGCACCCATTCAAAGTAGCTAACGGTCACGCCGCCTGCATTGGTCAAAATGTCCGGCAAGACATAAATTCCCTTTTGATTCAGGATGCGATCGGCCTCAAAGGTAATCGGCCCGTTTGCTACTTCAAAGATCAGTTTGGCCTGAATTCGATCGGCGTTTTCCGGTGTAATTTGATTTTCCAGCGCCGCCGGAATTAACACATCAACGGGCAGTTCCAAGAGCGCTTCATTGGTAATCGATTGATGATCTGCCATGTTGCAGACCGTGCCATGGCAGTAAAGGGCCTCCATGCCGCGCCCCGCTTCCTTGTTTTGGCGGATGGCAGGAATATCTAACCCCGCCGGAGCATAGATTCCGCCTTTGGAATCGCTGACCGCCACCACTCGGTAGCCCGCACGATAGATTTGTTCCGCCAAAAAACTGCCCGCATTGCCAAATCCTTGAATCGCAACGGTGGTTTCGGCCGGTGGGCGATCGAACTTGGGCAAAATGGTTTGCATCACAAAAAAAGCTCCCATGGCCGTGGCCGTTTCTCGGCCTGCACTGCCGCCCAGGGCGATCGGCTTGCCCGTCACCACCGCCGGACAGGACTTGCGCTGAATGATGTTGTAGCGATCCATCATCCAACCCATAATCGTGGCGTTGGTGTAAACATCGGGGGCCAAAATATCCACATCGGGCCCAATAAAATCCGCGATCGCATCAATATAGCCGCGCGTTAAACGCTCCAACTCCAAGCGCGAAAGCTGCTTAGGATTAACCGTAATTCCACCCTTGCCACCGCCAAAGGGCAAATCCAACACTGCACATTTAAAGGTCATCCAAAATGCTAAGGATGTGACCTCATCCAAGGACACTTGAGGATGATAGCGAACCCCGCCTTTGGCAGGGCCGCGCGTATCGTCATAGCGAACTCGATAGCCCTGAAAAACCTGTAACGATCCATCATCCATCCGCACGGGAATTGAAACTTGCAGACTGGCTTTTGGATGCTTTAAATGTTCGATCGCATCTTCCGAAATGGCGATATGCTTCAGGGCCAAATCGAGATTTTGGCGCGCACCCACAAACAGCGATTGGCTTTCCATGCTTCGGGTCGTTCCTTGAAGGTAGTTGGAGCAACCTTCCTGTTTAAATTGTAGTCTTTGTTACGGTTTGCCCGCTAGCCACAGGGTTCAAGCAAGAACCAGGCAGGGATCAAGTAGAGATCAAGTAAAAATCACATGGAAAGCGAGCCAAATCCTGAAAACCAGGGCGATCGCTCGGTGGCCGGGATCATCCTCTGGCAACCCAAAACCGAACTGGGCCCGTGGTCAGATCCCAAACGCCAGGATTAAGATGGGCCCGATGTGCGGAGGATGGCTCGATCGCGCCCCAATTGCCCCTCAATTGCGCCGCCCGATCGCGATTGTCCTAAGTTCAAGGGCGGCCAAGAGCCGTTCGATCGAACCCAGTCGTAGCCTTATCCTCCCCACAGCATCCTCCTAGAATGCCCTTGACCATGGAATGGAATCCCGAAACAACTTGGATCTTTGCGGTGGGTTTGCTGGAGTGGCAAGACTCAGAAGCCTTCGCCCCTTTTCCTGATGCTGTCCCCAATCGATCGGACGCGCAGTTAGTGGAATTTTTCCGCAACCAAGGTGTGCCCCCATCCCAAATTATTTATCTTCAGGATCGTCAAGCCACCCTCTCCGCCATTCAATCTAAACTGCCGGATTTTTTGGCCAGCACCGATGAAAATGCCCTCTTAATGCTCTACTTTGCTGGTCATGGCGGCTGGGATTCCGAATCGGGAGAACATTATTTTTACAACTATGATGCCGATGCGGAAGATACGGAAACCTATTGGAAAGTGTCCAGCATCTTTGATGATATTGAAGAAAACTTCAATGGTTCCCATGCCTTGCTGATGGCGGACTGTTGCTTCTCTGGGGGACTGATTGATGAAGCCAAACGGCGGGAAAGCGAAATTGCTTACGCCTGTGTGACCTCTGCCTATGCCCACAACACTTCAACAGGCGCTTGGACTTTTACGGCTTCTTTGCTGAAGGGATTACAAGGAGATCCCACGGTTGATTTGGATGAAGATCGGGTGATTACGCTCTATGATTTTGCCCGCTACACGGAATTGGAAGTGGCATTCATTGAAGACCAAAAATCAATGTTTTTCACAACTCATGATTTTGATCCCCAAATGCAACTGTCACGAGTGACCGATCAGTTCGATCCCCAATTGGGCCGCCGGGTGGAGGTGGAATATGAGGAGGATTGGTATCGGGCAAAAATTGTGGAGGTGAGCGATTCAGACGGCGATCCGCAATACCGAGTGCAATACGTGGTGGATCAGTCAGAAGAGTGGGTCGCGCCCGATCGCATCCGTCCCTACGAACCAGTGATGTATGACCTGGGAGCGGCGGTGGAGGTGCAGGATGAGGCGGGCGATTGGTATCCCGCAACAATCAAAAAGGCTTGGTATGGCCTGCACCACATTAGCTATGACGACTACGACGAAAATTGGGATGAGTGGGTGGGGCCCGATCGCCTGCGAGAACCGGAATAGGGCAGCGGGGCGCATGGTTGCATCAAGCCAAATTGGGAATCGATCGCCCAAAAAATCGGGGTAGGTTTGCATCTACCCCGACTCGCTTTTGGACATTATTTGGGTATTAGTTGGACATTGGTTTGGACATTAATTTTGGACATTAATGTAAACCGGGAAATGGTTGAATTGCGATTGAATTCCGGCAACCGCAAACTCAGCAATGGATCAAGATTTCCCAAACACCTATTTCCAAGACACCTTCAGGCTGGCCGGTTGTCCAGGATTACCCACCAGCACCGGGCCGCGCCCATTGGCCGCCAAGTGCCGCAGGATCCAATAGATCGTTTCCACCTGCTCGATCGCCCCCACCTGCGTTGCCAACTCCGCAATCAACAGGGGTTCTCCCGCATCTTGCAAGACCGACACCAGCCGCTTTTGCAGGGCCAAGATGTTGGCGGCGGCTTTTTTGCCGGCCTCAACGCCCGGTTGGTGATAGGCGTTGATGTTCACCAGGGAGGCATAGAAGCTGACGGCCCGTTCGTAGAGCGCAATTAGGGCCCCCACAATGCGCTCGCTGACGCGGGGAACCGTAATGGTGATTGACTCTCGATCGTTGTCGTAGAGCGCTTGGCGCGTGCCTTGCAATAGCCCACTGAGGTAATCGCCGGACTCGATCGCCCCGTCTTCCACCACCACGCCCGAGCCGCCATCTTCCAGCACTTCAATCAGGGTGGCAAAAAAGTTGGGAACCCCTTCGCGCAACTGCTGCACATAGGCATGTTGGTCGGTGCTGCCCTTGTTGCCATACACGGCAATGCCCTGATAGACCAAGTTGCCATCCAGGTCGCGTTCCTTGCCCAAGGATTCCATCACCAACTGCTGGAGATAGCGCGAAAAAAGCAGTAGCCGGTCTTTGTAAGGTAAAACCACCATGTCTTTTTCGCCTTTGCCTCGGCCCACGGAATACCAGCAAAGGGCCAACAGGGCGGCAGGGTTGGTTTTTAGGTTGCGGTCTCGGGTGGCCTGATCCATCATTTGCGCGCCCACGAGCATTTCTCGAATTTGGATCCCTTGGAGCGCCGCTGGCAACAGCCCCACCGCCGACAGTTCCGAGGTGCGGCCACCGACCCAATCAAACATCGGGAATCGATCGAGCCAACCTTCCGCGATCGCCCGTTGATCCAAGGCGCTGCCCTCACAGGTAATGGCCACAAAGTTGCGGTGATAGGGCAATCCGGCTTGGCCAAATTCCGCTTGAATTTCCACCATGCCGTTGCGGGTTTCGGGTGTGCCGCCGGACTTGGAGATGATCAACACCAAGGTTGTGGCCAAGCGATCGCGCAGGGGGGAGCCGCCCGTGCTCTTGGACAGGATCCGATCGATGCCGTCGGGGTCGGTGTTGTCCACAAAGTGAATGGCCAAGGGCGGCTGATTGGGAGCCAAGGCCTCCGCCACGAACTGCGGCCCCAGGGCCGAACCGCCAATCCCGATCGACAACACATCCGTAAAAGGCTGACCGTTGGCCGTGAGCTGGCCGTTGTGGATGGCCGCCGTGAAGGTTTCGAGGCGGTCAAGGGTGTTGATGATGTCGTCTCGCAATTCCGGTGTTGGGGCCAAGTCCGGTTGCCGCAGCCAATAGTGACCCACCATCCGTTGTTCGTCGGGATTGGCGATCGCCCCCGATTCCAGAGCGGTCATGTCCCCAAACGCTTTCGCCAACTTGGGTTGCATCTGAGCCACAAATGCATCATCGAACCGCATCCGGCTCACGTCCAGATACAGCCCCAAGCCCTCGTGATAGTAGAGCCAGTCTTGGTAACGCTGCCACAATGACGCAGTGCCGGTCATAAACACTCCTTCTTATCGTCTTTTTATCGTCCCGATCGCGCCTTGAGTGTAGCCCAGCTCCCACCCCCGATCACGGTAACGATTGCATCAGACACCGGCCCCCCTGCGTCTGGGCCGAGAGCGCAGTTCCCGACAGTGCCAACCGGCTGAGTAGAATAGGGGCGGCAGTAGCATCCCCCTGCCCTCACCCCCCTTTTGACCCATGGCTGCTGTGCGTTGTCCTATCTGTGCCACCGAGTTGTCAGACACCGAAGTGCTGTGCCCAACCTGTGGTTGGGATAATTCCCCGTTACCGGAGGCGCTGGTGGGCACGGGGAGCGATCGGGCGACCATTGCCCTGTTGCGGGCCCGCGACCAGGTGCGCACCACTTGGGCCCGGGAGTTTTGGCAGCGATTAAATTTGGATGCCAAGTTAAACCACATTGAAGGCCAACTGAAACGGGCCCGCCAGGAGCGATCGCACCTGTATTTGGAACTAACACAACTACAAGAATCGCAAAAACTGCTGCTCCAAACCCTTTCGCCGGAATGGCTGGAAACGCTGCAACAGCTTCAGGGTCAGCTCCAGCAACAAATCCAAGCCCTGAAACAGAGTGCGGGGCCCCAAAGGTCACCACAGAAGGGATCACCACAGACAGGATCGCCCCAGGCAGGATCCCCGACACAATCCCATCCGATCGGGTCGGGATCCGATCCCTTGCCGTTTGATTTGGGTCCCTTGGACACGGCCGCCCTGCAAGACACGGGCAATCCGAGTTCGGCGGTCAATCCCAACCCGCCCTTGGCCAATCCCGATCGCAACGAAAATCCTTTCCACTTGCCAGAGCATCGCCCTTCTGCCCCCATGCCGCCGGCCCACGGGCTGCCCACGGAGGAAGAGGTGACCATTTTGCAGTTTGTGATGCCCTCGCCGGGGCCAACTCCGGCCCCGGTCGATCGCTACGGGCGGCTGTCCCAGTTGTTGGAAGCGCAAAAGTGGCTGGAGGCCGATCGAGAAACCACTCGAATCATGCTGAAGGTGGTGGGCCGCGAGGGGGCCAGTTGGTTGCGGGTGGAAGACATTGAGCAATTTCCCAAGGGCGATTTAACCGAGATCGATCGCCTCTGGACCATCCACAGCAACAATCACTTTGGCTTCCGCATTCAGTACGACATTTGGCTAGAGGTCACCAGCCAAACGGCCAGCCCCGTGGAGGCTTGGTGTCGGTTTGGCGATCGCCTGGGTTGGACCAGCCAAAAGAGCCGTAACTTCAGCCTCAGCGCCCCGGCGGGCCATTTGCCTTACTGTTCTGCCGTGGGGGTTTGGTGGTGTTCGGGTCTGTTTCCTCAGGTGGTGAATGCGGCCTTGGGCAGCGCCTAAGCCAACCTTGGCCCGCCAGGCGAAACCAGCGCCTAAATCAGCGCCTCAACCAATGCCTAAACCATCGATCCATCAGCTCCCTGCCCTACAATGGGGCGTGAAATTTGGGCTATTCCTACGCTGAGGCTCGATCGCGCCCCCATGATTGCTTACCTCACCTCACTGATTATCTTTTCAGGCATCTTTGCCCTCTTTGGTCTGGGTCTGAATTTGCAATGGGGTCTCACGGGCTTAATTAATTTTGGCCATGTGGCCTTCATGACCATTGGGGCCTACACCACCATTCTGCTGTCGCTTCAGGGTTGGCCGATTGTGCTGGCGGTGGCGATCGGGGCGGGGTTGGCGGCTCTGCTGGGCCTGTTGGTGGGCATTTCCACCCTGCGCCTGCGGGAAGATTACTTGGCGATCGTCACGATCGGGGTGTCGGAGGTGGTGCGGCTGGTGGCTTTGAATGAAGAGTGGCTGACCCGAGGCGCAAGGGGCGTTTATGGCTACCCGCTGCCCTTGGCCCAAGTGCCGGACGCGCCTTGGGTGGCTCCGGTGGCGATCGCCCTTTGGACGGGCATCTTTGGGGCGGCGGGTTGGTCCCTGTGGCGTTGGTTCCGGCAGGCTTTGCGATCGCGCCAACAGGCCGCCCAAGGACAAGTCACCGGCACAACCCAACAGCCCCCCTCCAAGGGTCGCCTGGTGTTGGGTGGCATCTCGGCCCTACTGGGGCTTCTGCTCTATGGCTGTGGGGCGATCGCCCTTTGGGATTTCAACTACAAAGGCGGCTTGATGTTGCTGGTGGTGGCCGTTTTGGGTCTGGTCTATTGGCAACTGGAACAACTGGGCCGATCGCCCTGGGGCCGGGTGCTCAAGGCAATTCGCGAAGACGAAGAAATCGCGCGGGCCTTGGGCAAAAACGTGTTTTGGTACAAACTGCAATCCCTGATGTTGGGCGGCGCGATCGCGGGGGTCGCTGGTTCCTTCTATGCCTGGAATCTCACTTTCATTAACCCCGATGGCTTCATTCCGCTGATGACCTTCCAAGCTTGGACGATCGTGGTTTTGGGCGGCGCGGGCAACAATGCGGGCACGCTGTTGGGTTCTGTCCTGTTTTGGGGATACACCACCCTCACCCGGTTTGTGTTGCCGGCCCTGTTGCCCTTGGATGATGCCCGCTTGGGCGCTTTCCGGCTAATGGTCATTGGGCTGATTTTGGTGGTGCTGATGATGTGGCGGCCCCAAGGCATTTTGGGCAAGAAGGAAGAGCTGACCCTCGGCCAATAGGCGGCTCTGGCGATTCGGGGCGATCGCCCTATGATGGGTTAATCAACAGTGCAAGTGATCTCCAGAGTCCAAGCTGCGATCGCAAGGCCCTGATCCCCCTTTCAATCATGTTCAAACTGCTGGCAACGGTGCGCCACCGCTGGGTTATGTGGCTGATGGGCTGGGAGACCCGTTTGGTGAGTCCTTCATTTCAGGGGGCTTTGCTGGGCGCGATCGCCCTGTTTCTGTTTGGGGCGGCCACCAACGCCATGGCCGGTTGGCTCTACGTGATGAGTGGGGTGCTGTTGGCGCTGATGTTGGTGGCGGCGGTGCTGACGGCGCGATCGCTCGGGGGCCTGAGCGCCAGCCGATCACCCATTCCACCGATCAGCGTTGATGATTTGGCCGTGGTGGAATGCCGGATCGCCAACCATGCCCGATCAGCCCGCTCCCTGTTGCAATGGGTCGATCGGCCACCGGCCCCCCTGCCCGTTGCCAGCGGCTCGATCGCCCTGATTCCCGCCCAAGGCAGCATCACCATCCAAGCCCAATTTCGGGCCCAGCGGCGCGGCATCTACCGTTGGCCGAGTCTCACTTTGCGATCGGGTGCGCCCTTCGGCCTGTTTTGGCGACAACAGCCGATCACCGCACCAGCCAAACTGGTGGTTTACCCTCGAGTTTGGCCCCTGGCCCAATGCCCGATCGTGGATTGGATGGGCGAAGGGGATGCCCAAAACGCAGCGGGCGATCGCGCCTTACGTTTGGGAACCGAAGGCCTCACCCGCTCCCTGCGGCCCTACCGTTGGGGCGACTCCACCCGGCTCATTCATTGGCGCAGCAGTGCCCGGTTTGGGGAGCTTCAGGTGCGGGAATTGGAAACCGCCGCCACGGGGCCCGATTTGATTGTGGCCCTCGATAGTGCGATTGCCTGGGATCCCGAAGACTTTGAGCAGGCCGTGGAAGCGGCCGCCTCCATGTATGTCTATGCCAGCCGCTGTTACCTCGATCCCTTCCTTTGGACGGCGGCCACGGGGTTGGTGCGAGGGCGACAGGTGGTGTTGGAAACCCTGGCCGGAACCCAAGCCGGGGAGCTAGCTGAACATGAACCGCCTTCTCGGGCCGTGCTGTGGCTCACTTCAGCGGTCGATCGGGTCAGTCAATTGCCCGATCGCAGCCGTTGGTTGTTGTGGTTACCCCCCAGCAGTGAGTTGGCGGGCAGCCTGCTCGGTCGCCAGGCCCAAGGCCGCGTCATCTCGCGCGATCGCCCAATTTCTGAGCAATTGCAGGCCGGTAACCATCCGCTTTAACCCAACGGTTTTCGCTCAACGGTTTTCGCTCAACCGTTCGCATCGTTGACTCTTGATTGGGCGTGCGGCTGTACGCCCCTACTTCAGGCTGCCCGGAGCATCGGTTGAAACCGGCGCGACGAAACGGGGCGATCGTCAGCCGTTGGATCTCTAGCCGTTGGATCTCCAGCCGTTGGACTTACTTGTTCAAATCTTATTGAAAATTATTCTTGACATTTTCCAAATCTTGATTCAGGCTTTATTGCTATAAAGTTTCAATAAAGGTTCGAGAGTTACTCGAATCTGCACCGAATGGCGCATACCTGCAAAAACTGCAAACGCTGCAAGCTGTTGTTGGGAACTTCCTATGACTGTCACCACCACGCCGCCACAGACGGCGATCGCGATTCCTTGGTGGGCGGGGAATGCCCGCCTGACGGAACTGTCGGGACGATTGTTGGGGGCCCATGTGGCCCATGCGGGACTGATCGTGCTTTGGGCGGGGGCAATGACCCTGTTTGAGGTCTCCCGCTGCGATCTGAGTCGGCCGCTGTATGAGCAAGGCTTGATTCTGTTGCCGAACCTGGCCCGGTTGGGTTGGGGCCTGGGCAATAACGGGGCGATCGCCCAAACCGATGATTGGTTTGCGATCGGGGCGATTCATCTGATCAGCGCCGCCTTCCTGGGGGCGGGCGGTTTGTTCCATGCCCTCAAGGGGCCCGAGCGGCTCGATCACACCGGCTTTTTCAATTACCGCTGGGATGATGCCAACAAAATGACCCAAATTCTGGGCATTCACCTGGTGTTGCTCGGGTTGGGCGCTTGGCTGCTGGTGCTGAAGGCCACCACCTTTGGCGGTCTTTACGATCCGGCGGTGGGCCGTGTCCAGTTGGTCAGTGACCTGAACTGGGATTTGGGGCAAATCTTCGGCTACTTCTTTGGGGCTGGCGGTCGCTACTGGCTGGCTAGCGTCAATGACCTACCCACGATCGTCGGGGCCCACGCTTGGTTGGGCGCAATCCTGATCGGTGGCGGCCTCTGGCACATCGTTTCGGAGCCGTCCGCGGCCGTGAAGCGCCTGTTTATTTGGTCGGGCGAGGCCTATTTGTCCTACAGCCTGGGGGCGCTGGCCCTGATGGCCTTTGTGGCCACCCTGTTTGTGTCCGTGAATGCCGTCGCCTTCCCCGAAGCGTTCTTTGGCCCCACATTGCAAATCGGGTTCGATCGCGTGCCCTATTTCTTCAGCCCCGATGGCGCATTGACCTCCCGCGTTTGGTTGGCCAATGCCCATTTCTGGCTCGGATTCTTTTTCCTGCAAGGGCATATTTTCCACGCCCTGCAAGCGGCTGGTGTGCGGTTTGGCTTTGGGCAAACCACCCCGGCTACTCCTAACACCGCTGATTCTGCTACCCAATCGACCCAGGAGGCTGCTGCATGAGCGCTGTAATCTCTCGGACGGCGGCCCCCGCGATGCCACAGTTGGGCTGGTGGGCCGGAAACGGTCGGTTTGTGAACCTGTCGGGCAAACTGCTGGGGGCCCATGTGGCCCATGCGGGGCTGATTGTGCTCTGGGCGGGGGCCATGACCCTGTTTGAGCTGTCTCGCTACGATGCGAGCCAACCGATGGGGACTCAGGGGCTGATTCTGTTGCCCCACTTGGCCACCCTGGGCTTTGGTTTGGGGCCCGATGGGGCGATCGCCGACCCCTATCCCTATTTGGTGGTGGGCATGTTGCACCTGGTCAGTGCGGCGGTGTTGGGAGCTGGCGGCATCTATCACGCCGTGCTGGGCCCCGAGGTGCTGCCGACCGATCGCGCCAACTTCAGTGGCTTCTTTGGCTACGACTGGCGCGACAAGGACAAAATGACCACGATTATTGGCATTCACCTGTTGCTGTTGGGATCGGGGGCCTTCCTGTTGGTGGCCAAGGCCATGGCCTGGGGCGGTCTCTATGACCCGGCGATCGGTTCCGTGCGCTTGGTTGAGCACCCCACCCTGGAGTTCGGCACGATTTGGGGCTATCTGGTCGGATCCCACGGCAGCCAAGGGATGGCGGCGATCGACAACCTCGAAGACCTGGTGGGCGGCCATGTGTGGGTCGGCGGTCTCTGCATCGCGGGCGGCCTCTGGCACATCCTCAGCCGTCCTTGGCTCTGGGTGGAACGGGTGTTCTATTGGACGGGAGAAGCCTACCTGTCCTACAGCCTGGGAGCCTTGGCCTATATGGGCTTCTTCGCGGCCTACTTTGTGTCGGTGAATGATTTTGCCTATCCCGAAGTGTTCTATGGGCCCCTGGGCATCGTCACCCAGGACGGCACGGTAACCGCTCGGGGCTGGCTGGCCACCTTCCACTTTGTGTTTGCAATCCTGTTTTTGGCGGGGCATTTGTGGCACGCCCTGCGGGTGCGGGCGGAGGCCGTGGGCTTCAAGTTCGGCAGCGATAGCTTTGTTCGGCCCGGTGGCGGCTCCCCGGAAGCGGGCACGTTGGACACGCCCGTGAGTGCCTCCGATGTGACCCTGGCCCTGGTGCAATACCTGCCGATCTATCGCCCGAACCTGTCGCCCCTGTCGCGGGGTCTGGAAATTGGCATGGCCCACGGCTACTTCCTGGTGGGGCCGTTCATCAAGCTGGGGCCGATGCGATCGAGCCAATCGGCGGAACTGGTGGGGCTGATTGCCACCATGGGGCTGCTGTTGATCTTGTCCCTGTGCCTGTCGCTCTACGGGGCCGTGACCTTCCCGAACCGGGGCGATCGCTCCCTGGATCAGTTCCGGGGCATGGCCAAGGCCGTGAGCGCGAATGCGGCTGTGCTGCCCGAAAACCTGCGGACGGCGGACGGCTGGAGCCAGTTCAGCGCCATGTTCTTGGTGGGCGGCATGGGCGGCGCAATCTTTGCCTTCCTGTTGTTAACCCAGGGGGCAGGCCTATTAGCGCTCTAGGCGATTCGCGACCAGCCTGATTGGTCAGCATCGTTCAAACCGTTTTTTGAGTTTTTGATCCATAAGTCAGTCATTTACAGAAATCGAAATCGGTCATGGAGGGCTGATTACGAGGACTGGGGGGATTCGGGGCCGCTCCGTCGCTGGGGGTGGCGATCGATCCCCTTTTTTCTGGTTGGGTGGGCATTTTCAGTTTATTAAAACTCTTTCTCAATTAAGAAAAGCTTGCTATGCTGCTATTGCTTATTTATTGAGAGTTAATTTCATTAGATAAGCTTTTGAGGGTCAATCGCCAGTAACCAGCAGTGCATGGCGATCGCCCCTGAAGCGAGATCGGTACTCGGCCGGCCGACCTCAACAACCTCAACCTTTCAACGAATCGAACCTATGGCAACGATCGGACTGTTCTACGGCACGCAAACGGGCAACACGGAATCCTTGGCTGAAAAAATTCAAGCGGCCCTGGGCGGCGATTCCGTGGTGGATTTGCACGATGTGGCGGATGCCAGCGTCGAAGACTTTGCGCCCTACAACTACCTGATTGTGGGCTGCCCTACCTGGAACATTGGCGAACTCCAAAGCGACTGGGACGGCCTCTACGGAGAGCTAGACGACATCAGCTTTGCGGGCAAAAAGGTGGCCTATTTTGGCCCCGGCGACCAGGTGGGCTACGCGGACAATTTCCAAGACGCGATGGGATTGCTTGAGGAAAAGATCGCCAGCCTGGGCGGCCAAACCGTGGGCATGTGGCCGATCGCGGGCTATGACTTCAGCGAATCCAAGGCCCAACGGGGCGATCAGTTCGTGGGGTTGGCGCTGGATGAAGATAACCAACCGGACTTGACCGATGAGCGAATTGCCACTTGGGTGGCCCAGATTAAGCGCGAATTTGGCCTGTAATTGGGCCAGTTGGGCCCTGAAATTCTGGGGTTCCCGTTGGGCGCTGGTGAGCTATTGACCGTCCGAGCCGATCGGGCTAGGAGCCGCCGCAGCCAGCCGATCGAACCGGGCCCGATCGGGAGCATTGGTGATCACGCCATCCACCCCCAAGCTCAGGGCCCGCTCCATTTCGATGGGATCGTCCACTGTCCAAACCCAGAGGGCCGCCTGCCGCGATCGCGCCAGAGCCACCACTTCGGGGGTGAGCTGGCCATGGTGCAACGACACCACCGCCACCGCCCCCAATTCCCGATCGAGCGCGGCCCAATCCAGCGGGTCAGCCGCAATCGGGCCCAATGGCAACTCAGGCGCGATCGCCCGCACCCGTTGCAGCATTGCCCAATTAAAAGACGTGAGCGTGACCTGTGCTTGGGAAAACGCCCTCAACAAAGCCACCACGGCTTCCGGTAGTTGGCGTTCCTGGCCATGACACTTCAGCTCCAAATTCAGGGCCACCCGATCGCCCACTTGGGCCAACACCACCGCCAGGGTCGGAATCTGGGTTCCCGCAAACCGGGGACTAAACCAGGATCCCACCTCCAATTGGGCTAAGTCCGCAGCAGTCAGTTGATGGCTGGGGCGATCGACCCCGGCTAACCGCCGCAAGTTCGTGTCATGGAGCACCGCCAACGTGCCGTCCGCCAGCTCCTGCACATCCAGCTCGATCGCATCAACCCGGTCAGCGATCGCCTGTTCGATCGCCACCAAGGTATTTTCGGGAGCGATCGCGGAACTGCCCCGATGGGCAATGAGCTGCGCCATGGTTCTGGAGCGAAAGGATTCAAGTTAAGGATTCAATTTGAGGATTCAATTTGAGGAATCCGTTAACCGTTGCCTAGCCGACGGAAAGCGCCTCAGCAGACTGCGGGCGCGATCGGGGATAACGTTCCATCAGCGATCGCACCTGTTCCGCATGGTAGGAACTGCGGGTCAGCGGCGAAGAAACCACCTGCAAAAAGCCCATGGCTTCCCCGGCCACCCGCCAAGCTTCAAACTGCTCCGGAGTCACAAAAGACTGCACCGGCAAATGCTTAGGCGAAGGCTGGAGATATTGCCCGAGGGTCAAAATATCGCAATCCACTGATCGTAGGTCGGCCATGGCTTGTTCCACTTCCGCCGCCGTTTCCCCCAGCCCAACCATGATTCCAGATTTGGTATACAGCCAAGGGGCAAGGGTTTTGGCACGTTGCAATAGTTCCAATGTGCGTTGATAGTCCCCTTGGGGGCGCACCCGGCGATAAAGACGGGCGATCGTTTCCGTGTTGTGGTTCAGCACCTCCGGCCCCGCCGACAGGATAATATCCAGCGCCGCCCAGTTACCGCAGAGATCCGGAATCAACACCTCGATCGTGGTTCCCGGCGAGGCCGATCGCACGGCCGCAATGCATTGGCGAAACTGATCCGCCCCGCCGTCGGGCAAATCATCCCGATTCACCGATGTAATCACCACATGGTTCAGCCGCATCCGGCGCACCGCTTCCGCCAGCCGCGTTGGTTCCGTGGGATCCAGGGCCTTGGGCTTCTTCTCAAAGTCAATGTCGCAATAGGGACAAGCGCGGGTGCAGGCGGGCCCCATGATTAAAAACGTGGCCGTTCCGGCATTGAAGCACTCGCCAATGTTGGGGCAGGAGGCTTCTTCGCAGACCGTGTTCAGGGCCAAGTCCCGCAAAATATCTTTGACATTGCCCACGCGCTCCCACTGAGGAGCCTTGACGCGGAGCCATTCAGGTTTTTGGGCGATCGGGTTGGAGTTTGGGTTCACGAGTAGTCGGGTTGGGTTTCACCCAGTTTTGGGGCACTGATTCATTATTGATTAATTAACACTAATCAATTAGGGCTAATCAATTAGAGCTAATCAGTTAGGGCTAATTCACAAATTCACATCGCTTCCGCGCCCAAGGGAACGGCACAACCCCGTGGGCGGGACTGCCTCAACCGGTTTCTTAGCCGATCGGCCTTGGATTCCCAATGGCTAATCCTGAGATTGGCGATTGTTGCCGGTGGGCTGGTTGGCCGTTGAGGCTTGGGCGGTGTTGGATTTGCCCTTTTGGGGTTGGCGAGCCTTAGCAAAATAGGCATCAATCACCGATCGGGCAACGGGGCCGGCCACCTTGCCGCCACCGCCACCATTTTCCAAAAACGCCACCACCACGATCTCCGGTTTTTCATAGGGCGCATAGGCCCCAAACCAAGCATGGGTTTCCCGGGGCGGATCTTCCGCCGTGCCGCTCTTGCCTGCCACCGACACCGTGCCATTCAGGGCTTTGCCCGTACCCGCCGTTACCACACTGCGCAGGGATTTCCGCAACAGTTCCAAGGTGCTGGGTTTCAAACCCAAAGACTCCCGCTGAATCGGCGTGGACTGCACCAACCGGGGCTGCACCCGATAGCCCCCATTGGCCACGGCTGAAAACATGACCGCCACTTGCAGGGGGGACGCTTGCACGTAGCCTTGCCCGATCGAGGCATTGACTGTATCTACCCGATGCCAACGTCCCAAGTCATTTTTCCGCTTCCATTCATCACTGGGAATCAGTCCCCTGGCTTCCTCAAATCGCAGTTCAATGCCCGTTGGTGAGCTAAAGCCCAACTTCCGGGCCCAAGTGACCAGGTTTTTTTCGCCCGCCCGCAGGCCCGCTTGCCCAAAGAAGGTGTTGCTGCTCATGGCCATGGCACTGATGAAGCTCATGGGGCCAAAGCCGGATTTGTTCCAATCCCAAACCCGAGTACCATCCACGGGCAAATAGGCATAGGTGGGCAGAACAGCATCCGGCGGGAGCTTGCCCGACTCCACCGCCGCCACGGTGGTCACCACCTTGAAGGTACTGGCGGGGGGATAGGCCTGCAAAGCTCGGTTCACGAAGGGATGGCGGCGCTTTTGCAGGGCTTGCCAAGTGCGTTGGTCAATCTTGCGGGTGAAGATATTGGGGTCAAATCGGGGTTCGCTGGCGAGGGCCAACACTTCACCGGTTTTGGGGTTCATGACCACCACGGCCCCGTTGCGTCCCCCCAAGGCCGATTCCGAAGCCCGCTGCAAGTCAACGTCTAAGCTGAGGTGGATATCTTCACCGGGTCGAGCGGGGCGATCGTCCAGAATGTTGATCAGGTTGCCCTTGCCGTCAATTTCTACCCGACCGCTACCGGGCTGGCCCCGCAGGGTAAATTCCAGGGATTTTTCAAGGCCCATTTTGCCCACAATGTCGCCATAGCGATAGCCTTTGGCGGATTTTTGGGCCCGAAATCGGTTGCCTTCCAGTTCTTCCTTGCTGATTTCGCCGATGTAGCCCAAGACGTGGGCGGCCGTTTCACCGTAGGGATAGGAGCGACTGGTTTCCCGTTCAATTTGCACCCCTTGCAGATCCACGCCATATTCCCGCAACCGCACGACCTCTTCGGGTTTCACGTTGTGCTGAACAGGAATCAGAAAGCGAGATTCAAAATCTAGATGATCGGCCCGGGCCTGGAGATCGTCTTCTGAAATATTGAGGGTGGTGGCCAGAACATTCCGCAGTCGGGGCCAGTTGGGCCGGTTAACCGCTGTGCGCCAAACGGAAACGGAGTGGGTGAGCTGGTTACCCGCGAGCAGGTTGCCGTTGCGATCGAGCAGGTTGCCCCGGCTAGGAATTTTGGGGATGGTTTGAATGCGGTTGCGCTCGGCCCGGGCCCGCAGGGCCTCACCTTCCATGAGCTGGAGATGCACTAGGCGCTGAGCCAGTCCCCCAAAGATCAACAGGGAAACCACACCCATCAAAATCCAACCTTGGTTTGATCGCCCGATGGTGCGGCCATCGGTGTTGAGGCGATCGTACAGCGGTTGTAGCAGCGTCATAGGATGATCGGCCGATGGAAAGAGGGAGCAAGGGGAAAAATCCCAAGCGGACAACAATCAGCAAGCGCAAGAGCAGTTAGCGATCGAACCAACAGGTGCAGGTCATGGGGCAACTGGTCTAGCTCTGAGCATCAACGCATAGGCTCGGGGTCAATGGCTCGGGGTCAATGGCTCGGGGCGATCGCACAGGGAAGAAGCAACGGGACGGGAAAAACAAAACCAGGAACAAGGCAACCCTTGAAATCCCAAAAATTAGGCTTTTGGGGATTCGATCGGGGGTTTGCTGATGGGCGGCGGGCGCTTAAGTGACCCATTGATGAGGGTTTCTGTTTGTCACCCATGCCCAATCGGCCGTCGCCCAATACTTTACCGGAAATTCTGAGGGTGACCAAACCAGTTTTGGGCATTTGGCGCGATCGGGTTCCGCAAAGACCTGATGGCACGCTGTTTTGTGGCTTGGGGCGCAGGGCTGATTAGGGATTCTGATGATTTGATGACATTAGGCTCGAAATTTTGAACCTGGGATTCTGATGATTTGATGACATCAGGCTCAAAATCTTGAGCAATTGCCTGAATTGAGCCTCATGAGCCTCATGAATGGATGCGAATCAATGAATTTAGGGGCGATCGGCTAGTGCGATCGCCCCTAAATGGTTGCTGAGCTGCTGAGACTGACCTGCCCTTAACTGTTCCGAGATCCAGGGACTACAGAAGGTTGGCCTTGAAGGATCCGCTCGCTGGAGTGGTTTTGATGGGTCTTGGGCAGGCTTTTGGCAGGAGTTTCGTGGATTTTTGCGAATCTGCTCCTTGGTGAATCTGCTACGGATTCGCGGGCGGATTAGCGGCGGGCGGTTTTGGGCCAAAGTAAGCCTTGAACACTTCCTTCGCGATCGGGGCCGCCACAGCTCCCCCATAGCCAGCATTTTCCACAGCCACCGCCAGGGCAATTTGCGGTTGATCCACCGGGGCATAGCCCACATACATTGCGTTATTGGGGCCGCTGGGCACTTCGGCGGTTCCCGTTTTGCCAGCGCTGGGGGGCAGACTGGGATCATTGAGCACTTTGGCGGTTCCCTGGCGCACCACCGCATTGAGTCCCTGGCGCACCACGTTCAGGGTTTCGGGTTTCAGGCCGATCAACTGGGGCTGAAAGTCCGATTGGCTGGTTTGGTTAGCCAACAGGTGGGGAACCACACGCTTTCCTCCATTGGCGATCGCGGAAACAACCGTGGCCAGTTCCAAAGGCGTGGTTAAGACCAATCCTTGCCCGATCGACATACTGACCGTATCGCCCAAGTACCAGGGTTGACGGTACAGAGTTTGTTTGGTGGCCGGCGTGGGCAACATGCCCCGACTGCCCAACAGCCCCAACTTCAGCGGCTGACCAATGCCCAGGGCCTGGCCCCATTGGGCGATCGCCTCGGGGCCGGTCTTCATTCCCACCTGGTAATAGAAGGTATTGCTGCTGACTTCGAGGGCCCTGGCAAAGCCGATCGTGCCGTAGCCACCGCCCCCATGTTCCCGAAACACCGTCCCCCCCAGGGACAGGGCCCCGGCAGTGCCCACCGTGGCATTCGGGCTATAGGCTCCCGACTCGATCGCCGCCACCGAAGTCACAATCTTGAACGTGCTGGCCGGGGGATAGCCCTGAAGGGCCCGATTCAACAGGGGGCGGCTGGGGTCTTGGAGTTGGGCCCACTGGTTTTTGGTAATGCGCTGGGTAAACCAATTGGAATCGAATGTGGGGCTGCTGGCCATGGCCAAAATGGCCCCCGTGCGGGGATCCATGGCCACCACTGCGCCGCGCCGTCCCTGAAGTCCCCGTTCCGCCGCCTGTTGCACGGCCAAATCCAGCGTTAACTGAAGGGGCTGGCCCGGCTTCGGGGGCCGTTGGCCCGCCGGCCGCAGGAGACGGCCCTTGGCATCGGCCTCAATCCAGTCGTAGCCCCAAGTGCCCCGCAGGGTCGATTCTGCCAACCGTTCGATACCTGCCTTGCCCACGGTGGCTCCCATGGGCAAATCGGGGTTGTTTTTAATATCTTCGGGGTTGGCTTCCCCCAAATAGCCAATCACGTGGGCGGCGGTCGAACCGTGGGGATAGTCCCGCTCAGCTTCCACGCGCACGGCGAGGATGCCTGCTCCCGGATCCAGTTCTGCCAGCCGGACAAATCCTTCAGGGGTCAGATCCCGGGCCACCCGAATGGGCATATCACCCCGGCCCTGCTGACGCTGAGTGGCAATCTGTTGGGCAATGGCCGCAACGGGGCGATCGAAAATGCTTTCCATCGGCTTCAGAATCCGCTGCCACTCGGCCGGGCTGTGGCGCTGGGGCGACAGATACACGCTGCGGATTAAGCGACTCCGAGCGAGCACCTGGCCCTTACGATCGAACAGGGCCCCCCGATCGGGAACCAAGGGCAACCCCCGCAATCGATTCCGCTCTGCGGCCTGGCGCTGCACAGCCCCCTCCACCAGTTGCAAGCGACTGAGGCGAAACGCCAAGGATCCGATCAGCGCCGTTACCAAAGTCATCAAGACCAGGGCACGGAAGGTTTGGGTGCGATCGGGCGCGACCGATGACGGAGCAAAGCCGCCCCTACGAATAGATACCAATCCCATAGCAAGTGCAAGCCAGCAGGGCTACCGACGACAAAGGGCCATTGCTTGTCTGATCCGCACCCAACCCTCCCCCCTCGGGATAGGTCTTGCTCAACAACCGGTAACGAGCATTACAAAACCCTGATGAGATCCAGTGCTAACTGTTAACCCAACGCAACCAGGGATATACAGCCCACTAGCCTGAGCGCCCCCGGCTTTTGATAGGCTAGCCTTAAAAATGCCAACCACTGTTCTCTGGCTCTTGCAGGTGGGCAGTTCCAGGCTTTAGCGTGGCCTGTACAGGCACTTGCGCCAACGTGCAACCTCGTCCGGTGGCCGAACTCAGGGGTCAAGCTCAGCACTTTCCAGCCTGCAAGGGTCAGCCTGTGGATAACGCCCCACGGCGTTGTTCATCTCTGATCTAGCTCAGCCGCCTGGCGGTTGCCCCGTTAGCCGGGTTGATAACCAGGTTGATAACCGGGTTAATAAAATGCCGATTTCGTCAGAGATATCGGTTTGTTGTGCAGGCCACGGCCAACCCTTCTATGCTTGGGTGTTGGTTGACCCCAACTTGGTTGCCAAACTGGGTTGCCAAGCTTGGTTACCAAACTGGGTTGCCAACTCCCAAGGAGCCAGATCCCTGGGGTGGTGATGGGGCTGCAACACCCAGGCTAGAACCGGGCGATCGCTGAGATTTTGTGTGCAACAACTCCGATGCAAACCCGATCCCAACCTGAGGATTTTGAGGTGTGCCAAGGGGAAAGCCACAATGGCCCAGTGATCACCAAGACCTATAACGAATGCTCAAAGGGAGAGACTAGCCTTGAAAAAGATTGAAGCGATCGTGCGTCCTTTTAAATTGGACGATGTAAAAATTGCCCTCGTCAACGCCGGCATTGTCGGGATGACCGTTTCCGAAGTGCGCGGTTTTGGCCGCCAAAAGGGACAAACGGAGCGCTACCGGGGATCGGAGTACACCGTTGAGTTCCTGCAAAAACTGAAGATCGAAGTGGTGGTGGACGACAAGGATGTGGATATGGTCGTTGAGTGCATCATCACCGCGGCCCGCACCGGCGAAATTGGCGACGGTAAGATCTTCATCTCGCCCGTGGAACAAATCATCCGGATTCGGACCGGTGAGAAGAACCTAGAGGCGGTCTAGGGCAACGTCACCGCACCAGAGAGGGGCACTCTAGCTCCTCCCTGGTGATCAATTACAGGTGATGAATTTTGGATGATCAATTGCGGGTAATGATCAGATTTTGCGTCTGAATTGCCAACAGCGGACTGTAGTGCCGCTTTGAGTTGACCGATGGGGGGCTGCTGGGCCCCGCGTCGGTTTTTGATTGATGGGTTTTGGGGTGGAACGTGCTCGCGGCAATCTAGCGGAACGTGAAGCCCAAACGCTCCCAGGTGTCTGCCCCAACGATGCCATCGGGCGTGAGACCATAGGCGGATTGGGCCTGTTTGACGGCGATTTCGGTTTGGGGGCCAAACATACCGTCCGGTTGTCCCGCATCAAAACCACGCATGTTTAGTTCATGCTGGACGACCTGCACGAGGTTACCCCGATCGCCCAGTCGCAAAATATCACTGACCACTTGGTCGCTGGCCGGCACGCCGGAGCGTTCGGATTTAGCCGGTGGGTTATTGCTAGACAAGATATTCACCACTCCGAATCAACTGAAAGCCACTCCCACAATGGTCTTGAAGACGATCGTAGGGGCTGCGATCGCTATGGTAGCGCTCGCTTTGGCGATTGCGGCGTTGGGTTGTTAGGTTGTTGGGGAACGGCTAGGGTTGGCGCTGGCGGAGGATGAACTCGGCGATCGCCAAGTCTTGGGGCGTGGTGACTTTCAGGTTGGTTTCTTCGCCCATCACGATTTTCACGGGCAAGCCGCACCGCTCAAACAGGGCGGCATCGTCGGTGACTTCCCAGTTTTCAGCCAAGCCCCGATCGTGGCAGGCCTTGAGGGTGGCCACTTCAAAGCCTTGGGGCGTTTGGGCGGCCCAGAGGGTGGCGCGATCGGGCGTGTTGCTAACAATTTGATTCGCATCCACTTGCTTAATCGTGTCCTTGACGGGAATCGCAGCGATCAATCCCGGACAGGTGGCCAGCTCGGCGGTGCAGCGATCGAACAGGTCTGGGGTGGCCAAGCAGCGGGCCCCGTCGTGGATCAAGACGCGATCGGCTTCGGGGGGCAGGGCTTGCAGGCCATTGTAGACCGAGGCTTGGCGGGTGTCGCCGCCCTGGATAAACACAACGGGCTTGGTCAGGTGCAGGTTCTGGGCGATCGCCTCGAAATCCGGCCGGTCGATCGGCTGACACATGATCCCAATCCAGGCGATCGACGGGCTGGCCTGGGCGGCCTTCAGCGTCCAAGCGAAGATTGTTTCGCCCGCTAGGTCGATCAGGAGTTTGTTGCGATCCGCGCCCATGCGCTTGCCGGAGCCGGCCGCCGGAATTAGGAGATACAAAATCGGTTTCCTAAATAATGTTGTGGATGTTGTGACTGAACCCAATGGGATTGGGCAGATCGCCCGATCAAGATTCAATCGACTTTCTCGGGAATTCGCAAGGCTGTGGACGGGCTGCCCTAAACCCTGGAGTTGATTTGGGCGATCGAGTTGACCCTAGGGCAGATCCTTCTAAAATTGAGAGCGATTCCTGACCGTAGCGATTTGGATTCGCCTGCGAAGTCCTCGCGGGTCGAAACACCATTGCTGGCTATCGGTTTTTCAGGCTTCATTTCACGGATTTCGATATTGTTTTACCGCCGCTACTTGGCAACCCCGCGAGTTTTATGATGCAGATCCTCGCCCTCGTACCTGGTGGCATTGGCGACCAGATCTTATTTTTCCCCGCCCTGACCCAACTGAAGCAGACCTACCCGAAGGCGCAGATTGACGTGGTGGTGGAGCCGCGATCGGTTGCGGCCTACCAGGTCTGTGCTTCGGTGCGCGACACGATCGCCTTTGACTTCAAGGATCGCAACAGTCCCGCCGACTGGGGCAACCTGCTGGGCACCATCCGCGATCGGGAATATGACGCGGTGCTGTCGCTGGGGCGGCGGTGGGCCGTGGGGCTGCTGCTGTGGCTGACGGGGATTCCCAAGCGCGTGGGCTACGCGGCCGGCGGCAAGATGTTTTTGACCGATCCCGTGCCCCTGAATTTGGAGCAATACGCGGGCGATCTGTACCACGACTTGGTGCGCGGCTTTGGAATCACGGCTCCCCGGCCGGCCCTGTCGCTGCAAGTGCCCCAAAAGGAACTGGCCTGGGCTGAAGCAGAGCAGGCCCGCTTGGGGATCAAGGGCCAGGGTTATTTGCTGGTGCATGGTGGCTCCAGTGCCATGGCCAAGCTGAAGGGCTTTGATAAGGTCTATCCGGTGGACTCCTGGAAGGCGGTGTTGACCAAGGTGCAACAGGCCAAGCCGGAACTGCCGATCGTGCTAGTGAAGGGGCCTGACGATACGGATTTTGTGGCTACGTTGCAGGCCGCTTGTCCGAGCCTGAAACTGGTGACTCCCAACAACATTGGTCAACTCGCGGCGATGACGGCGGGGGCGAATGTGATGCTCTGTGGCGACAGCGGCCCGATGCATATTTCTGTGGCCCTGGGCACTTACACGATCGCCCTGTTTGGCCCCACCGATCCCGCCAAGCTGCTGCCGCCCGGTGACGATCGCTTCGTGGCCATCAAGTCCCCGACCGATCGGATGAGTGACATTCCCCCCAGCGCCATTCTGGAGAAGTTGGGTGTCTAGACCGGCGGTATTTCTCGATCGCGACGGCGTATTGAACCAAGAGGCGGGCTACATTCACCGCCTCGAAGACCTGCACCTAATCCCCGGCACAGCCCAAGCGGTGCGGCAACTGAACGAGGCGGGCTGGTTTTGCTGTTTGGCTTCCAACCAAGCCGGCCCAGCCCGGGGCTACTATCCCCAATCCCACGTAGACGCGCTGCACGATCGGCTCTGTCGCCTGCTTGACCAAGAAGCAGGGGCCAAGCTGGATGCGCTCTATTACTGCCCGTACCTGAGCGGCCCCGAAGGCGGCAAAGATCCAGAGTTCACCCGCTATAGCACTTGGCGCAAACCCAACACCGGAATGCTGGTGGCGGCCGCCTGGGATTGGGATCTCGATTTGTCGCGCAGTGTGATGGTGGGTGACAAGGCGACGGATATTGACCTAGCCAAGAATGCCGGTTGTACGGGCATTTTGGTGACGACGGGGTTTGGGGAGCAGGTGTTGGCGGGCAACTATCAACACGCGACGCAGCCGGACTTTGTGGCGGCTAATTTGCTAGAAGCGGTGCGGTGGATTTTGCGATCGCCCCGATAGTCTCAATTGCTCAACGGCTTTGAACGGCTTTGCTAATTCAATCTCAGGCGGGCGATCGGCTCCCCGATCGCCCGCCTGAACCCTAAGTTTTGGAGCGATCGCGCCGATCGGGCTGCGGAGACATCTCCGGCATAAAGGTTGGCACTAGGTTTGGCTCCCGATGTTTCACGGCTGTCACCTCCGGCGGCAACTCCGATAGCTGGGCATCGCCATCGGTTGCATCATCCTGTGGCAACCAGCCCACCAACGGCAGCGGCAACAGGGTTGACAAGTTGGCGATCGTCACCAACAACCACAGGCGATCGAAGTGGGTTTCATCCACCCCCAACCAATGGGTCAGCAGGGCCCCAAACTCACTGGACACCGCCCCCGCCAGGTTATAAACCGACATCAACAGCGCAAACAGCGTTGCCTCCACCCCCGGCGGACAAAGCCGCGCCGACAGCACCAACACCGGCATGAAGGTAATTTGTCCCGCCACGGTCAAAATCAGGCTATCGCCCAAGCTAAACCAGCGGTCATCAATGCCCAAAGCCCGGTTGGCATGGGTCACCAACAGCAGCGTTGTCATCCCCAGCGCCGTGGAAACCAGCGTGCTCCAAAGGAAAATTTTGCGGAAAGGCACGGTTTTGAAGAACCGCTGAAATGCCCAAACCCCAATCAAGGCCGCCACACTGGTCACCAGCCGCACCCGCCCCAAAAACTCCGGCGGAAACTGCAACTCATTGGTGGTGAAGTAGAAAAACGCCGTATCCGATGAGGGCGTGGCCTGCCAAAGGAACAGAAACAGCGTGGGCAGCCAAATCGCCTTCTGGGAAACCGCCTGCCATAGATCTCGCGCCTGCTGTTGAACCACGCTCAGGTCTGGACGGGCGGTTAAGGGGGTTTCGTGGATCGCAAAGGCCCCAAAACAAACCAACAGCGGAAACATGGAGGTCATCCAAAACACCGTTTGGGCGCTGAACTGCTCCAACAACACGCCGCTGAGATAGGCCGTCAACAGGCCCCCCAGCGCCGAAACCCCCCAACAAAGGGATTGCAGGGATCCGGCCGTGCCCGTGGACTCGTTGCGGGCCCGTTCCACCACCAAGGAATCGGCAATCACGTCACTGACGGCCACGGCCAGGGAAGAAAGGGCGATCGCCAGCATGGCCGCCCAGCCCGTATGCACCACCGTGGCCATCGCCACCCAAGCCAAGGCCCCACCAATGCCCGACAGAATGAGGTAGGGTCGCCGCCGGTAGCCCAAAATAGGCAACCCGTCAGACATAAACCCAAACAGCGGTTTCACCATCCAGGGAATGGCCACAACCCCCATCAGGGCCGCCACTTCCGCCGGACTCAGGTGCAACTCATCCTTCAGGAAAAAACTGACGGCCAAACGAGCCAGCCCCAAAATGCCCTGCACCAGATACACCAGCAAAATGGCAATCAGTTCCGGGGTTGGCTCGTTGCCAAAGAAAAGCTTTTCTACGATCACCGAGCGCAGACCAGACGATCGCCCCGTTGGCGGATCCTGGGGTGCGATCGCGTCGGAGCCGGAACTGATGTTTTGGTTCGGTGCAATGGCCATTGATAAGTTTCTAGCAAAAAAACTTCATAATTCTAAGCCTCTCCATCATAGCGGGCTTCCCCGACCCGATCGGCAACCCAGCGGGCGATCGGTCTCGTCCGTCGCGCCAAGAGACCCAAGCTCAGATCCATGAAATTAAATTCATATTGGGTCTGTATCTGGGGAATCTGTGCCGGTTGAGTCTATATCTGTAGATCAATAAGATTTTTCCTCAAGCAATGGGCAAAATGACAGTTTCGAAAAAGGGGGTTCATCCCCAAGGACTCAAAATTGTTTGCTTTATTGGGCTAATTATTTTGGGCTTACTCGGTAACTACTACCGAGCAAAGTTATTTTTAGGCGTTGATTTTATCTTTGGGAGTGTGGCCGCTCTACTGGCGGCACGATTCTATGGGCCCCTTTGGGGTGGCATTGCCGGGGCAGCGATCGGGAGCTATACCTGGGTGCTTTGGAGCCACCCCTACGCCATGATTATTTTCACGGTGGAAGCGGCCCTGGTGGGGTGGGTTCGCCAGCGCCATCGCCAAAGTTTGCTGTTGCTGGATGGTCTGTATTGGCTGGTGGTGGGATCGTTGTTGGTGGCTCTGTTTTATGGGGCCCTGTTGCAGGTGGGCGTTTTACAGGTGCAGCTCATTTTGCTGAAACAAGCCCTGAATGGGGTCTGTAATGCTCTAATTGCCAGCGGCATCCTTGGAATTTTTTCTTTTTTAGGACAGCGATTTCCACAAAGGTTTCAATCAGTTCGCTGGCCGTTACGGGATGTTTTAAACGATATTTTGGTGGCTTTTGTGTTGCTGCCGATTATGTTGCTCTTCACCCTGGATGCCAACCGAATGTTGGTGGATTTGGAGCGATCAGTCAGGACAGATTTACAACTGGCAAGTGCGCCAATCATTGAGCAAATTCGCAATTGGCAGCGACAAATTTGGGAAACAGCCACGGATTTTTCCCAACTCAAAGCGGAGTCCTTGACCGAAGCTCAATTAATCACGGCCCTGGAACAGAATGTGCTGATTGATGGTCTTTGGGTGCTGGATTCCAAACTACGTTTTCTGACCCAGGCAACCAATAATCCTGATGTGTCTCTCAGCCTTCAGTCCCTATCGCAGTTGGAGCTACGTGAAAGTCAACTCAATCAGCTTCAAGCCTGGCGAATTGTGGCAATTCCGAAGGACAAAACTGGCGATGAGCATCAGCTTTGGTTGGTGCGGCCCTTAACCCAGGGGTTGGAGTCCACGGGATTTTTAATTGCCCATCTGCGGTTCGATCGATTCATTGATGCGCTCACGAGTCCGGTGAAAATTTACGATCAGGCGGTGGGCGCGGTGTTGGTGAATGAAAACCAGCAAGTGATGGGCAGTGTGAATCCGGCCTATGAACCGCAGGATAGTTTTAATCTGAGTCAGCCGAAAACTTGGGTTAGGCAACTGGGAACCAGCAGCGCCGAGTTTTATCAGGTTTTGACCAACGATCCCGCTCGGCCGCCCATGGTTCGTGCTCGCCAGTCCACCTATTGGCTTGATAGTATCCTGCCGGGCAATTTAGGTTGGCATTTGTGGATTTCATTCCCCGCGCAACCCCACCTGGATGATTTGCAGGTGGACTATAACCAGCGATTTGGGATTGTGATGCTGGTGGTCTATGGCAGTATGCTGGCGGCCTACTGGGTGAGCAAGGCCTTGGTTAAACCCTTACAAATTTTGGCAAAAATCACCACAGACCTGCCCGATCGCGTGAATAATCAACAAGATGTGGATTGGCCACAAAGCCCAGTTCAGGAGTTTGATCAACTGTCAACCAATGGGCAGTTAATGGCCGAAAGTTTGCGGGAAAGATTTCTGGAAATTCACCAGGCAAATGAGCAATTGGAGCAGCGGGTGGCAGAGCGCACGGAGGACTTGGAAGCAACCCTCAGTCAACTAAAACAGACCCAAACCCAGCTCGTTCAAACGGAAAAAATGTCAAGCCTGGGAGGATTAGTGGCAGGGGTAGCCCACGAAATCAACAATCCTATTAACTTCATTGCGGGCAACTTAACCCACGCGGAAGAATATGTTCAAAGCCTGCTGAAGGCGATGAGTTTGTTTGACACATTCTATCCAGACCCAGAGCCAACCTTGCGCGAAGCTTTAGAGGAGTTGGAGCTGGATTTCTTGGTTGAGGATTTGCCAAAAACTTTTCAATCGATGCAGTTGGGTGCGCGGCGCGTGCAGGACATTGTGCAATCGTTGCGGACTTTCTCTCGAATCGATCGAGCAGAGTTGCAAACGTTTGACTTACATGAGGGCATTGATAGCACATTAATTATTTTGCAAAACCGGCTGAAGGGCCGCTCCGATCGCTTGGCCATTGAGGTAATTAAGCAATATGGCCCATTGCCGTTGGTGGAATGCTACGGGGGACATCTAAATCAGGTGTTTATGAATTTGTTGGTGAATGCGATCGATGCGATCGACCTGCGGGATGCGGGCCGAACCCTTGCGGACATGCGCCAAAATCCCAGCCGCATTGAAATCACCACGGCCACGTTGAATCAGCAATTGGTGATTGTTCGGTTTCGAGACAATGGCCCAGGAATGCCACCGGAGGTACGCGATCAAATTTTTGAGCCGTTTTTCACCACCAAACCCACGGGCAAAGGCACGGGCTTGGGCCTGTCCATTAGCTATCAAGTGATTGTGGAACAGCACGGCGGGGCGCTGACTTGCCAGTCCAGTCCCGATTGGGGCACGGAGTTTTACATTGAGCTGCCGATTTGCGGATCCAGCAAGCCCCAAAACACAATTCACCCGGGGCCCCGATCCACGGCGACGGTGTAGCCCGGTTCGATCGCCCTCCCCGATCGGCCATTTCTCCACAGCAGGCTGAAAAACCCTGGAAATCTTGCGATGATGGGGCTGATTTTTAGGCCTCGCTTCAGGAGTCGATCGTGCCCTCGCGTCGTACCGTCACCCGCTGGATTGCCCAAGGGGGATTGTTGGGATCCATGGGAGCTGCCATGGGCCAGCGGGCCAGCGAGCTGCGGCAACAGGCCGAGGCCGCGCCGTTAATTCCTGGACAACCCGCCGCCTGGGCCGATCGACTGCGGATGGCCGATCGCTTGGCCCAAGAACAGTTGGCCGCCGCCCAAGATCCCCGCGCCGAAGTGGAACTGCTGATTCCCAGCTTTTTGGGTAACCAAGCCCGCCGGTTCTATGGCCGAGGCATTCCCCAGGGATTGGGGGTACGGCGCAAGTTTTTTTTGGGATCCGGCCCAACAAGGATTGGGCGGCGATTGGAGGTTTGGAGCGGTGCGGGCTGGACGGGGCAATGCACCCTCGTGCGCGATCGGGGACGAGACTATCTGCTGATTGGCGCGTTTGACCACCACCTGCGCAAAATTGACCTGCAAACTTGGCAAGAGGTTTGGCGCTATCGATTTGACGACGTGCTGAAGGGAACAGCCACGATCTACATCGATCGCACCGCACCACCACTCGATCAAGTGATTGTGCTTCAGGGCAGTCGCCAGGGGGTGAATGTGCCCTTTACGGCGCGGGTGGTTCCCAGTTTGCGGGCCATTTCCTTTCGCACGGGCCAAGAGTTGTGGCGGTGGAACGTGCGCCAAACCGCCAGCTACAGCCGCGACAACGACAGCAGCCCCCTCGATTTGCGTAATGGGCTGCTGTTTAATGTGGGCGAAAACGGGATTGGTTCCTTTTTGGGGGCCGCGCTGAACACGGTCACCCAACGGGACGGCATCACCCAACCGGCGATCGCGGGGGAATTGCTGTTCTATGCCCCGGGCGATGGGGCCCGCCATGGCGGCAACCTGGTGGCGGAATCTTCCCCGTCACGACTGGGCGATCGGCTGTTTGTGGCGGCTGGCTCCGGTCACATTTATGGCGTTGACCTGAACAGTCGGCAAATTGACTGGGATTTCTTCACCGGTACGGATATTGACGGAACGGCGGTGGTTTCGCGCGATGGCAAGCTCTTTTGCGCGATCGAGCGGCAATATACATCCGGGCCCGGCGGTCTTTTTAAACTGAATCCGGCCAGGCCGCCCGCCGAGGCCGTGGAATGGTTTTTGCCCACCGGCTCCTTGCGCTACCAAGATTGGCAGGGTGGAATTATCGGCTCAGCGGCCCTGAATGATGACTATCGCGATCGGGGACAGCCGCCCCTGTTTGCCACGGGGGCGATCGATGGAATCCTCTACATTGGCTCCCAGTTACGCACCACCGGCCTGGCCCATTGGGGGCCGCAGCGGGATGGGCCACACAACTCGCCCTACGTGGCCTTTCAAACCCGGATTGGCCCCACCATTTCCACCCCGATTTTCACCGAGGGCGATCGCCTCGTGGCCGCCAGCTACGACGGGGTGCGGCTGTTTCAGTTGCGCTTTTTGCCCACCCAGTCCCAAGACCCGGCCGCTTTGCCCAATGGTCGGGGCCAGTGGTTTCGCTTGGAGGTCACTCTGTTGGCGCACTTTGCCCCGGGATCTTCCTTTGAGGCCACCCCGATCGTCTGGGATGGAACGGTCTATCTGAGTGGGCGCGATGGCTGGCTCTATGCCCTCGGCTAGTTGATCTTGGCGAGGCCCAAAACCTAACGGATGATCCTGATCGGGTCAGGTTTGCATAATTTTTTGAAGCTTTCTCGATAGATGACTAGTACAAATTTTTGAATGCAAAACAAGACGTAAAACGAGACGGATGGTTATGCGCCGTCTTCGTCATTTCTCGTCCTCTATTTTGCACTGAATTGACTTGACCTTGAGGGTCAACCAAAAGCAGCTTTCTTCACCAAAAGCTGTGCGGATTTGTGCTGTCTGAAATTTCCATCCTTTCAGGATCATCGATCAGGGAATTGAGCATGTGTTACGTTGTCGAATTGCCCGATGGCTCCTATTATGTCCCCAACGGTTCAGTGCCCGACGCTTGCAAAGCAGTCCACTTTACCGACAAAGACGAGGCCGCCGCGATCGCCAAGGCCAAAAAAGGGAAGGTCAAAGTCTGCACCTTAAAGGATGCCGCGCCACCACCAAAGGACAACAGCCAGCTTTGGGTGATGGGGCTAATTTTTATTGGAATTGCAACTTTTCGAGATCCCACCAACTTAGAAATTTTGCAGCGCATTACGCGCTTGGATCAGCCCAGCAATGGAGTCACGACCGGAACAGTGCAGTTCACCCCTTCCTGGTCAGATTGTCTGTGGTTTTGAGGTCAATTCAAGACTGGTTTTTAGACTGGTTTTGAGGCTGGTTCTGAAAGCCTCTTGATTCAGTTTTCCAATCCCGACTCAGTACCATTGATGATGGGGGCAAGGGGCTGAAGCCCCTTGTCTTTTTAGGGTGTCCTCTGTCTTTTGGTTGGTCTTTTGGTTAATCCTTTGCTATGTCGCCTCTTGTCCTGGCTTGCCTACTAATCCCCGAGGCAAATTCCCAGGCCCCGTGCGGTTTTCAGCAGCGTATCATTGGGGTCAACGATGCGGCAGTGGGAAATGGCCTCCAGTACGGGCACACTCACCACCTGGCGCTGTTGCCAAGTCACCACCCGATCGAACTCGCCCCGAGCAATCAGATCCACTGCCTCCACGCCAAAGGCCGAGGCAATCAGGCGATCGAGCGGCGAGGGCACGCCACCGCGCTGCACATGGCCCAGCACGGTGACGCGGGTTTCAGCGCCAGTGCTTTGGGCCAGCTCCTGGGCCAAATATTGCCCAATGCCCCCCAGGCGACATTCCCCAAAGGCCTGGGTTTGCGTCACCACGTCACCGCCGCTGGTGCAGACCGCTTCGGACACGATCACCACGGAAAAGGCCTTGCCAGCGGCCTGGCGATTGCGAATGGCCTGGGACACCACTTCCAGCTTGTAAGGAATTTCGGGAATCAAAATCACCTGGGCCCCGCCCGCAATGCCGGCGTGGAGGGCGATGTGGCCCGCGTCGCGCCCCATCACTTCCAGGATCATGACTCGATCGTGGCTGGCGGCGGTGAAGTGGAGCCGATCGAGAGCTTCCGTGGCAATGTTCACGGCTGTGTCAAACCCGATCGATTGTTCTGTGGCGGCCACATCGTTATCGATCGTTTTGGGAATCCCCACAAAGGGCACACCCACTTTCGTCATCAGATCATGAAGAATTTTCAGGCTCCCATCGCCGCCAATGCCAACAATGGCCGATAGCTCCAACTCCCGACAGCCCTTGGCAAAGTCCAAGGTGCGATCGTGCATCGTGCCATCGGGCAAGGTCACCTGAAAGGGTTGGCCCCGGTTAATGGTTCCGAGCAGGGTTCCCCCCAAGGTTAACCACCGCTCAACCTTGTCCGGTGTCAGCAGCAGGGCTTCGGTGGGCTGCCGAGTTAGCCCTTCCGTACCGTGGCGAATGCCCATCACTTCCCAGCCGTAGCTGGCAGCCCGCATCACCACACCCCGAATGGCAGCATTTAGCCCTGCGCAATCTCCGCCGCTGGTCAGCACTCCGATTCGTTTTATCTCACCCATAGGATTGCATCTCTTATGCAAACGCTGCTCATGGGCGATCGTACGCGATCCCAACGGTGGGGCAAGCCTGTGTTAATAACTGCAATGGGATTGGGCGATCGAGATGGGGCGATCGCGATGGGATGATCACCCTATTTCGATCGCCCTGCGACTCCTGGCCTAGACCGTGCCGCTGGAAACCGCTTCCGTGGGCGATCGGGGAACCGTGCGAGCCACGCGGGCCCGTTGCCCCCAAGTGAGGTCGATCGCATAGCACCGGGCCAGCACCCGCAACCACAGACCCGGCGCGCGCTGCTCCAACCAGGGCTGAATTCGGCGGGCGATCGCCGGTAGCCACCCCAGCAGCCAAGCCACCAAGCTCGACAGGGTAAAGGTGAGATAGCTGCCCATCCAGCGCCACAGATCCCAAGGGCCCGCCGAATCCCAAATCCACCACAGCAGCATTGGATTTTGCACCGCCGCCTTCAGGGCCAGGCGATTGAACAACCACCAATCAAACCGATCCTTAATGAAGCGATCGGCCACATCCTCCTCGGCATCGGCCAGCAGGCCAAAGAAGGTGTTCAGCATGGAATTCACCCGCTGGGGTGGCAGCGTGCGACCCGTGGGAACCATCATCCCCTTCGAGAACATCCAGGTGACCGCCACGTTGCTTTGGTAGGCCCGGATTGAACCCAAGTCCTGTTCCGTCAGCAAGTCATGTTTCAAGGCCGTATCCAGCAAGTCTGTGAGCCGGCCCAAGTTGCGAATCATGGAACCAAAACCGGTGAACACCAGGGGAGATTGCAATGAAGCGGCATCCCCCAGAGCCAAGAGGCGATCGAACGAGACGCGCCGCTCGCCCTCGCTTTGGCTGAAGTGACCGGGAATATAGCCAAAGGTGGCCTTGCCCCAGGTCAGCTTGTCCAAATCGCAGCGGCGATATTCCGGCAGGATGCTGAAAAAGTCCTCATACATTTCCAGCAGGGAACCAGGATTTTCGGGGTGAACTTGGTGGTAGTGGAACAGATAAACGGTCACGGCCTTGCCGCCAATGGGGAACAGCTCCCAAATCAGTTGCCGGCCACGGGAAATGTCCCCATGGCTGAACAGCACGTCGCCATAGTCCAAATCCCAGACCGGCCAATCAATTCCATTGGCAATCACGGCCCCCACCGTGGGACAAACGCTATCGAAAGCGCGGGTTCCGTTCAGTTGCCAGGCGATCGGGGAAGCCGTGCCCATGGCATCAATCAGCAACCGACCGGCCACTTGGCGAGTTTCCCCCGTGGGCAAGTGTTTGGCGGTCATGGTGATTCGATCGCCCATCACGTCCGCCCGTTCAAATTCCGTTTCGTCCCAAATGTCGCCGCCCGCTTCCCGCAGCTTTTGGCCACAGAGCTGAATGATGCGATCAGCCGCGATCGCCACATTCAGCACCGTCGGCGTGTGCAGCACATTGGCCCGCGCTTGCGGTGGATTGTTGGCATCAAAAAACTTGTGAAACCCATCGCGATATTCCGTGGCGATCAATCCTTCCACCTCAGCGGGCGTGAAGAGGCCCAGGTCGATCGGCACTTGCAACTCTTCCCGGGAAATATTCCACTCCCGATTCATGCGGCCAAAGGGCAACCGCTCCAGCAACAACACCCGATAGCCCAACCGCGCCATCATCGCCGCATGAATTACCCCCAAGGCCCCGCCCACATAGATCAAGTCATAGGTAATGGCCGGCAATGGGTCGGGGTTTTGCCCCTGAGAAGTTTGGCCCTGAGAAGTCGCGCCCTGAGAAGTCTGGCCCTGAAAAATAACCTGCTTATGTTGCTGAGGATTCCGCACCGCTTCCCGCCAGCGCTTTTCCCACCAATAGGCCCGCAGCAAATCCCGTTCACCATTGGGCATCCGTTGAAAATACTTAGCGGTTTGTGGATATTTGGGCGCAAGGGCCTCGAAAATATTGCTCTTTGTTAAGTCAATCTCAGGAAGCTCCGGGTAGGTGGTGGGGAATTTTTCGGCCACCTGTTGCCGCAGGGCCCGCACCAAGGCCCCTTCCCCCGCGATCGGGCGATCGCTCCACCGAAACAGCTTCAGATAGGTGGTGCGCTGCAAAGACCAAACGCAACCCGCCACAGTTTCCCCATCCCGATCGCCCGCCGGTTGCCAGCGAAACCCCGTGGGAGCCGCTACCTTCACCCCGCTGGGAACCATAAACTCTTGCTGCAACCAGTTCAGCACCGTTGCGGCTTCCGGAGTCGGCACTTCCAGATAAAGCAGTTCTTTCATGGATTGGGTTCTGATTACTCAAATCGTAAACGGGCGTAAAAAGAAGCGTTTTGCAACAAACTTGCAACCAAAGCGGGAGTGTTTCCTTTTTTAGGGTGAAGTTTTTCAGCCCTTGGGGTGCTGTGGACGCTGCAAAGCTCGCCTGAAAAGCATCTCAGGCTTTGGCGATCGTTTCCATCATCGCGTGTTTCCGAGGCCCTAGCCAAGCGACGGATCCCTGCTTAGCGGCCACGAACCCCGGAGGCGAGATGGTTTCACCTGTGATCTTAAGCAATCCTGGAAATATCCTTGACAGATGAAAGAAATGCGCTATCCTTCCGTTTACTCAAAATAATTAATAAACTTTACAGAAGTTTACAAATATCGAGAGTAATTGCCTAAGCTGACTTAACAGGGCTGACTTGGCAGGGCCGATCGCATCGGGATCGCTCCCTGAAGATTCGGAATTGCCCCGCCCGTATTGACCTGTTCTGTATTGACCTGTCTGTGAACACCTTGCGGGTTCCCTGGATCTGCAAGCGGTCTGGGGACAGGCGAGCTTGATCAAGCCGGATGGTTGATGGGTTGCCCCACCGCGCCACCGAATGGCCGACCTCGCCTGTCCCCAGGATGCCCAATTGAATTGGGTTTTGACTGGGGTTGGATGGGGGTTTCAGCGAGATTGCTACATGAGATGGCTACCCGAAATTGGGTTATCTCTTCCCGATCGCGCCTGCCCCTGCCAACCCAAAACCGGACAAATCTGTGGGCCCCAGTGCTCGTTGCCCGTTGCAGTTTCGCTTGCTGTCCTTGGGAAATAAACTTCCCGATCGCTCCCCGCTCAACACACCTTTTCGATTCGGAGTTTCGGTTGTGAATGCGTTTAATCCAACTTATGGCCAGCCGCGCCCCCGACGGGCGGAGTTAATCCCCTCAGGTGAAGGGTTGATCGATTCGATCGCGGATGCCATCACTGTGGCGATCGCGGCGGCCCGGGCCAAGGGCCAATCCTTGGAAGATCTGACGGCGGAAGTGCTGGCGGATGATAACTTGCTGGATGGCGAGTCCCGGCGCTGGCTGAGTGATGTGGTGGCTCGCACCTGGGAACAACTGCACTAGGCGATCGTAACTAGGCGATCAAACGATCAAACTAGGCGATCAAGCGATCAAACTGCGCAATCGCGGCTAGAGAGTCGCCCCTAGGCAACCCAGCGCCCGATCGCCACGCCCAAGGTGGCCACTCCCGCCATCACCAACAGGCGTTGGGTTTGGGACAAATTTTGCTCAACCATGATTGTCCAAAGGGGCATGGCGGAAAAGGTGAAGGCCAAGGCTCCCACCATGCCCAGCCAGACAACCCCCAATGCCAAATTAATGACCGTGACAGCGGAAGCCAAGGCCAACAGCGCGTTGCGCAGGGCCCCGCTCCAGGAAACATGCATCAGAAATTTGGTGAGCAGGCCAACGGTTAACCCGGTGGCCCCACCCAGCAGAATGCTCAATACCTGCTGAGGCAGCGGAACCGCCAGAACGATCGCCATGGCCCCGCCGGTTAGGGCCAAAAAACCCCATTGCAACCCCGCCATCCCCGCCAAGGAACTACAGGCCAGCAGCAACCAACTGTGGGGCGGTGGATCCAAAACGGCAAGGCTGCTGCCCCAGAGCGCATAACCCAAAAGCCAGAGGGTTAACAATGGCAACGGTAGGCGCTGGCCGGCTTCCCAAAGGTTCGCGGGTTTGGGCGGCGGCGGCGGCGGTCCGGCGTTGGGAACGGCAAAGTTGGGATTACTCAACAAATAGCGATGGGGCCGATCGGGTGGGGGTGCGTTTGTTGTTGCATCGGTGGGTTCGATCGCCTCGGTCACGGCGCGATCAACAGGATTCGATCGCCCTACATCGATCGCCCGATCGGTGGTTGGTGGCGCTGGGGGCAAGGGATCGACGGGGCCCGGTTGCCAATCGGCGCTGAAGGGTTGTCCATCGGGCATGGTGGCGGCGGTGAAATCCCCTTGGGCGATCGGTTCCGAGTCCCAGTCGAAGATCGCGTCGGTCAAGTCCGCGGCCGCAAAACAAGCCCCGGTCAAAGTTGCGCCGGTTAGGTTTGCCCCCCGCAAATTCGCCTGCCGAAAGTCAGCCGCCGACAAATCCGCCCCTTGCAGTTGGGCTGCCGATAGTTGGGCATTGACAAAGCTGGCTCCGCTAAAATTCGCCTTCTGGGCATTGACGCGATCGAGCCGGGCCGCACGCCATTGGCTTTCCGTGGCCGACACCTTCAGCAACGTGGCCCCGCTGCAATCCGTTTCGCTCAAATCAGCCCGATCGAGCTTGGCTTGGCGCAGGGACAGCCCCACCAACGACAGCTTTCGCAAACATTGCCCTTCCAGACTCACCCAAGGAAAGTCGCGCCGTCCCCGATCGAGCGCCAATTGAAACTCCGACAACTCCATGGCAACGAATCATCCCCCTACCGCGCAATGCGGCAACCCATGGCGTTAAGCTATGGAGCAGACTCCATCAGCAATCGTTCCCTATTTTGGCTTCAAAAGCAGCTTGACCCATGCCTCGAACTCAAAAAAACGACAATTTTATTGACAAAACCTTTACGGTGATGGCGGACTTGATTCTGAAAGTGCTGCCCACCAACAAAAAAGCGAAAGAAGCTTTTGTTTATTACCGAGATGGCATGTCTGCCCAAGGCGAAGGTGAATATGCAGAAGCCTTGCAAAACTACGAAGAAGCCCTGAACCTAGAAGAAGATCCCTACGATCGCAGCTTCATCCTGTATAACATGGCCTTGATTTTTGCCAGCAATGGCGAACGGGACAAAGCCGTTGATTACTATCACCAAGCCCTTGATCAGAATCCGCGAATGCCCCAGGCCTTGAATAACATCGCCGTGATTTATCACTACAACGGCGAGCAAGCCCAAGCCAGCGGCGAAGATGAAGCAGCCGAGCGTTGGTTCGACAAGGCGGCGGAATATTGGAAGCGGGCCATTCGCTTAGCACCCAACAACTACATCGAGGCCCAAAACTGGTTAAAAACCACCGGTCGATCGAACATGGATGTCTTCTTCTAGGTTGATTTTCCCATCGTTTTTCAATCGATTGGATGCTCATTTTTGAGTTGAGATCTAGATTGATTCCTGAGTCAATAGACCTCTTGCATCAATCAGAATCCTAATCCTAAATTCCTCTCCCAGATTACTGATTGACTGACAAAACGCTCAAACGCTTGGTTCTCCGGTAGGTTGGATTGAGCTTTGGGAAACTCAACTCGATTACTACGAACCCTGCTGTTGTTGGGTTTCGTACCTCAACCCAACCTACAAGATGATTGTTGATCAGCCGATCTTGAGCAGAGGAATTTTTGGAAAAGAGGTCTCATGATCTGGGCAAATTCTTTGAATCCCAGGTAATGACGACAGGCCCTAGGGCGATCGCCTAGTATTGCCACTTAGGATTCAATTTCTTGATCTGTTGAGATCCTGGAAATTGACCTTTCAACAAGCAAACCATCGCAATTAGAGCTGCTATGAGCCTCAGTTTGGACGAAGTTCGCAAGGTTGCCCATTTGGCGCGAATTCAACTGACTGCTGAAGAGGAGGAAAAATTCGCCGCCCAACTCAACAACATCCTGACCTATGTGGAACAGTTGAGCGAGTTGGACGTGACCGATGTGGAACCCACCACCCGGGCGATCGATGTGAATAACGTGATGCGTCCTGATCAACTCGATCGCTACACCGATCGGGAAGGTCTGTTAGGATGTGCGCCGGATCGCGATGAAGATTTCTTCAAAGTGCCCAAGATCTTGAACAGCTAAACGGGCGATCGGGTTAGGAACTCTGACCCGTCCAAAAATTACACGGGGTGGGCGGATTCAATTCCGCCCATTTTTATGGCTCACGCAAGCTGGCTCATGCAATATCGACGATTTGGCAAAACCAATCTTCAACTATCCGTCTTTTCCTTGGGGACAATGCGGTGCTTGGATTCTGCCGAGCAGGCGGCCGAAGTGTTTGCTCGGGCGATCGAGCTGGGAATTAACCATTTTGAAACCGCTCGGGGTTATGGAGCCAGCGAAGTTTTTGTTGGCCAGGCGATCGCCCAAGGAATTGTGCCGCGCGATCGAGTCATTCTCACCAGCAAACTATTACCCACCGGCAGCCCAGAAGAGATCGATCGGCAACTGACCGAATCCCTGGAACGCCTGCAAACGCCCTATTTAGATTGCCTAGCCATTCATGGGGTGAATCTGCCAGAACATTTGGATTGGATTCAAGACCAACAATCGGGAATGGCCGCGTTGCATCGGGCCCTAGCCGATGGTCGAATTCGTCATTTGGGATTTTCCACCCATGGGCCCTTGGCTTTGATTTTGCAGACCATTGCCACCGATCAATTTGAGTTTGTCAATTTACATTTCAATTACTTTTTTCAACGCAATGCCCCCGCTGTTCAGGCGGCCCTCGATCGGGATTTGGGCATTTTCATCATCTCCCCCGCCGACAAAGGGGGACAGCTCTACACCCCGCCGCCTACTTTGAGCCAACTCTGTGCGCCCCTGTCGCCCTTGGGAGCCGGTTACCGTTGGCTGCTGGCCCAACCGGGGATCACCACCCTGAGCGTTGGCCCCGCCAAGGTGGAAGAGTTGGGGGCGATCGAACCCTGGATTGAGCGCACCGAACCCCTCAGCGCGGAAGAGCAGGCAATTTTTAATCGGCTCGATCGACACCAAATTGCGGCCCTCGAAACCGATCGTTGTGCCCAATGCTATGCCTGCTTGCCCTGTCCCGAGGAAATTCAAATTCCAGAGGTGTTGCGGCTGCGTAATCTGGCGGTGGCTTTCAAAATGGTGGACTTTGGGCGCTACCGCTACGGCATGTTTGAAAATGCTGGACATTGGTTTCCAGGACAACGGGGCGATCGCTGCACGGAATGTGGGGATTGCTTGCCCCGTTGCCCCGAACAATTAAACATTCCCGACCTGTTGCAAGACACCCACGATCGACTCAGCGGCCGTTGGGGTCGTCGCCTTTGGGATTAGGCAACTGGATATCAGCATCGTGAAGGGTTTCAGGAAATATTTGAAAGAGTATTTGAAAGGATGTTTGGAGGAATATCTGAAGCCCGTAGGGTGGGCACTGCCCACCGAGCCGTTGCCTCATGGTATCTGTGATATGGCGTGCCAATTATTTTAGGTAAAGGCTGTATCTCTTCAGATATCTGAAGAGTGACTTTCGGCACAGCTCAAGCAATCATCATCGTCGGGGCAAGGGGCTTAGGGCATGTCGTCGTTTAGCCCGAAGCCCTAGATATGCCGTTAGCGGATCGTGGGGAACAAGATGCTCAAGCCCCTTGTCTTCGTCAGTTGGTGAGACCCGCAAGGTAGCCGTTTAGGCCTTTCAGACATCCCCTGAGAGCTGAAAGTAATTGCCGCCATCCAAATCTAGATAACAGTACAAACTTGTTTGAATTTCGTTTCTAAGCCGAAGTTCAGATCGAGGTATAAATTTTTTTGAGTTCCTCGTAAAACCTAGCAGGCAGCAGGTCAGACTGTTTTCTGATTTTTTCACTTTATTCTTTAATACATTACGCTTCAAATTGATTCAAGAAGTGAATTTTTTAGATCGTTTCTAAATATTTTTCAAATTATCTCCAAAGCATCTTTAAGTTTCTTTTGAACCATTTATAAAACACTTCTTTGTTATTTTTGCGACCATTTTTGCAAAAATACTACGTAATCTTTACAACACATAGACAGGGGATCTGAAATATACTGAAAATACACTCAAAATCTACCCAGATCAGACTTAAGACCCTTCTAGAAAATAATTCAAACATTAAATCTTTCTTAAAGATCCAAGAGATTCGAGTATGGATTTGAACCTTTAATCGAATCCGGATTCAAGAACCATTGTTGATGATCTTTAAAAAACACAGAGGTTTCTAAAGATTGCTGATAGTAAAAGCTAAAAAAACAAAAAGATTCCTCTATTTTCATGGCAAACGCGCTACATCTGACATAGGGAATTTTGAGCCTTTGAACCTGGTTCCTAGTCCCTGCTAAGGAAACCAACCTAAGTAAACCTGTATGTTTGATGCCGCTCCTTTGGGAGAATATGCCATGGCCAGCACTCAAGACGAGCAATCGTTGACGATGAGAGCCGAAGAAATTCGGGTCGTTGGCGTTGTCCAAGGAGTCGGCTTTCGTCCCACGGTTTATCGACTAGCGATCGAATGTGGACTGATGGGATCGGTGGCGAATGATGGAGTTGGCGTGGTGATTCGGATTGCGGGATATCCGGATCAAATTGATGTTTTTTTACAACGGCTTTATCAGGAAAAACCGCCCCTTTCCCGCATTGATACGCTGATCCGAACCCCGATCGCCCTGTCGGAATTGATGGAGCCAGGACTGCCGTTGCCGAGTGGCAACCTACCCGCTGTTTCTCCGTCGGAATCTGGTGCATTGGGCAAGTTGGCGGCCCCTGAGCAATTACCTGAGAAACTACCCGCAAAATCAGCAACCGAATCCGCGACAGAGCGGCTAACAAACTTGCCCACCGGGCCATCCAGGTTCACAGCGACCTTCGAGTCTGGATCCGACGATCTCACTTGGGATGAACATTCGATCGCCCTGGGGCAACAAACGGCGATGCAACTTCAGCGAAATCGCCAGGCAGCCCAGGCCGATGGCCATCCAAACAGTCATCAAGGGCCATCGATCGGGGACAAACCCCAGGGCCCCCGCTGCCCTTTGCATTTGCGACCAAAACATCGCCCTACCTATGCCCATGGACTGGAGGAGGAGTCGGTGGTGGCGAGGGAAACCGCGCAGCCCGTTCCTTGGAGGGCCGTGGCGGTTGCCGATGACGGCACGATCGAGCGACAGGCTGGGAAAACCTACGGAGAAGTGATGGCGATGGATCCTCGGGAAGGATCAAGCGTGGGGCAAGGGGAAGCGGGCAACCATGGCCGATCGCGCTGGTTAGACAGGGGCCCCGAAGGTGAGCGGCCGTCCCCGATCGACCCTGAGCATGGCGCGGAATCCGAGAGCGCTGGGCCGTTGGATCAGGTCGATCCGGTGCGGACTGAGTTGAATGGGCATTCCGGTGCGGATCAGAGGGATTTAGGCGATCGGGATGATCCCCGCTCGGCCGTTGATGGCAACGGAGCCGCAGCCCCCGCCAGCGATTCCCTGTCTCGATCGCGTTTGGATCAGTTGTTTGATAGCTCACCCACGGCTGCTCCCAGCGAACCATCGGGCGATTGGGGGCCGCGTTCTGGCATCCGTCCTGATGTCCGTCCTGGCATCTCAGATCGGCGATCGGGCGATCGGGTGGGGCCCAGCGATCAAGATTTGAACCATGGCCCGTCGGATCCCAAGTTAGATGCCAATCGGTTGGATCACGGTCTAGGCCAAGATTTAGCTCAAAACTTACATCAGCCCCTGGATCCAGAACTTTCCAACTCCTTGGCAGAGGAGTTGGCGGAACTCTTGGAGCCGGCCATCGATCGGTTGCGGCCCTTGGAACCGACGGAACCGCCCACGACTCCCCTCGGGCCGATCGTGCCGGTGGTGGTGGATGATGCGGATCCGGGGCCAGCGTTATATACGCCACTGCAACCCCCAACCCCGATCGTGTCTCGATCGGCTCCCTTGCCGGTTTCCCATCGCAGCCAAGCCCTGGATTTGTCCTCGGCGGAACTCCTGGGGCGATCGCCCTTGTCTTTCCGGATTTTGGAGAGCCAGTCGGGCCCGGTGCGCACCCAAATTGCGCCGGACACGGCTACCTGTGCCGCCTGTCTGCGGGATTTGCACGATCCCGACAGTCGGTACTATCACTACCCCTTCGTGAACTGCACCCATTGCGGGCCGCGGCTGACGGTCATTCGCTCCCTGCCCTACGATCGGGTGCGCACCAGCATGGTCGGGTTTCAGCTCTGTCCCGACTGCCAACGCGATTACGATAATCCGGGCGATCGCCGCTTCCATGCCCAGCCCACGGCCTGCCCGGAATGCGGGCCGCGCATTTGGTTTGAGCGACCCAGCCAGCAACGGCCGATTGTGAAGGATGAGCAGGCGATCGCCCAAGCAGCAGAAGCCATTCGCCAGGGGGCGATCGTGGCCATCAAAGGCTTGGGCGGCATCCACTTAGCCTGCGATGCCACCCAGGAAGCCGTGGTGCAACGGCTGCGGGCCCGCAAACATCGCCCCCACAAGCCTTTGGCGGTGATGTCCCGCAATTTGGAGTCCGTGCGGCAGTTTTGCGTAGTCAGTGATCACGAGCGATCGCTCCTCTTGGGGGGGGCTGCCCCGATCGTGCTGCTCACGATCCGCGATCCCCATTATTTGGCCCCGTCGGTGGCTCCTGACATGACGGAGGCGGGGGTGATGTTGCCCTACTCTCCCCTGCACCATCTCCTGATGAGCGCGGTGGATCGGCCCATTGTGCTGACCAGCGGCAACCGGGCCGGCAATCCCCAATGCATTGACAACCACGAAGCCCATCTGCAGTTGCAGTCGATCGCCGATGCTTTTTTGCTCCACAACCGATCGATCCTGAATCGGGTGGATGATTCGGTGGTGCGGGTGTTGCCCACTTCAGTGCAGGTGATTCGCCGATCGCGCGGCTACGCTCCCAGTTCCATTAACCTGCCGCCGGGCCTCACCAACAGCCCGCCGATCTTGGCCCTGGGCAGCGATCTGAAAAACACCATTTGCCTCTCGCGGGACGGACAAGCGATCCTCTCGCCTCACCTTGGAGATTTGGACTCACCCGCCTGCCTCCAGGCCTACAGCACCGCGATCGCGGACTTGCGCAACTTGTTTGACCACCGCCCCAGCGCGATCGCTGTGGACTTGCACCCGGATGGCCAAGCCGTGAAGGTGGGTGAATCCTTGGCCAAGGCCTTGGAAGTGCCGTTGTTGCGCATTCAGCACCACCATGCCCACATTGCCGCCTGCTTGGCCGACAACCAATGGGGATTCGATCGCCCGCCCGTGTTGGGCATTGCCCTGGATGGATTCGGTTGGGGCAGCGATGGCACGGTTTGGGGCGGCGAGCTGCTGTGGACAACCTACGAGCAATATCACCGAGTCGGGGCCCTGTGGCCGGCACGGTTACTGGGGGGCAACCGCGCTGCTCAGGAGCCTTGGCGCAATCTATACGCCCAGTTCCACGCCACGGGCCTGCTCGATCGGGTGGACTCCGAAAAGTGGTTTGCTCAAAAGCCGCTGAATCTGCTGACGGGCATGGCCCAAACGGGTTTCAACAGCCCTTGGTCTTCATCCTGCGGACGGCTGTTTGATGCGGTGGCGGCCTTTTTAGGCTGTGCGCCCGACTGCTTGAGCTATGAAGGGCAAGCGGCGATCGCCCTCGAAAACCTAGCCCGCCAAGCTTGGGATCAAGATCAGCAGGCCTACCCGATCGAGCTGCGATCGGAATCGCTGCTGTGGCTGCATCCCCAAGCCCTTTGGGAAGCCCTGATTTTGGATCGGGCCCTGGGGCTGCCCGAGGCGGTGATGGCCCTGCGGTTCCATCGCGGCTTGGCCCAGGCTTTGGTGCAAGCGGCCCAAACCTTGAAACAGCAGGGATTGCACTTTGGAGCGATCGCCTGTGGTGGTGGAGTCTTCCAAAATCGGCTGCTGTTGCAGTGTTTGGAAGCCGCCCTGATGGCCAGCAATCTGCATGATCCGTTGCTGTTGCCGCAACAGGTTCCCGTAAACGATGGGGGCTTGGCGTTGGGGCAAACGGCGATCGCCGCCGCTTGGCTCCAGTTGGGCCATGTTTAGGGTCTCGGTGATCCCGTGCTGGTCGCCAATGGGAATCACCGGGAATCACGAGCCATTCAAATCACAAGCCATCAAAATCACAAGCTATTCAACGCCAGCCCTTAGGAGTTATTGAGAGGTTTCAGGATGTGTTTAGCGGTTCCGGGCCAAGTGGTGGCCATTGTCAGTGGAGATCAACAGCTAGCCACGGTTGATTTGAGCGGTGTTCGGCGATCGGTCAGCTTGGCCTGTTTGGTCACGCCCGACCGCCCGATCGAGCAGTGGGTGGGGCGCTGGGTGGTGGTTCACGCGGGTTTTGCATTGGAAGAGTTAGATGTGGCCGCAGCCACGGAAACCCTGACTTGGATCGATCGTCTGATAACGCCCGCGTGATTTAGTTCCCGCGTGATTCAGTTCCCGCGCGATCCAGTCTGCCTGTCTCAAACCTTGTTCCAGAAACTGTGCCTTAAGAAGTCATTTCGAGAAGTCATTTCAAGAAGTCATTTGCTGAAGCAGTCATTACCCAAAAGCCGTTTGAAGAGCCGTTTCAGGAGTTTGCGATGAAGTTTGTGACGGAATTTCGTGATCCCGCGTCGGTGGCAGGGTGGGTGCGGGAAATTGCCCATTTAGCGCAACGGCTCGATCGCCCCGTGGCCCTGATGGAAGTCTGCGGCGGCCAGACCCACACCATCTTTAAACATGGCCTCGAAGCCCTGCTGCCGGAAACCGTGGAGCTGATCCATGGGCCCGGCTGTCCCGTGTGCATCATGCCTCGGGGCCGAATTGACGATGCGATCGCCCTAGCAGAACAACCGGGCATGATCTTTGCCACCTTTGGCGATGCCCTGCGAGTGCCCGGCGCGCGGGGCAGCCTGATGCAGGCCAAGGCCCGAGGAGCCGATGTACGCGTGGTCTATTCGCCCCTCGATGCGCTGACCTTAGCCCAAACCCATCCCGATCGGCCCGTGGTCTTTTTTGGCTTGGGCTTTGAAACCACCGCTCCCGCCGTGGCCATGACCATCCTGGCGGCGGCCCGCACCCAGCAAGCCAACTTCAGCGTCTTCTGCAACCATGTGCTCGTTGTCCCGGCTCTGGAATTTCTGCTCCAGGCCAGCGGCTTGCGTTTGGATGGGTTCATTGGCCCCGGCCATGTGAGCGCCGTGATTGGCACTGATCCCTATCAAGCGGTGGTCGATCGCTATCAGAAACCGGTGGTGGTGGGAGGCTTTGAACCGATCGACCTGCTCCAATCGATTTGGATGTTGCTGTTGCAGTTGGTTGAAGGGCGCTGTGCCGTGGAAAACCAATATCACCGGCTGGTGAAGCCCGAGGGCAACAGTCCAGCCCTGGCCGCCCTGGCCCAGGTATTCACGGTGCGGGAGCAATTTGAGTGGCGCGGTTTGGGATCCTTGCCCCGATCGGGTTTGGCGATCGCTCCGGCCTTTGCGGCCTTTGATGCAGAACAGCGCTATTGCCTACCCAGCCAAGCCAGTGAGGATTCACCCGTTTGCCAATGCGGCCTCATTTTGCAGGGCAAGCTCAAACCCTGGGAATGCAGTGCCTTTGGGCGCGGTTGCACCCCTGACCATCCCCTAGGCGCTTGCATGGTTTCCTCCGAAGGGGCCTGCGCTGCCTATTACAAATACGGTCACGGGGGCCCCCGATCGCCCATGGCTGCACCCCGCAGATTTGCCGAAGCGTCCGCCCGCCCCCCGCTGCAATCAGAATTGGCCCGATAGCTGCATTGGCCCGATCGCCGTGATTTCCGCCCTCACCTCCTGATGCTATGGCTTCTTCTAATCATCCGTCCGATTCCCTCGCCACCCCCCCATCTAACGTGCTCGAGTTTCAACAGCCCCAGCATCGCACCCGATCGAGCGACGAAGGCTACATCACCCTGGCCCACGGCAGCGGCGGCCGGGCCACCCATAACCTGATCACTGACATTTTCCTAGAAACCTTTCACAGCGATGCCCTCAATGCGCTGGATGACAGTGCGCGGCTGGACTTAGCCCTGTTCATGGCCCGGGGCGATCGGTTGGCCTTCACCACCGATTCCTTCGTGGTGGATCCGCTGTTTTTTCCCGGCGGCGACATCGGCAGCCTGGCCATCAATGGCACGGTGAATGATTTGGCCGTGACCGGGGCCCAGCCGCTCTATCTCTCCTGTGGGTTCATCATTGAAGAGGGCACCCCGATCGCCCTGCTACGCCGCATTGCCCAGAGCATGAAACTGGCCGCCGACACGGCCCGCGTCAAGGTGGTGGCCGGCGACACAAAGGTTGTACCTCGGGGCAAAGGTGACCAAATTTATATCAATACCGCTGGGGTGGGCGTGGCGCGATCGAACCAAGTGCCCGGGCCACGCTACCTGCAACCGGGTGATGCCATTCTGCTCAGTGGCCCCATGGGCGACCATGGCACGGCTATTTTGTTAGCCCGAGGAGACTTGGCCCTCGAAGCGGACATCACCAGCGATTGCCAGCCCCTGCATGATCTGGCGGCGGCCCTCTGTGAAGCTTGTCCCACCGTGCGGGCCATGCGCGATGCCACTCGGGGCGGCGTGGCGGCCGTGCTAAATGAATTTGCCCAAACCAGCCGCGTCAGCATGGTGCTCGAAGAGGCGGCGTTGCCCGTGCGGCCGCCCGTGGCCGCCGCCTGCGAAGTGTTGGGTCTCGATCCTTTGCACATGGCCAACGAAGGTCTGTTGGTGGCGGTGGTTCCGGGGGAATTTGCAGCTCGGGCCCTGATGGCCATGCAAATGCTGCCGGAAGGGCGGGAGGCCTGTTTGGTGGGCCATGTGACCAAGGCGGATCCACCAGTGGTGATTTTGCAAACGCGCTTTGGTTCTGAACGAATTATTGAGTGGCCGATGGGCGATCCCTTGCCTCGGATTTGCTAGGGCCGAATTTGCGAGGGCCGATGGATTCGGGCTAATTGATTTGAGCTAATTGGTTTGAGCTAATCAGGGCTAATTGGTTTGGGCTAATCAGGGCTAATTGGTTTGGGCTAATCGGGGCTAATTGGTTCAGGCCGATCGAACACGGGAGAAAGGCAATGCACGAACTAGGCATTACTCAGGAACTGGTGCGGTTGGCGCTGGCCCAGGCCCAAGGGGCCCCCATCCGCCGACTGGGTTTGGCCGTGGGGGCCCTGTCGGGCATTTCCACGGAGGCGATCGCCTTTTGTTTTGGCCCCTGCGCCATGGGCACGGCCCTGGAGGGGGCGGAGTTGGACATCACAATCGTGCCTGGCCGGGCCCGCTGCCACCATTGCGGCCGAGATTTCCCCCTGGATGATGTGGTGGGAATTTGCCCCCATTGCAACAGCTTGGATTGGGCGATCGAGGCGGGGCAAGACTTAATTTTAAAAACCTTGGAGATCATCCCATGTGCGTAACCTGCGGTTGTGATGAGGGGGCATCGGTCACGATCACCAACCTATCCCACAGTGAGCGGCCCCAAAGTAACCTGTCCCAAAATAAGCTGACCCAATCCGAGGCGATCGATCCCGCTTTGGGCCACTCCCCGATCGGCTCCGATTGGCACAGTCACCAACATCCCGATGGTTCAGTGGTGGTGCATCGCCACGGGCCCGCAGCACCCAGCCCCAGCCCCAGCCCTGCTCATCACCATCATTCCCATCCTCACCATCACGACCATCCCCAGGCCGGTTTGGATCATCACCTAGCCGATCGCCCCTCTCTGACGGCAACGGATCCGGTCACCCAAACCCTGCACCTCGAAGCGCGGCTGCTAGACAAAAACAACCAACTGGCCGCCGCCAACCGCCAATGGTTCCAAACCCAGGGCATTTGGGCCCTGAACCTGATGAGCGGGCCCGGGGCCGGCAAAACGACGCTGCTGGTGAAAACCCTGACGGATTTGGCCGATCGAGTCTCCTTCGCCGTCATTGAGGGGGATCAGGCCACCTTGAATGATGCGGAGCGGGTGCGGGCCACCGGTTGCCCCGTGGTTCAGGTCAACACGGGCACGGGTTGCCACTTGGACGCGGCCATGGTGCAAGGAGGCTGCCAGCAACTGCAACCGCCACCGGGCAGCATTTTGGCGATCGAGAATGTGGGCAACCTGGTTTGTCCTGCGCTGTTTGACTTGGGAGAAGCGTCCCGGGTCGGGATTTTTTCGGTCACTGAGGGTGAAGACAAACCCCTGAAATACCCACACTTGTTTCGGGCCTGCGATTTGGTGCTGCTGAGCAAAATCGATTTGCTGCCCTACTTGCCCTTTGACCTAGACCGGGCGATCGCCGCCGTGAAGCAGGTGAACCCCAAGGCGCGAATTTTGCCCCTCTCGTCTCTGACCGGCGAAGGGTTGGCCGACTGGTACGACTGGCTTTTGGCTCAACGCGATCGAGCCTGTCCTGTGGCCACCGCCGATTTGGCTCCCTAGGGCAACATCAATGCGCCCGCCGGTCGGTGGTTTGGGGGGCAGGGTTCCAAGCGCAGGCCAAACACCGCCGCAAACTGTTCTGCCACCACCGATCGCGCCTGGGCCACCGTCAATCCAGGCACAAAATCCGCCAAGCGGCCCACGGGGCGATCGGCAATTCCACAGGGCACAATTTCCCGAAAGCCCGCTAGCTCACAATCCACATTCAGAGCAAAGCCGTGCATGGTCACCCAACGGCTGACCTGAATCCCGATCGCCGCCACCTTGCACCCCTCTAGCCACACCCCCGTCAGGCCCGGCAGCCGTTCCGCACCCAAGCCCCAAGTCCCGATCGCCCGAATCAACACCTCTTCCAACTGGCGCAGATACCAATGGAGATCCGGTTGGTGGCGGCGCAAATTCAAAATTGGATAGCCGACCAACTGCCCAGGGCAATGGTGGGTCACCTCACCCCCGCGCTCAATGGGCACTAACGGCACGGGATGGGTTGCGGGGTCAAACCGCACAAAGGCGCGATCGGCCCCACGCCCCAGGGTATAAACCGGCGGATGTTCCAACAGCATTAACCCATCGGGCAGTGTCGGATCCGCGATTCGATCAGCCTGCCACTGGCGCTGCCAACCCCAAGCCACTTCGTAAGCTGTGGTTTGCAAATTCAGTTGCCAACAGGGGGCGATCGGCCCGGCACTTTCCCCATTGGTTTCAGTAGCAGCATCACAGACCATAAACTCTAGCCGAATGCCCTAACCATAAAGATTGAGAATTGCCAAGGGGAGTTTGGTGATGGTTTGTGGGGAATCACTGAAGAAAAGGTCAAGAATCATCAACAGATGCAAAAGATTTTAAAGGAAATTCTTCCCCCGATCCCAAAGTGCTACGTTGAAAGTATCACCCATCTCGAAGGGGAGGAAGCTCTATGAAGCTTGTCATCCAGGGTAAAAACATCGAGATTACCGATGCACTGCGTGACTATGTTCAGCAAAAAATTGAAAAGGCCGTCAGCCATTTTCAACACTTAACTCTTGAAGTGGATGTGCACCTGTCGGTAGCTCGCAACCCCCGGATTGATTCTAACCAAACGGCTGAGGTGACCATTTACGCGAACCGCACAGTTGTTCGAGCTGAAGAAAGCAGCGAGAACCTGTATGCCAGCATTGACATGGTTGCTGACAAAATTGCCCGTCAACTTCGCAAGTATAAGGAAAAACATCAAGAACGTCGCCGCGAGCCGGTGAAGACCGCAGAAGTGCTGGGCGAAATGCCGGTCGGAACCATTATTCCGCCCCGAGAACCCGAGTTGCCGGCGGATGTGGTGCGGACGAAATACTTTGAAATGGCCCCGATGACGATCGCGGAGGCCCTGGAGCAACTGGAGCTGGTTGATCACGATTTCTTCATGTTCTGCAACTCAGAAACGGGTGAAATCAACGTGATTTATGAACGGAACCATGGCGGTTACGGCGTGATTCAACCCCGCAAGGCCCAACGCTTTGCCGAGAACTCTTCCGCTGCTTAGAGGTTGCTTGAAAAGCATCGGGAAGCACTTGCTAAATATCTGCTAAATACCATAGCCCCTTGTCCCTAGGGGCTTAAGCTCCTTGTTGTAGATCGAGTAAGCTGCCTACCGGATCTAGCTTTTTAAACACCCGCTGAGGCTGAATTAGCCACCTGAAGATTACTCCTTCATGAGTAATTGATTCAGTAGCAATTTGTTGAACCATCCTTGGACAATTCAGACTTGCAATTAGGGTCTGTTGAGTATCCTATGCCACCACAATTTTGACTGCCTCAAGCCTTGGGACATCCTGATTTTTGAAGCATTTTCCACTCTTGTAAAACAAAAGGCGGTACGGGAATTTCTGCCTGATCAGCATCACCGACGGGGATGGTTAATCGCAAAATACCTAATTGGTTTAACCGACCTGCCACGGAATCAAATTCATATTCTCCGGTGTTGAGGGCTAATGAATCGATCGGGAACTGATCCGCAAGCTGGGCAACGGCCCCTGTGGAATTGGTGACGATTAAAGATCGATCGCGATTGACCCGCAAACTGGGAAACCCAACCACCCGCAACCGAAATCCTGTTGTGGGTGGTTGTCCGTTGGCCGCTTCGCCAAACAGCACCAATTGCCAACTACGATCGCGCTGATCTCGCAGGGATTGCAACGATCGACACAAGACCCGATCGCCCGGAAGGGGATAGGGATGCAGGCTCGCCATCGCGGGTTCCGGCATCAGCCCCCAACCCCAAAGCACAACCGCCAACAACAACCCCAAGGCCTTGCCTAACGCAGGCCAACCCATCCACCACTCGGGCAATTGGGGCGATCGAACGCTTCCCTTGCTTGTTTGGATATTTTGACTCTTTTGGCGATTCATAATGCTTTCCCAAATTCTCATAATTCTTCTCAATTCTGTGGAGTAACTCTTTCGGGCGATCGTGCTAGTCTAAATTCGTGTACTGCAATCAATGCGTTGATAGCAATTCAGCAACCCCAGCAAAGAAATCCAGGTCAAGAAATCCACGCCAGGAAATTCAAGCCAGAAAACCCAAGCCAAGATTTCAGCAACCTAAAATCAGCAGCGTCAAGTCAGCAAACGCCAAACCAGCAAACGCCAAACTAACTGGCTATCTGGTAAATGTTCGGGCAAGTTTTGGCCCTGGCGCTGAACCCGATTGGGGCAGCAAAACCGCCAACAAACCCATGGCCCACCGCTGCTTTCTTAGCTTACCGATCATCTTCAAAATTCAGCATATTCAATCCAAGGAGTCACTATGACCGGTCGAGGCGGTCGCCGTCCGGGCGCGGGTCGTCCCAAAGGCACAGGTAAATATGGCGAACCCACCAAAGCGGTTCGACTGCCGATCAGTTTTGTCGATCGCCTGCCGGAACTCCTGGCTCAATGGCAGCTCGATCAATTGGAAACGGAAGCCATCGCCGATGGCCGGCTCCAACGCATTGAAGACCACCCCACGCCACCCCTGCGCCTCTATGAAATGCCTGCGGCCGCTGGGTTACATGCCTTTGCGCCCCAAGAGGACACGGAACCCGACGCGATCGACCTGAACACCTATCTCAGTCGGCATCCCAGCGAGTCTTTTTTGGTGCGGGTCACGGGGGATTCCATGATCGGCATTGGCATCTATCCCGATGACATGCTGGTGATTGATGCCTCTGAGGCGGATAACGCCCAGACGGGACAAATCGTACTGGCGTTGGTGGATGACAAGGTAACGGTCAAGCGGCTGCAAGTGCTGGATGGTCGCATTTTTCTGCATTCCGAAAATCCGATCTATGCCCCTTTGCAAATCACCGAAGGGATGGTGTTTAAGATTTTGGGGATTGTGGCCAGCGCTATTCACCAATTCCGCTAACTGTTGATTAACCCAGAGCAATCTGATCCTAGTCTTCTGAGACCGGGGCCCGGTGACGCAAAAAATCTTGCAGATCCTGAGGGCTGTTGCAGTTGCGCAAGGTAGCCGCCTCTAGCGTCGTCAGCGGTAGATAAATGGCTCGCTGTTCCGTCGCCAGTTGGTCTAACCAGGCCTGAAACGATCGCCCGCCTTGATCAATAAAAGTCCGCAGTTGGGGCGCGATCGCGGGTCGATATAGCCCACACAGGGGCTCCCAACCGCGATCGGTGCGTGGAACCAGCGCCACTTGCTTGGAACTGAGGGCATGGCGGCGATCGAGCCAGGAACGACAAACGGGCCCATCCAAACAGGGCAAATCGCAAGCCAGCAGCCACACCCAGTTAATGTCGGTTAGGTCTCGGGCCGCGCGATCGAGCAACTCTGAAAAAGCCAACAGCGGCCCCCGATCGGCCACCGACTCCCGCCACCAATCCACCGGCAAGGCAGCCGTGGCGGGATGGGTTTGGTAGCGTTCCGGCCAGGGCGAAAAAATAATTGGTCGGCGTTCCGTCACCGAAATGGCCACCTCACAAACCCGATGGAGCATGGGCTGTCCGTTCCAAGGCAGCAACACCTTGTCGCGCCCCATTCGGCGACTTTGACCACCTGCCAAGATTGCTGCCTGAATCATGAGTGCTTATCCACCTGCGGGCCATGGTTCTCAGTGATGAGCACAATGCTCCCGGGCCATCCCTGAGTCTCCAATTTACTTTGCCAGGCGGACGGCATACCACTGCAAGAATCGATCGGGGCCCAAGTCCAGCTCGCAGGCTTCTTCAATGAGCGATCGCACTCGCGCTTCCGTGGTGGTCAACCGTTGCAAGTCACGCGGCAGGCGATCGCCCAAGGATTCCACCACGCCGGTCAGTTTTTCGCGCAACTCCTCCACGGACAAAATCACCTCGGGCTGATTGGTTTCGAGCACGACAAAATATTCATTTTCTTGATACAACATTGCATCAGCCATCGATCGCTTCTCCTGCTCGAAAAAACCGTTTTTACCGTCCCAAAATGCAAAGGGCGCACGGCGGTGCGCCCCTACCAATCATCCCAAAACTCTTGGGGCAAGGAGCTTAAGCCCCTTGTCTGGTGCTGGATTGGATTGGTGATCTGATCTAAATTCCGGCGTGACCCATGGCTAGGCCAGCCACCAACATTCCTAATACCAAAAAGGGCTGGGCGCTGGCTTGATATTTCACATCATTCTTCAGCGGATCGCGTAGGAAATACATATCCTGGAACACGATTTGCGGAATGATCAACAGACCCAAAATCGAGGCGTACAAATTCTCATGCAGGCTGACCAAATAGCCCGCAATACCGATTTGGAAGGTGTCGATCATGGCCACACAAATCCAAGCAGCCGTGCCAATCCCGAACATCACGGGCAGCGACTTCAGACCCAAGGTGCGATCGCCCTCCACGCTCTTGAAGTCATTGACGATCGCAATGCCCAAGCCCGCCAAACTATAAATCAGCGTCACCACCGCCACCGTCGGCGTGAGGGTGCCAAACAGCGCTTGGCCCGCCCACCAAGGCAGGGCGATATAGCTCGCGCCGAGGGCGTAGTTACCGAGCCAGCCGTTTTGCTTCAGCTTCAGGGGCGGCGCGGAATAGATATAGGAGACGATCGAACCGCCGATCGCCAAGACCGTGATGACTGGGAACTCGTGGCCCGCCCAGCGATCGAGGATGTAGGCCACGCCGATGCCCCCGAACAGCAACACCAAAATTTGCGTCACCACCTGCGGAATCGAAATCGCGCCGGAGGGAATCGGGCGATAGGGTTCGTTGATCGCGTCAATTTCCCGATCGTAGTAGTCGTTGATCGTTTGGGTGTAGCCCGTCAGCAACGGCCCCGACATCAACATACAGAGCGCCGACTTCAGAAAATTCTCCAGCGTCCATTCGTAGTGCCCCGAGGAAGCCGCCCCGCAGACCACGCCCCAAATCAGGGGAATCCAGGTGATCGGTTTCATCAATTGCAGGCGAATTTTCCAAATATTGGTTTCCCCACTGGCGGCTCCCTTCATCCCCAGCATTTGCCGGGCCTTGGAGCCGCTGTCTTCGGCGGGGGTGGGCGTTTCGATCGCCTCGGTGTTGGGTTCGGTGGTCATGGTTCGATCGATGGGTTGGATCTTGCTTGTCGTTGGGAGCCATGGTATCGCGTCTGCTCTCCTACTCAACCCGCCGTCAGCGTGGAATTAAAGAGCAAGACTGCCGATTGTTGCCACACAAACTGCGCCCAATTCCTATTAATACTAATTGCGCTAGAACGGAGGAGCGCCTGATTTGGTGTTGTCATCGGACGTAATTCTTCACGCAATCTGGATTGGATGAGATCGATCGCCCTATGGCCGAACCTCCCCCACCATCTTCTTCAGAGTCATCACCCAATGACTCCTCTAATCCCTTGTTAACTCACCGTGAACTGCCATCCCTTGCTGACAGCATGGCAGCACAGACCCAGCCCAAGCACCTGTCACCGACGCGATCGCCCCCGAAAGCGACAGCCTCTCCCGCTGGTATTGCGGCTCCCCCACCAGAGCAGAAACCAACCGCTCCATGGGTCATGTTTTTGGTGCGCTTTTTAGCAGGGGCACTCTTTGGGCCGCTTTTAGCCATTACCTTGGGCGTTGTTGGCGGTGCAACAACCGGCAGCAGTTTGCTCACAATTATGCTCGTGTCCGGCAGCATCATCGGCTTAATGTCGGCAATTGGCGGAAAGAGCTTTTGGATGTTCCTATCACGTTGTTTGCGGGTCATCTTTTTCATGCGCTGATCACCCTTCGAGATCACCATGCTGTTTTCTTACAAAAACAACAAACAGGTAGGGGCGTACCGCTGTACGCCCTCCGCCAGGGTCTCTCGTAGATTTCGCTTATCGGAGGGCGCATGGCGATGCGCCCCTACGGGAATCGATCGGGTTTGTCCGTTTCGCTGCTGTTTGTTGGCTGAGCGATCGGGGGCATTTCAGCCCAACAGAGCCGTAATTTGACCCAGCAAGCCGTTGATCGCACTCGATAGGCTGGGAAGAATTTGGGATATGGCTTTAAAAAAGCCAATCGATTTGTCGGCGGCTTCTTTATCGCAGAAAAATCGTAGGGTGCATGGGAGCAAGGCCCAATGGTCACGAAACGCTGCATTTGTTCTCCCATGCACCGAAAATCGATCGCCACCCAACCGATCGGGAATCGTCGTTGCAAGCGTGACGGGTGGCGGTGCATGGGAGATGAATGGGGATTGTTATGGCCTGCCAAGCTTTCTCCCATGCACCCTACGGGCGTTTCGTAAGGGAAAGGGGATGCCGCTAGTATAAGCAACCCACTCAATGCCCGTCTCTCTTGGGTTAGTCCCGCTCCGTTGACGCAGCACCCGCCAGCCAGCCAAAGAGCCGATCGCCCGTCAAATTGAGATCCAAATCCGGCAGCACCGGCAACCGATCGCCCCCGGCCAGCTCCACCGGAGCGCGATCGGGCAAAAACACCACCACCACCCGATCGCGCGGCAACACTAACCATCCCAACTGGCTGCCATGGGCTAGACAATGCGTGAGATTCCGAATCACACGGGTTTCGCCCTGGGCCGGCGACAAAATTTCGATCGCCCAAGCCGGGGCAAACTCAATCCCTTCAGCAATCACCATTCCTTGGGAGTCGATCGGCAACTCAGCGGTTTTCAGCACCGACAAATCGGGCACGATCGACCGATCGCCAAAGGTGCAACGCAACTCCGGCAACGCTTCCCAACCGGAAGCAATCGCGTTAATCGCCACCGCCAACCGAATTTGCAGCCGACTATGTTGAACTCCGGGCATGGGCTTTTGCTGGGCTAGGCGATCGTGAAATTCCCAAGCGGGCGATTCGTCAATCTCCGTTCGCCGCAAAAAGTCCGCCAGGGTCAACGCAGGGGTGATGGTTGGCAGCGTCATGGCCACATTGCCTCCAGAGGGTCAGCCGATCCCATTGTCTTGCACGATCGAGGGGTGGGGGCTGAGCTTAAAAGGAAATGATCAAGTAGCGATCGCTGAATTTTGCGCCCTTGACCGATCGCCCGGCCAGGGACGGCGGCAAGAAGATATTGCGGCGTTGTTCGCCCGCTTCGATCGTCACCTCTGGCCCCGATTGGGTCAGGTGGATTTGCTCCTTGGTGAACCCTGGCAGGAACAGCTTCACCTGTTGGGTGGCTAAGTCGATTTCGATCGGGCGGGGAGCCTGCTGGGCCAAGGCGGCAAAATCCGGCATCAGCGGGATCAGCGCATCCCAATTCGGGGTGGCGCTTTGCTCGGGAATTGCCGTCACGGTCAGGGGGTTGAAGTCCGAGCCGATCGCCCCCGGATCGCTCGATCGATTCAAAAACAACCCGCCCACGGTTAAGCCCGCCTGTTGCGCACTGCCCCACAGGTATTGAGCCAAGGCCTGCGACACCGGATCGCCATTGGCCACCAGCCAGCCCGCCACTCGACGCGGATCGGCCAGCAAGTTTCGTCCCCGATCGAGCAAGTCCTGAAACTCACCCAAGGGGCCTTCCCACGGCGTGCTAGACATGCCGCCACTGCTCAACACCGCCATGGAAATCGGCTGCACAAAGGGCGAAATCGCCTTGGCAAAGTCCGACTCGGCCACCACCTTTTGGAAGCGGCGCACGTACCAGGACAAAACCTCCGGTGCGCCGATGGTTAGCAGGGTGGCTCGATCGCTGTTGCCGTCATAGACGATCGCGTCGTAATTTCCCGATGCTTCGTATTGCCGCAGGGTGTTCAACGTCAGCGCCCGATCCATCCCCGGCAACACGGCCAGTTCTTCACCGTAGACGTTGCGGAAAAAGGGTTGGCGCAAATATTCCAACTCTAGGCGCTTAATTTCATCCCAGCCCCGTTCCAGCAGGGTGGTGGCAGCCGGTTGCACGGCCCAAAGGTTGGAGCCGATCGCCTGGGGATCCGAGCCGATCGCCCCCGTTCCCAACATCATGCCCAGGGTGGGCCCGGCATCTTGCCCAAACAGCAGCACCCGCTTGCCTTGGTTGGCCAGGGCCATCGCCGCCGCGATCGCCAGGGTCGATCGCCCCGATCCCCCTTTTCCCAACAGCGTCAGCGTGAAAGCCACGATCGCACTCCTCTAGCGTTGTCGCCCCCCATTGTGCCAACGATTGCCGACCGGCGTGTATTTACTGGCGCATCTCGCCCAAAATTTCGATCACCCGTTGAATTTCTGTTTTTAGGCCTGTGACATCTGTTTTCAGGCCCGTGACATCTGCTTTTAGGGAGGTGATGTCACTTTGCATCTGATCCATGCGGGCAAAGGTTTGGTCAAATAAGCCCAGGAACGTATCGGTGCGATCGTCTACGACCTGCTCCAATTGGGTGATTCGGTTATTTAACCCTTCCATGGCCTGTTGCAGACCGTTGATCGCCAAGCGCAATTCCCCGATCGCCTGTGTGTTGGTGGCGATCGCCTGCGTATTCGCGGCCGTCAGTTCGGCGAGGTGGCTAAACCGCTGATTCCAATCAAAGGACTGCTGCGTGGTGACGCTGGCCAGGGTGGTGACGTTGATCGTCAGTTGCTGGAGCTGGGCTTCGAGGGTGTTGAGGCGAGTTTCGGTGGTCATGGGGCGATCGGGGTGAGGTCGCTACCCACAGCCTAGCAAGTTCCTGTGGGGTGGTGCGAGGTCGATCGCTCTCCAGCTAGTAGGTTGGGTTGAGCTTTGCGAAACCCAACTCAATCACGGCAAGCCTTACTGCTGTTGGGTTTCGTGCCTCAACCCAACCTACGAGATGATCGTTGATCAGCCCATCGTGATTCAGAGGGGTTTCATTTGTGCAAGAGATCTAAATGAATGAAACCTGTCACGCCACTACTAGCGCTAGCCAAATCATTTGTCCCAAATAAAAACGCCAGCGGAACAACTCCCACTGGCGTAATTTATTCACTCGTTGCTTAGACCGCTTCGAGTTCGTCTTCAAAAAACCAAGTTGCCAAACCACCCGTAAACTCAACGACAACGCCGATGCCGCTGCCGTCAACCATTTTGTATTCCTTAACCGTACCGACCGGATTTTGTTTAATTTTTTCAACCATCGCGGTGGACATGCGATCGCGAATCCGGCGCACTTTGACGCGCTGACCTAGCTCAATCACCACTGGAACCGTCTCTAGTAAACTGAATCCACAGCTAATAAGACTACTGCATTTTGACCCGATCGCCGCGATCGATGGGGTAGCGCGATCGCGAGTTAGGGGCTTTTGGCCTAATCCACCAGATCCCCATTGGCGACATGGCGATAGCGCTCCATGATCCGCTTTTCGGGATCAATGCCCTCAAAGGTGGGCGGCAACCAAACCCGGGCCAACAGAATCAGAGTCAAAACCAACAGAAATACGCCCGTGGCCAAGAGTTGCTGCCAGGGCACTTCTAACACCCCCCGCACGATCGACTCCCGGAGCACGGAAACGATCGCCACTTCCACGGCCACCCCGATCGACACGCGCTGTTCTTGCAAGTAAATGATCAGCAGCCGGAACATTTCCACCAAAATCAGCACCGATAGGATATCTGCCGTAATCAGGTGAAAGTTTGGGGGTTCCAGCAGGGAGATGAAAATGACGCGCAGTTGCACCACCATCACGCCAAATAGCCCCAGGCAAAGGGACACGGCGATCGCGTCTTGCACCCGTTCCAACATCCAGACCAAGCGCGATCGAAACCCGCCGGTTTCCGTGGGCCGATCGCTGGCGGTCAACAACTGGACGGGGGGCAATCGACGGGAGGGGGCTGAGGACAGGTTCATGACGATTTCTCCAGCTTGCTGCGGGCTGTTCTTATTTTGATTATGGGAATCTTATAAATCAACCTCTGATTTATTTGTATTATTTATATTGACGCATCTGCTCAGACCACCGGGGCCAAGGTTCATCGCGATCGCGTAGTTTGATCTGTGGCTATTCACGGCTGTCCACCTTCCCTCCTCCGCCCTATGCTCGCCAAACGGATCGTTCCCTGCCTCGATGTCAAAGCCGGTCGCGTCGTCAAGGGCGTGAACTTTGTGAATCTGCAAGACGCGGGCGATCCGGTGGAGCTGGCCAGGGCCTACGATCGCGCCGGGGCTGATGAGCTGGTGTTTTTGGACATCACGGCTACCCACGAAGATCGCGGGATTATTTTTGATGTGGTCTATGAAACCGCCGAGCAGGTGTTCATTCCCCTGACCGTGGGCGGCGGGATCAGTGACTTAGAAACGATTAAAAAACTGTTACGAGCCGGAGCCGACAAAATTAGCATCAACTCTTCGGCGGTGCGGGATCCGGACTTGATTGATCGCGCCAGTGCCCGGTTTGGTAACCAATGCATTGTGGTGGCGATCGATGCGCGCCGCCGCCCCGGAACCGGCGAAAATGGTGTGCCCAGTGCCTGGGATGTATATGTGCGCGGCGGCCGGGAAAATACGGGTTTGGATGCGATCGCCTGGGCCGAAGAGGTGGTGCGGCGCGGCGCGGGAGAATTGCTAGTAACCAGCATGGACGCAGACGGAACCCAGGCGGGCTATGACCTGGAGCTGACCCGGATGATCGCCGATCGCGTGGCTGTGCCGGTAATTGCCTCCGGGGGCGCGGGCAACTGCCAACATATCCGCGAAGCCCTGACCGAAGGCAAGGCCGAAGCCGCCCTGCTCGCTTCCTTGTTACATTACGGTCAACTCAGCATTGACGAGATTAAGACCGATTTGCAGCAAGCGGGCTTGCCAGTGCGTCACACTGGGGCGATCGCAACTCTGTAGAAAACCTTAGGAAACGATAAATTGCTGGCAGATTGTCAAGATTTCCTTTACAATACGTAAAAACACACTCATAAATCTTGATCTGCACTCTGTCCATGGTTGTCGTTCTGCTGCTGGCGATCGCCCTAGTAGCTTGGTCATTGCACCTGATGCAACAGGCCCTCAGCAACAAGGAGTTTTCGCTGATGCTGGCCGGAACCCTCGTTGCTTCAGCAGCGGCAGCCCTGGTGGTGGTCTACTTCCTGGGCAACAGTTCGCTGCGCTACTTGCTCTCGGTCGATCGCAATGCCTATGCCACCTATAACGTGCCCGTCACCGCTAGCGATCCTCTAGCCGGGATGCGCCAATCCGCCATCCTCGCCGATTGGGATCGGTTGGTGGAGCCTCTGCAATAGCAGGATGGTTCTGCCGGTTCCCTGTTTTTTCGCACCCAAAGTGATTGATCATCAAAAATTGATCATCCAAGACTGATCATCAAAACTGACCCGCAATTCAGTTGCAGTCAAACAAACGAAATCGGCTAGACCTGAGGCAATACAACCGGTCTAGCCGATTTTGTTTTGTTTTTTGGGTTTCGAGTTTTTGGGGGTTCGAGTTTTTGGGGTTCGTGCTTCCCGAGGTGGAGCTTCAGTCCCGTTGCTTGCGGATTTGGGGCGCTGACCAGGCGATCGCCCCAATCGCCCCAGGTGCTATTCCTAGGGCACGCCCATTTGAATTAAGTCCTCGCCGGGTAACACTTCGCTAAATTCACCCCGATGGGCCACAAACAGGGCTAGGCGCAGCCCCCAATCAGGCTCCACGGGCAAATCATCCCAAGGAACCGCCAACTCCAAGCAGCTATCCACAGCGAAGCGGGCGCGGCTGGGTCGGGCCCGCCAGGTGTTGAATTCCGCCGCTTCCGAGAACCAGAGGGTTTTGGTGGGCAACTTCAGGCCAATGTGATGCCGGTAATGATAGTTGGCCGGGGCCAAATCGGGCAATTGCTCCAGGGGCACGGGACTGTTGTGGGCGGGGCGATCGGGATAGAACCAGCACAGGTGAATTTCATCGGGCTGTTTGCCGGTTTGGAAATCTAGCCGGACATAGAAGTGATGGTGATCCACCCCGTACCAAATGGTTTGGATCGGGCTGGATTGGTGCATCGTGCCCCGGGAGCCACCCACCGCAATTCGGCCCGCTTGGTTCCAGTCTTGATCGTCGCCACAGCCGTCAATGATCGGGTGAATGAAGTTTTGGGGAGTGCGATCGCCCGTGGCTTCATGGACTTCCACCGGCTCCAACAATTCCGGGGGGATGGGTTCGTTCAGGGCTTGGTAAATGGCGCACAGGTGCTCCCGAAACAGGCGATCGAAAATGGCATCTTGATTCGACGAGTGGCCAAACCCAAACCACCAAAACCAATCGGAACCCTCCGCCGCATAAAGCGCTTCCCAAGCGGCCGGATTGGTGGTTTCGGTGGCTTCCGGGTGGCGAGCCAGGGTTTCGCGGGCCGCCGTCAGCAAATCCCAGGCGCGGTTTTTGGCCGGGTCGCCAATCCAGGTGGAAAAGGAGCCATCCACCCAAGAGCCACTGTGCAGGCGATCGACCGGCAGGGTTTCACGGGGCGGGAATCGATCGAGATAATCGCCCACGGTTACCAGCTCAATTTCAGGATGCTGGCTGAGGCGGCTATAGAGCGCATCCAAGAACGGTAGCCCGTCTCGATCGTAATATTCCCAGCAGTTTTCCCCATCCAGGGCAATGGTCACCAACCAAGGCTGCTCTAGGCTGGTGCGATCGTCCCCTTGGCGTTGTTTCAGTTGCCGAGTAATCGCTTCCAAATGGCCAATCAAGTCTTGGGCAGCGTTTTGGGGTTCCATGCCCGCATAGCTAAAGCCAATCAGATCCGAAAGGCGGTGGTCACGGAAGACGATCGCCAAATCTCCCTGATCCGTGGCTAGGCGATAGGGCTGGTAAAGGTACTGTGGCTCCAGAACGTTGCCCGATCCGTCGCGGTGGAAGAAATGCTCGATCGTCCAGCCCAACACCGCCTCATCGGAAATTAACCATTGGAAACCGGCCGCCGCCACATCGGGCAACATTGCCGGACTCACGGACTGCTCCGAAGGCCACAGCCCCCGAGGCAAGCAGCCAAACCGCTCTTGGTACATGGTTTTGGCCCGTTCCAGATGCCGGGGAATATCTTCCGCCCACTGGAACCGGCTCGCGGGCAGTTGCATTTGGGGAATGGCCACCCGGCCCGCGTCCGTGTCGGCCAGCAGGGGCAAAATGGGATGGGTGTAGGGCGTGGTGGTCACTTCCAACTGGCCCGACTCCTGCATCGATCGGTGCTTGGGAATAATTCGCGCCAAAATTTCCCGTTGCTTGGCCCAAATTTCCTGGCGATCGGTGAGCGAAAAATCCTTGCCCCGTTCTAACCAACGGGCAATTTCTGGATCATCCCAAAACAGCGGATCAATCCAAGCCAGGTTATGCCAAGCCAACAGATCCCCAAAATCCTCGGGTTTCCAATGGTCTAAACACCAAGGAATTCCCAAATCATTGCGTTGTTCAAACAATTGGCAATAGCGAGGATGGGGATCCACCAAGGTGCGGTGGTTGCCATCAAAAAAATGCTCCAGCACAAAGCGCTTTTGTGTCGGTTGCAGTTGTTCAGCAGGGGTGAGCGCCAAGGCCAAGTAGGGGTCGATCGCCCGGCCCGCCACATAATCTTCAATTTGCAACATCAAAGAAGGAACCAAGTTCACGGTTTGGCGCAACCGGGGGAACCGTTCCAACATCAAAATCAAATCGAGATAGTCCTTGGTGCCATGCAACCGCACCCAAGGCAGTCGATATTGCGCTTCTTCCGACTGTTGGGGCACGTCTGCCAAGGCTGTTTCGGCCAGGTTGCCACGGCTTTTGTAGAGGGGCTGATGTTGATGCCAAACAAAGGCAACGTGCAGCGGGTAAGGCATAGGGGGCGATCGAACCAATCTTTCTCCCATTCTAGGCGCGAGGTCAATTCCCGGAGCAATGGCTGAGGGCCCTTGTGATTCATCCTTGATGTGATTCACGCTTGATGTTGTTCATAATGTTATGCACAACAAAACGCGGGCGGAAAGATTCCACCCGCGCCATGAACTAATGATTGGTCAAATGATTGATCAGTGGTTATTCTGGCTATTCGATCATTAGCCAATGACCAATTCGTGATTAGCCAGTAATTAGCAAGCAGTTAGAAAATTGCCAGTAATTAACTAGTAATTAACTATTCACTAGCAATCAACTGGTCATTAACTAGACAATCACTAGCAACAGACATCGACAAGGGCTAGCCAAGAGAAAGTTTGATCCAGCTTATCCTTGCAATTTCAAGTTGGAGAACGTCATGGTTGTGACGATTTCTTGGTCTCCTTCCTTGACTCGAATGGCTTGAGAACTCATCAAAACGTAATTGCCCACCCGTTCGTGGGTGTCTTCATAGCGCACCTGCTTCACCAGTTGGTTTTCCGGCAGCTTATAGAAGTTGGCATCGGTCAAGGTGGGCAAATAGCCTTCACCAGTATTCATCGTTGCTTGGGTATCGATGATGAATTTCATGGGGCCCACGGGACGCTCCACATGGCAAATTTCCCGATCGCGCACTTTGTAGCTGGATCCCATGGATTTCCCAGAAACCAACACCTCCACCGCGCCCGTTTCGTCAGTGGCTCCCAAGGTAAATTCGTTTTGGCCGTGGGCTTTGTCAAAGCTGCTGCGCTGACGATGGGTGACAATATCGCGCAGTTGATGTTCCAACGTTTTCAACACTTCGGGATGATCAATGCCGGTGACGCTGACGCTGAAATCAGCCGCGATCGCCACGGATCCCTGATAGCTTTCTTCCCCTTGGCACAGTTCCACATCGGCGGTGTAACCCGGAAAGTTAGCATCCCAGGTATAGCGATTTTCGTAGGCGGCCCGAAACAAATCCCGAGCGTTGGTTTCTTGGGCGCGATCTTGAGCGAGGGTCATAGCGATCCAGAGTTAGGGTGTTTGGAAGGTGATGATCGGGAACCGATCGGGAAAACCAACCACGAATCAATTACCGAATCATTGATCAGTCGCCAATGAGTTGCTAACCGATCGATGATGAATTGATCGTGGGTTGATCATGATTGCGTTGATCGTGATCTTGATCATGAACGAATTGCAAACCAATTGCAAATTAACTGCAAATTAACTGCCAACCAACTGCCAACCAATTGGCCATAAGCTGCTGATTGTTCATGAATGCATCAAGCACGATCAACCCATGGATGAATTGATCATCGACACATCGCACATCAATCATGAGTTGCGCATGAGTTAATGATCCATTGGTTAATGATCCATTGATTAAGAATGGGGCGATCGCCCTGGGCAATCTATCGCAAAGTCACGAACTCTTCAGCGGTGGAAGGATGAATAGCAATGGTGCGATCGAAGTCGGCCTTCGTTGCCCCCATCACCACAGGAATAGCCATGCCTTGGATAATTTCCGCCGCATCTTTGCCCACCATATGCACGCCTAAAATACGCTCGTCTTCACCTTCTACCACCAGTTTGACCAACACCTTTTCGGTGCAATCGGTCAGGCTGTAGATCATTGGGCGGAAGCGGGCACGGTAGATTTTCACCCGATCGCCATAGACGGCCCGGGCTTCTTCTTCGGTCATGCCCACGGTGGCGGCTTCCGGTTGCGAAAACACAGCGGAGGGAATGTTGCGATGGCTGATGGTGCGAGGCTGGTGACCAAATACCGTGTCGGCAAAGGCACGCCCTTCCGCGATCGCCACGGGGGTGAGATTGACCCGATCGGTGCAGTCGCCCACGGCGTAGATGTGGGGCTGGTTGGTGCAATGGTCGGCAGTCACGGCGATCGCCCCATTCACCACTTCCACCCCGGCAAGTTCCAGATTCAGCGGCTCAATTTGGGGTTTGGGTTTGCGGCCTGTGGCGCTCAGAATGGCATCGGCCATCAACTCATGGGCCACACCATCGGCGGTTTTGAACTGCATTCGCAGACCGGCATCGGTTTTTTCAATTTGAAGGGTGGCGATATCGGCGTGGGTATGGACAGCAATGCCCCGATCGACCATGGCTTGCTGGATTTGATCCCGAATGTCACTATCAAAGCCGCGCAGAATTCGATCGCCCCGCAACACCTGCGTCACCTCAGAGCCTAAGCCCTTGAGGATTCCAGCAAATTCCACACCGATATAGCCCCCGCCCAGCACCACAAACCGTTGGGGGCGCTCCTTCAGCAGGAACATCTCCCGCGAGGTGATCGTATGTTCAATGCCGGGCACATCTGGGCGCACGGCTTCGCCACCCACGGCAATCAGGATGTAGCGGGCGGTCACTTCGCGAGTGCCGCTGGGGCTAACGATTTCAATCCGGTGCTCATCCACAAAGCGCCCCAGACCCGAAATCAGCTCTACGCCCGCTTTTTCTAGAAAACTGATGTGTAGTTTGTTAAGGCGCATCACTTCCGTCTGCACCGCGTTGATCAGCTTAGACCAGTCGTGCTCTGGCTCCACTGCGGACCAACCGTAGCCCGTGGCATCCTCGTACCAGTGGGCAAACTGGGATGCATAGACCATGAGTTTTTTGGGCACGCAACCGCGAATCACGCAAGTGCCGCCCACGAGGTCGCTTTCTGCGATCGCCACTTTTGCGCCATAGCTGGCGGCTCGCTTGGAAGCGGCCAACCCGCCGGAGCCTGCACCAATAACGAAGAGGTCGTAGTCAAATGTCATGATATTGCCTTCTGATCCAGCCGGAGCGATCGAGCTTGCCCCGCCCTTCGATCGTAGCAACCGACCTCGCAAACGGGCGCACTGGATTGCGATCGAGCTAGCAGCCCAGAAGGAGCAAGGCGATCAAGAGAGGAGATTAAGGAAGGCGATCGAAAAAGGCGATCAAAGCACGATCATGACAAATGGCACGATCATGAAATGCCCTGACCCCGCGCCCTCGGCCGATTAACCATCGATGAGCCATGGGTTGAGCAGATTCTTTTGGGCAGATCCCTTTGGGCGAATCCTTAAGCCCCGATCGCCTCAGAACTGTCGGTCATCCGAGGAGCCGCATAGCCCGTGCCGCGTACCGTCAAGATAATTTCCGGGTTACGCGGATCGTCTTCCAGTTTCGATCGCAGCCGCGCCACATGCACATCCACCACCCGCATGTCCGCTTGGATCCGAGGGGCATAACCCCAGAGAGTTTGCAGAATTTCGCCCCGGGGCACGGCTTCTCCGTTGCGGCTAAACAGCAATTCCAACAGGCTAAATTCCGTATGGGTTAGACGAATCCGCCGATCGCTGCGATAAACCTGGCGCTTCCGGGTATCGACTCGCAGGGAACCAATTTGAATCGTGCCATTCCCGATCGGGGGCGGCGTGGTTTTGTCCTTCACCCGGCGCAGCACACAGGCAATTCGCGCCTCTAATTCTTTAGGGGAAAAAGGCTTAGCTAAATAATCATCGGCTCCCATTTGTAAGCCAGTGATTCGATCGCCCACATCGCCCAAGGCCGTCAACATAATGATCGGCACATCGGAGTTTTGGCGCAGGGTTTGGCAAACGCCATAGCCGTCAATTTTCGGCATCATCACATCCAACACCACCAGATCGGGATCCTCGCGGTCAAATACCTCGAGGGCCTCCTCTCCATCCGCCGCCGACACGACTTCATACCCCGCCAGCGAAAGGCGCGTAGTCAGGATCATCCGCAATGCCGATTCATCATCGACAATCAGGATTTTGCCGCGCGATCGCCCTGATTCTGTGATCGTCTGCAAGGAATTTTCTGCCAACATTTTTGTTGATTTCATTTAAAAAGCTTGCAGTTATTCATCAACGTTGGCTGCCGATTGGGCTGGTTATTTTGATTCATGAATTGTGTCAGAACAATTCGAGCAAAATCAGCCGATCACAGCCGATTGATGAACACTTCAGCAATCAACGGAGAAGGGGCTTCGACGGTTGAATGGTGTCATTCAGTCGCCAAAGAAAAATTAAGAAACGTGAATGCACGTCTGTCAAATACGGTGCGGTCTGAACGCAATCGCCCTTCAACCCAATGGATTGACAAGTCACCAGCAACCGACGGTTTAGGGAATGGATCACAACTGATTGAGATCAATTCCGGTTGGTTGCATTGACCAACAATGGGTCAAGGTCTTGATGGGCTAAGGATTCTCGCTCATCTGAATATTACCAGATGTAACGTTTTCGCCGCAAATCTTAAAGAAATCTGAGGATTAACCGTAACGGTTGGTTAATTGACCCCCTTGATCATGATCCATGATCTTGGTTGGTCATCTCGGCTCAGGGCGGCCGCCAGCGCGATCGGCTTTCCGATCCATTCTGAGACGCAGCCCAATTGGGGGGGCGATCGAACCGTCATTGAACCCATGGCAGAGTGCTAGAGTCTACTCGATCGCCCGGCCGGCGAGCGGTTCCCCGCACCAGGGCTGCTCGCACCCCCACGCTTTCATGTTCCCAATTTCTGCATTATTTCTGCGTTCCGAAGGAGCCTATTCCCATGACTGTCGGTGGCGACACCATCTTTGGCAAAATCATCCGCCGCGAAATTCCCGCCGCGATCGTGTATGAAGACGATTTGGCCTTGGCTTTTCGGGATGTGAATCCGCAAGCCCCTGTCCACCTGTTGGTGATTCCTAAAAAGCCGATCGAGAACCTGGCGGCGGCCACGGCGGAAGACCAAGCCCTGTTGGGGCATTTGATGCTTGTGATCCAAAAAGTTGCCCAACAGGAAGGCCTGGATCAGGGCTATCGCGTGGTGGCCAACACCGGCGAAGATGGCGGACAAACGGTTTTTCATCTGCACTTCCATGTGCTGGGTGGGCGATCGCTCGCCTGGCCGCCGGGTTGATGGATTTTTAACCGCCTGCCGCGCGGGGCCCGGGTACTTTCAACGGGCCCCGCGCTCCGTCTGCACCACCCACACTTAAGAAGCCGCCGTCGCTAGGGATGGCGATGGGGCAGCATCTTGATTTTTGAGCTGAATGAGTTCCACCTTGTAGCCGTCTGGATCCTCCACAAAGGCAATCACCGTCGAGCCATGTTTCATGGGGCCGGGGGCGCGGGTCACTCGCCCGCCCCGCGTCGTGATTTCTTCGCAGGTGGCATAGATATCATCTACCCCCAGAGCAATGTGACCGTAGGCCGTTCCGAGTTCGTAGGACTCCACGCCCCAGTTGTGGGTTAGCTCAATGACGGCCGTTTCCGACTCGTCCCCATAGCCCACAAAGGCCAGCGTGAACTTGCCATCAGGATAATCCTTTTGGCGCAAGAGTTTCATCCCCAACACATTGCAATAGAAATCGAGCGATCGCTGCAAGTCGCCCACCCGCAGCATGGTGTGAAGTAGTCGCATGGTTCTCTCCCGCAAACGGTTCGATCTAACAAAGCCACGAACAAGCAAAGCCACTAGCAAGGTCAGCCTGATGCATGGCCCGTTAGGGACAATGCTTTTCAGTTTAAACTCGAAAACTTCAACCGGTTCCCCAAAAGCACCTCCAGCAAGACTCACCCCGAACACCCAAAGTTAATGGCGACTAAAAATGCCCATAAAAATGCCAACTAAAAAACCCATGCCGGATGCAGCGATCGCGTCCAGCACGGGTTTAGTTTAGGGGAACCTAAGCAGGGATTGGAGCGTCAGTTAATCTAACGAGCCGCCCGTAGTCCACCGCTCGGCAAGAAGGCCATCGGGTTCACTGCGCCTTTGCCCGATGGGCGAATTTCAAAATGCAGGTGGGGGCCAGTGCTGCGGCCGGTGCTGCCCATTTCTGCAATCAATTGACCTTGGCGAACGGTTTGACCAGCCCTTACCAAAAGACGGCTGTTGTGGGCGTAGCGAGTGAAGCTGCCGTCCGGGTGGCGAATGTCCACCTTGTTGCCGTAGCCACCGCTGTCCCAACCGGAGACTGCCACCACACCGTCAGCCGCTGCCACAATCGGTGTACCCACAGGGGCTGCAATATCAATGCCTCGGTGCATCCGGCCCCAGCGCCAGCCATAGCCAGAGGTTAGAATGCCTTGGCTCGGCCAGATGTAGCCGCGCATGGCCTGGGGTTGTGCGCCCGGTAGGTAAGCCGAAGGATCCGACAGAGGCGGTAGTTGGGGTGAAACACTGGCATTCAGCAGCGTTTGCACGCGGGGATTACGGGCGTTCAGCGGTTCAGAGGCGGCTGCAATTAGTTGGCTGCGGCGCGGATCCGCTTCCGGCATCGGTTGGCTCAGGGCCAGCGGGCGATCGCTCAGGGGTGCAGAGGGCGGCTGCACAGCCACGGTTGCCGCCTGATTAGCTACGGTGCTGGCTTGGCTGGCGGCCACGGCGGTGGCGGCGGCCGGAGCCAACAGGCTGATTGCACCGCTGCGGCTCGATTCGCCGGTTTGGTTTTGGTAGCGAGCTTGCAGGGCCTGAATTTCAGCTCGCAGACCGTCGATGTAGGGGCTGTAGCGCGGGCTGGCTAGGTCGCTGTTGGCCGTCCCCTGTTGGAGGCGGCTGCTGGCGGTGGGCACATCGGCAGCGCCGGCCAGCGATTGAGCAGTGGCAGCATGGCTCAGAAGATTGACCGCACCACCGCCGGCTTCTTCCGTTGCAACCGTGCGGGCGGCGGCGGCACTCACGGGCACAGCCGGGCGATCGAGGCGCTGCGTGGGAACCGCAACGGCCGTGAGTCGATAGTCAGCGGCGGTGGGGATGCTAACCACCAGGTCATTGGCAGTGGGGGTCACCGCATCTGTAGAAGCACGCTCGGCCGTAGTCGCCGGTTGCAGTGCAACGGTTTCTTCGGTGCGATCGGTCGTGGGACGCTCTGCTGATTCAGTGGTTGGTTGCGGCTCCAGGGCCAGCAGCTCGATCGCCTCGGTAGTCGAACCCAGCAGGTTTCCAGTGTTCGCTGCCAGCGATTGCAGTGCTTGGCTCAGTCGATCGCTCTGAGCCTGCAAGCGATCGATGCTCCGGATGGCAGCAGCATCCGCCAGCAGGTCGATCGTGTTGGGCGAAGAGGGGGCTTCCGCGACGGGAACTTGCGTCACAGCAGGACTGTTGGCGCTGGGCGACTCGGCCTCAGTGGCCGAAGCATCAATCACAACCGCCGCTTCAGGGGCAACCGCAGCCACTTCAACCTGGTTTTCCGGGAGGGCTGGGATTCGGCTGCGATCAAGAGTGATTGCTGTGGGCTGGCTGTCGGCTTCGCTTTCGCCGTGGGCCAGGGAGGCGGAAAATTGCTCGGAATTCGCTTCAGCCGTTGTCTGACTCGGTTCGACGGTGGGCGCGCTCAAGGTCGCCGTTTCCACTTCGGCGGTGATTGGCTCGATCGCGCTAACAACGGTGCGTTGGGGAATGCTGCGGGCTGGAATGGTGAGTTGTTGACCAGCGCTCAGGACAGCATCAATCGACAGGTGGTTCGCCGCCGCTAGGGCTTCCGGCGCAACATCGTATTGGCGGGCGATGGTCGCGATCGTGTCGTTGGCTTGAACCGTATGGGTCTTGCTGGTGGCCGCCGCCACGGTCTGGCTACTGAGGGACGGAGCCTGGTTGGGTTCTGCCGCAATCGCGTGGTCGCCTTGGCGGGGCAACAGCAACCCTGTTGCACCCATTGAGATTGCCAACCCTAGCGTCGCGATCGAGGCGCGGGTCTTCCGACTAGTCTCCGTGGGAGCTTGTTGGTACTGTTCGGTCATCGCACGATGTGGATTGTTGGTCATTGGGGCGCTGGCAACTCAGCAGTCAGCAAGCCTTGGGCTGGTAAACCACAGAACTCGCCTCGACTCTGGTCGTGGGTGGGGTGCTCAATCGTTGATTGCCCATTGGACTGCGATTGAATCAGCCTTGCCGTCCCAAGCGCCTTGGATGGCTAGATCACCGCTCAGGTGCGACGCGGCGGCCAGCGATAAGCTCGGTTAGACCGGGGTCTTAATACGAGTTAAGGCTTAGGCAAGACTACCCTGCTTTTGTGGTTTAGGCAAGTTTAACCAGATTGGCAACTGATTTGTGACAGTTTCGGTATTTATTTTCTTGATGAATATTGGGCCTTTCGGTGATGTTTTGCTGTTCAGGATTGCGCCCCTTATTTGATCATCATTTTTCCAAAGCCCTTTTCTCAAAAGACTTTCAGGCGCTCAAACCATTGACAACGCGTATCGGATTACCTGCCTTTCAAGACTTAGCCGACAGGTCAGGATCACCGTAATCCTACGCTGTGTCTTGGATTGCCTAGTCAAGATTTCCGAGGAGGGAATATGTCGTTTTAGAGCCTGATGAATTAAAAAAAATGTAAAATTCGCTGCAAAATTCGGACGATTCATCGATAGGATTTTCTTATTAATCAGACTCCCGATCGCCCCGACTAAGGCACGAAAGTCCCGCCACGGCGATCGCCCCGAAAAGGTGAAAGGCTGACTAAGCCTGAGCAATCACGGCCCAGCCATGGTTCAGCCGCGATCGACCGGCGATCGGGAGTCAGAAGCCGCCTTAATCGACTTTATTTAGCCCCTGACGGACGATCGCGATCGGCTCCCATCTGCCTGGATGGTCAAATTCAGACAGTTGGCTATCCATGAACCCCGTCAGCACTGGGCAAGATGAGCCAATTCCAGACGATCGCCATCCCGTGACCGTCCTCGCTGCTCATTACCCCTCAACCTCCTCATTACCCAGGGCCTGTACTCGCAACAGGACTTACCCCAACAATCCCAACTGCCGCCGAGCCTCAAACAGCCCGATCGCGGTGCTTGACGATAGATTCAGGCTACGAACACCCGCGCAGTCCATGGGAATACGAGCAATCAGGTCACAAGTTTCCAGCACCGAAGTCGGCAACCCCTCCGTTTCGCTGCCAAACAGCAGCCAATCCGTAGGGGCGTAGGCGATGTGGTGATAAGACGTGCTGCCACCGCTGGAAAATCCAATCAGTCGTCCCCCGATCGGGCGGTGAAATTCGGCAAAGACCGACCAATCGGCGTGATAGCGAAGCTTGACAAACGGCCAGTAGTCCAGTCCAGCCCGTTTGAGGTAGCGATCGGTAATTTCAAAGCCCAAAGGGCCTACCAGGTGCAGTTCCGTACCGGTGGCAGCGCAGGTACGGGCAATATTGCCCGTATTAGGCGGAATTTGCGGATTAACCAACACAATTTGCGGTTGCATACAATTTCTTAGCGACTGAGGAACTGAGACGACGGTATTTCAGGGAAATGCACCCCAAACCGCTCAATTGCGATCGTCAAACGAACCAAGATTTTTCACCCTGATTCGCCTGCCCCGGGAGGCTGACAACTATAGATTTTTTTAATCACTGACCGGGAATCTCAATTGATTATCAAAAATAATTTAAAACTCGTTAATTATCATGATTGCCAATCATTAATCACGATTGAAAAACATAATCAATCGTGAATCGATCGCGATCGCCCCTCAGCAGGCCCCAAAGGAACTTCCCCAGGCAAACAGCGGCCCGACCACCCCTGTGCTGCCCATCCAACCCCGCTTGGATCAGGCCCCCAGTCCACGGCCACGAACGACAACCGGTGATTGCTTCCTGAGCCGGCCCAACAGTTGTGTTCAACAATACATATATATGGATGTGTACAGAGATGCCGACAAACACGCCGCACTGTCCCACTGCGATCCACAGCACCTGGCATGATTCGGTATCGTGAAAGATTGGGCTTTGAGCGGTAGAGCGCATTTGGATCGCCGCCGCCAAGTTGCCTAGGTCAAAATCATACCCCCCAACAGCTTGCGATACCGATAGCCCAGTTCGGCAGCAATTCGAGGATGGTTTGCCAAATCTGGGTCGGTGTTGATCAAATCCTCAGCGGCCGATCGAGCCAAGTTCAACACATCGCGATCGTCCACCAAGCTGGCCAGGGCAAAATCCGGCAACCCCGATTGGCGCATGCCCAACACTTCACCGGGGCCACGAAACCGCATGTCCATCTCTGAAATGAAAAAGCCATCCTGAGATTGGGCCAACACCTCCAGCCGCTGGCTGGCTTCCGGGCTTTTGCTGGTGTTCATCAACAAACAAAAAGACTGGGCCGCCCCCCGCCCCACCCGACCGCGCAACTGGTGTAACTGAGACAAGCCAAAGCGCTCTGCATGTTCAATCACCATCACCGTGGCGTTGGGCACATCCACCCCCACTTCAATCACCGTGGTGGACACCAAAATCTGGGTTTCGTTTTGCCGAAATTGCTCGATCGCCCGGTCTTTATCGGCCGAACTCATGCGCCCATGGAGCAACCCCATCTGAAACTCCGGAAACACGACCTCAGAAAGGTATTGATATTCCTCGATCGCGGATTTCAAATCGAGCTTTTCCGACTCCTCCACCAGCGGCAACACCACATAAACCTGGCGACCTTGGGCAATTTCTCGGCGCATCAGGTCATGGGCCGCCGGGCGATCGCCCGATCGCAGCACCGTGGTTTGAATCGCCTGCCGACCGGGCGGCAACTCGTCAATTTGGCTCACATCCAAATCCCCATGGATCGTCAGCGCCAAGGTGCGCGGAATCGGCGTGGCAGTCATGGTCAACACATGGGGCTGAAATCCCTTTTGTTGCAGCTTGGCCCGCTGTTGCACCCCAAATCGGTGCTGCTCATCAATCACCGCCAGGCCCAAACGGGAAAATTCCACCTTGTCTTGGATCAGGGCATGGGTTCCCACCAACAGGGGCAACTCTCCCGTTTGCAATTGGGCATGGATGGCGCGCCGTTTTTTGGCTCCCGTGGAACCCGTCAGCAACTCCACGGGCAAGTGCAACAGGTTAAACCAACCGACAATTTTTCGGTAATGTTGCTCCGCCAGCACTTCCGTGGGAGCCATCAGGGCCGCTTGGTAGCCCGCTTGGATGGCCGCCAGGATGGTGATCACGGCCACGACGGTTTTTCCGGATCCCACATCCCCTTGCACCAGACGGTTCATGGGGGTGGGCCGTTGTAAATCTTCCAGAATTTCGCCCACCACGCGCTTTTGGGCCCCGGTCAGTTCAAAGGGCAACACCTGATGAAATTGGTCAATCAGAGGGCCGGTGGTGGCCAAGACCACGCTGGTTTCCTGGCGTTTTTGCTGCGATCGCCGCTGGAGCAATCCCAACTGGAGGTAGAAAAATTCATCGAAAATCAACCGCCGTCGGGCCGCCGCCAACTGATCATCGTCGGCGGGAAAATGCACTTGGGCGATCGCGTCGGCAATTTTGATCAGGTTGTAGCGTTCACGAAAGTTACGGGGCAAAGCTTCCGGCACTTGGCTGGCGGCGGGCAACACAGCCAAGACCGATCGCCGCACCAAATCCGCCGTCACCCCTTCCGTGAGGGCATAGACCGGCACGACCCGCCCCACCGTTAAGGAGGCGATCGTCCCGTCGGCGCTGTCGATCACTTCCAAATCGGGATTATCGAGCGTAATGCCATATTTATCTTGCTTCACCAGGCCGGACGCGGCCACCAGTGTGCCCGAGGAGTAAAGACTCTGTTGGCTCTTTTGCCAGGCGATCGAACTAAAGCGGGTTCCTGCAAAAAACTTGCTAATTCGCACTTGGCCCGTGCGATCGCGCAGAATCAGTTCAAAAATCGTGAGTTTTGAGTTTTTGGGACTGGTAAAGCAATTACAGCGCTTCACCGTCCCCACAATCGTCACCGTTTCGCCCCCTTCCAAGTCGCGGATATTCACCTGGCGGGCGTAATCGATATAGTCGCGAGGGTAATGGCACAGCAAATCCTGCACCGTCAACAGCCCCAACTTGGCCAACCGCCCCCCCGATCGCGTCCCGATCGCCCGTACCTGCGACAGGGGCAGATCCAAAGTCAGCGATCGGGCAATGGTTGCCGGTTGCAGTTGGTTCAAATCCTTCGTTTTTGGGCGCTTGGGCGATCGGGGGGCCGCCTCTGGAGCCGCGGCCTCGGCGATCGCCCCCTCGCAGGCACGCTGCACCTGGTGCAAAAACTGCCGCGTGTTCACCACAATCCGCTTGCGTTGGGCCAAGTCCAAATGGGGATATTCCGCAAACTGGGCCGCTGTTTCTCGCCACCGCCGTCGATCGCTCGCAGACAATCCCTGGGGCGGCCGGCCAAACTGCAAACACAAAAATTCACTGAATCGATATTCCCGCCCAGCCAAATCCCCAAAGCCCCGTTCCGCTTCCACGGCCAGGGCCTTTTGCAAACGAATCCAGTCGGGTAGATCAGACAAGGTGAGAGCTAGGGCGGATTAGTTCAAAAACCAACTAACAGCTAATGACCAGCCAACCAACAACAAGCTCGTCAGGCCACACAAGACCACAAACAAGCCGCAAACAAGCCGCAAACAAAACTGGGCGATCGGGCAAAAGGCGATCGGGCCCACCGAGGAATTTGTTGCAGAACTTCACCCAAGGTAGGAATCGACTGCCCACCGGAATCATAGCGATCTTCTGGATTGGCTCCCAAATTCAATCGCAAGGTATGGATTGGGCAGCGGCAACCAACAGCGTCCAGTCTCGCAAATTGGTCTCTGAGCGATGATTTGCTAGCTTTGAAAGCGCCGAGATTTTCCGAATCTCAGTCGCGGGCCCCACAGCATATCGTCAGTTACTGGCCCGTTGCGCTGCCTAGTTCCCTTTTCCTTTGCCTATGTCTCCTGAAACTGCCACCCCCACGGCTGCTCAACCAGCCAAGACAGTACCCCTACGCGCAACCGGCATCGACCCCAACCATTGGTATGTGGTGGCGAGCGATCGGGAAGTCACTCGCCAACCGCTGGGCGTGGAACTTTGGGGGCGGGCAATTGTGCTTTACCGCGACACCCAAGGGCAAGTGCAAGCCCTGGAGGATTGCTGTCCCCACCGACTGGTGAAGTTGTCGGATGGGCGCGTAGTGGGCGATCGGATCGAGTGTATGTACCACGGTTGGCAGTTCGACAATGCTGGGGCCTGCGTGGATGTGCCCTACCTGGGAGATAACCAAAAGCTGCCCACTTGCCGAATTCGTACCTACCCGGTGCGGGAATTGGATGGGTTCATTTGGTTGTGGCCAGGGGAATTGCAACCGGGACAGGTGTTGCCGGAACCGATGGGACTGCCGGAATGGAGCCATTTAAACTACATCGCTTCCATGACCACGATCGATTGTCAGGGGCATTTTTCTTTTCTGATCGAAAACCTGATGGATATGTACCATGGGCATTTGCATCAGGACTACCAGGCTTGGGCTTCCGCGAAGTTGGAGCAGCTCACCGAATCACCCGATCGAGTCGATGCTCTCTACGAAGCCCAAAGCTACTACCGAATTGACAAAATTTGGGCGGTGGCGCAACTGTTTATCCCCGCCATGCGCAAACTACACCCGGAACCACTCCGGGTGAGCTATGTCTATCCCCACTGGGCTTCTAGCTTGGGCCAAGAGTTCAAGATTTATTGCCTGTTTTGTCCCGTCAGCGCCACCCACACCCGGGCCTATTTGGTGCATTTCACCTCCCTACACGCCTTCGAGCGACTGCATCAGTTGCCGGTGGCGATCCGCCAGTGGGTGAAAGATCGGATGTTTAATGCGGCGGCCAAGTTGCTGGAAGGGTTGGTGGAGCAGGATGTGTTGATGATTGAGCAGGAGCAACGATCGTTTGAGGCAGATCCTCACCGCAAGGGGCCAGAACTGAATCCCGCGATCGCGGCAGTGCAGCGCCTCATTCGATCGCGGGGTCGATCAACAACCGCTGGGCTGGCCCATGAATGATTAGGAGCGCGTGGGAGTGATGAGGGGTAATTAGGCGTAATTAACCGTAATTAACCGTAATTAATCGACCGTTGATTAACCCATCATTCAAAAACAGCATGGGCCGGAGTCGCGCAATGTTCAGGGCGATCGCGCAAGGAAACGGGGAACTATGGCAAAGTTTGCTGGCTTAGGCCGCGATCGGGTCTTGATGCGGATTGTTTTCCTAACGTCCCCGATCGCGCCCTTGGGTTCCTTGCTTGCCCCAGCTCATGCGACTCGAACAGTTACAGGCCTTCCTCGCGATCGCGGATACCGGTAGTTTCCAGGCCGCCGCTAAGCGTTGCGGAGTCACCCAATCCACCATCAGCCGCCAACTTCAGAGCCTGGAGTCTACCCTGGGGCTAACCCTGATTCGTCGCAGCACCCCCATCCAACTCACTCTTGCTGGCAACCAACTGTTACCCCACGCCCGCCGAATGGTGCAGGAGTGGGACTTGGCAAATCGGGCGATCGCCAACCTGCGCGAAGGGCAACAACCGGAACTCTGCATCGCCGCCATTCACTCTGTTTGTGCCTACCGACTGCCCGCCATTTTGCAGGACTTTATCCAAACCTATCCCCAAGTGCAGTTACGGGTGACGGCCTTGGGCAGCGATCGATCGCTCAAGGTGTTGCGCGATGGGCTAGTGGATGTGGCCGTGGTCATGAATAACCGGTTTTTGACCAATAACACCGATTGGGTGGTGGATTCACTCTATAAGGAACCCGTGGTGGCCCTCGTCAGCGCATCCCATCCCCTCGCCAACCATGGGCAAGTGTCCTGGCTGGATCTGGGGGAATATCCCCATGTGGTGTTCAAAGATGGCTACGGAATGCAGCGGTTGGTGCAGGAACAGTTTGCCCGCGAGGGAATTACCCTGCGGGTTGCCTTGGAGTTGAACACCCTCGATGCCTTTCGGGGGGTTGTCCGCCAGGGAAAATGCGTGGCCCTTCTGCCAGAGTCGGCCGTGCTGGAGGCGAAGGAGGATCCAGGTTTACGAGTGTTACCGCTGGCGGATCCATCGATCGAGCGGGAAGTGGTGTTGGTGACCACGCGCGATCGACTGCAATTACAACCCATCAGCTATTTCCGACAGTTGGTGCAAGCCACCCTCCATCAACAGGCCTTGCTCCCCAACCGCCCATTGGCCAAGTGAACAGATGAACCCGTTATCCTCCCTCGATCGACCAGGGACTTGACGGGGACTTGAGCAAAGCAAACACAAGGCGTGATCGTCCCTGCCACCCGTGCTAGCCTACGGGAAACTGCTGTTTTCTGTCCCGATCGCCCCTGGCCCCATGGTTTTGCTCCTCCTTCCGCCTGTTGTGGGCACAGTGCCTTCGGTTCCCAGCGCGATCGGCCTGTGGGCGGTTGTGGGAATTGACGGCCTCCTCTCGATCGGCCTGCTGTGGCTGGCTTGGCAACTGTGGCAACTACGGCGCACCCTTCGGAACACCGCTCAGGGACTGGAATCCGCCGCCCGCAGCACCCATGCCGTCCTGGGCAATGCGCCGCAAAACATCGCGATCGGCCAGCGCGGCATCTATGGATTTCGCCAAACCTACCGGGCCTTTGAACCAGCCCTCGAAGCAAACCTTCAGAAAATCACTTGGGTGCTCTCTTTAATTCAACAATTCACAAAACTTCAATCTCGCATCAAGCGATCCACACCCAAGCAATAGCCAGTTCATGGTTCATCTGCGAACCTTCGCTGATCCGAGTTAAATCACCGGGGCGATCAATCCATGTGACCAGCGATGTGACTAAAAATACCCGAGATTGGACATTAACATTATCCAATCACAGGCTCCTCAGTTTCTCTAGAGGTGCTAATTTTGCTGACTCAATGCCGCCAAACCCATTCTGAGACCGGAATTTCAGTCTTCGCCTTAGCCCCTGCTGGTGACCTCGCAACACCTGTCGCAAAATCCACACTCGATCGGCCTTTAAATTACCAAACCGCACAGAATTATCTCTATCGATCGCCTCGTGCCAAATTTGTGCAATTTTGACTTCAATTTATTTAATCCAGTTTTTGATCCCGACAGTTTTTGTTTATAAGTCTTGTGATCTGATTTTTTGATCACCTAAAGTTGTCATAAGCACACATCTACAGAAAGCTACTCCCTCCTGGTAACAATGCCAAGCTAGGTTAATCCATGGACTAATTATTTTTACTAACCAGGTTTCTAGGATTCTGGGTAGAACATGGATTAAGACCGGATGCTTAATGGTATGGGTGTTAACCATCGTTGGGGATCAGAGCCTGAATTGTGCCGTTTTCTCAATCAAGTCTGTAACTCGTTGCTGATGTCGATCCATCCTTGGTGAGCGAAGTCATACTAGCCAATCACTGTGAGCAAGCCTGTCTCAGCTCAAGTCAGCAGCAGTTACACACAAGACAACCCTCAAAACGAGAACCCTCATGCATAAGATCCACCTGAGTTTGGTGTCACTGCTTACAGGAGCAACTGTTTGGACATCACTTGCGCCTATTTCTCTTGCCGGTAGCATGATCACTGGCACTACACCTGGCACACCTGTAACCCCATCTACTGTCAATGTTTTTCTAGAACCAGAAGATCCCTTGACTTTCCGTGTTGAAGTGGAAACTAAAGCCCCATCAGAACTTGATGTCTTTTTGCTTAATGATTTATCTGGTTCTTTTGGCGATGACCTGCCGAATGTTAGGGCATCGGTTCCCGGATTGCTTAGTGGTCTAAGTAGCATCTCTTCCAGCGTGCGTTTTGGCCTGGGTTCGTTTGTGGATAAGCCAATCGCTCCATTCGGATGGGCTGATACGGCAGACTATGTTTACAACACCGATCTAGCCCTTGGCAGCGATGGATCTGCACTACAAACCGCCGTGAACGGTCTAGCCATTCGTTTCGGATCCGATGAACCTGAGTCGCAGCTAGAAGCGCTGTTCCAAGTTGCCTTACGGAGCAAATCAGAAATTGGGTTTCGTGACAGTGCTTTCAAAGCTGTGATCTTGCAGACGGATGCGAGCTATCACAAGGCTGGTGATGGCACTAGCGTTGGTTTAATCCCTAACAATGGGGACGCAAATATCGACGCTAACGAGGATTATCCCTTTGTAGAGCAGGTTCGTAAGGCACTGCTTGATTCAGGAATTGTTCCAATTTTTGCCGCTACGACCAACGTAACCTCGATCTATCAGGATCTGGTGAGTCAATTGGGTTTTGGTCAAGTTGTGACTCTGAGTGCAGACAGCTCAAACCTAGTTGATGCCGTCCAAACGGGTATCAAGAACGCACTGAGTGACGTGAAGCTGTTTGTTGAGAGTGACGACTATAACTACGTTCGTCAAATTGCTAGTGATATCTCGGGTGAAAAGACTGGAACAGACCTTGATGTACCCGCCGGAGATCGTGCGAAATTCGACGTTACGTTGCGCGATCTAGCTGCCGACGGTCGTGGTAAAGATGACACACTTTATCTGACTGCCACAGGATATGGTCGGACTACTGTCAACGTCAGTGTTCCATCTGAGTCTGTGTCAGTACCTGAACCAGGCACTATTCTGGGTTTAGGGCTATTTGCTCTAGGTGGTTTAGCCACAACTCGTCGTCAGCAAAAGCAGTAACCTGCGTCTGGATGACACTTGCAAGATACAGGTAGAAGTGCCGCTTATTCTGATGCCCTATTTCCTATTTGCTGTATAGCAATGCGGAGATAGGGCATTCAACATGATGACAGACTATGATTCAGGTTAGTGACCGAACTAGCTGATCGCCCTTAGCCGCCATGGTCGTCACCATTCCCCTCAACTAGATTACTCTACGTCCCGGCAGCGGTTCTATGACTGTTTTGTCCAGTTGATGGGGGAGCGATCGCCCTTGCTAAACTGGGGACAAAGACAACATCGCCTCAACCGCCATGACATTAACCCAACTCGATCGCGCCACTGCCCAAATCTCGCACCTGGCATGGCGCGATCGAGTAGTTCAGTTCAGTACTTTTAAGTCGTTCTGACCCATTGTCTAGCCTTCCCAATCCTCCCAACGCAACCCCTCAACGCGGCAAAACTCACGAACATTATGCGTTACTAAAACCAAATTCCGCGAAAGGGCGATCGCTGAAATCTGGAGGTCGTAGGGGCCAATGGGCTGCCCCTGGCGCTTGAGTTGGGATCGAATCTCGCCACATTTAATCGCCGCAGCGGCATCAAACGGAAAAACAATCAACGGTTCAAAGAATGTATTCAGCAGTGCAACATTCTCCAGAGCACGGCGACTACTGAATGCGCCGTAGTACAGCTCAAAGCGAACAATTTCGCAAGTGCTGATCTGACTTCTCTCACAACTCAATAGCCGCTGCTGAATCTGAGCATTTCCATTGAGATATTGAATACAAACATTCGTGTCGAGCAGATACATTACCAATTAATCGCATCTCGATGATCAGCAGCCTCTTGACCAGGCCTGATTAAAGGCTCACCTTGCCATTGACCAGCCGTTTTTTGGGCAAACTCAGCCGGCCAACTGGGATGAATGGTTGATAGATGATTGGCTAATCCTGGGGCTGAATCTTCATCATTTAACTGCCCCTGTTGACCAGGCAATAAAGCGCCCAGCAACGATCGCCCCAACGACCACCAAAGCCGCCAGCGATCGCCCCACGATAGGCGCAAGGTTGCTGCCCGTAACTCCGCAAAAGTCATAACCGTAATCCGAGTTTGATGAGGCGATCGTAACACTATGATCGTGACCTATCTTGGGGCGATCGCCCTTGCTAGACTGGGATTCACAGCCGATCGCCCCTAGCCGCCATGGTCGTCACCGTTCCCCTCAATCGGATTACTTTGCGGCCCGGCAGCGCGATCGCAATCGCCGATCTCGACTGGGCAGCTTTCCAGCGGATTGCCGCCGAACTGGGGGACGATCGCCACACCCGCTTGACCTACTACCAAGGACAACTTGAAATCGTGTCGCCCCTTGCTCGCCATGAGCGCCCCCACCGGCTGATTGGCTACCTCGTGACGGCCCTGCTCGATGCCCGCAATTTGGACTGGGAAGATTTTGGCTCGACCCGTTTTGAGCGCGAGAACCTGGCCGGATTGGAACCCGACACCTGTTTCTATGTGGCCAATGCCGATCGCGTGCGCGACTGCCAAGGGCGGGTGGATGTGGCCCAATACCCACCGCCGGACTTGGCGATTGAGGCCGATGTGACTTCCAAAACCTCCCTCGCGGCCTATGCAGCCCTGGGAGTGCCAGAGGTCTGGATTTATGCCGATGGCTTGCTCAAGATTTTTGTGCTAGATGCGGGACAGTACCAACCGCGCGATCGCGGTTTGCTGTTTCCCGATTTGGATCTACCGGCGATCGTGACTGACCAACTCGCCAAGGCCCAGGCGATCGGCAGCGCCCGCACCATTCGTGAGTTTCGCCAAAGTCTCCAGTAATCTTGCGGTCTTGTCCATTTGATGGGGGCGCGATCGCCCTTGCTAGACTGGGGTTTAGTTCCCTTAGTTTGCAGCGTTGCTCACTCCGATGGTTGCTCTGCCCGATCGCCTCTCCGTTGCTGATTACCTCGCCCTAGAAGCCGTGAGTCCCACCAAGCATGAGTATTGGGATGGCTATCTGGTGGCGATGGCTGGGGCGAGCGATGCCCATGTGGCGATCGTGGGCAATCTGTTTGCGGCACTGTTGGGGCATATTGCGCCACCCTGTCGGCTCTATATGACCGATATGCGCCTGCAAATTGTCCACAAAAATCGCTATTTTTATCCGGATCTGTTGGTGACTTGTGACCCCAGAGATACGGTCATTACGCCTGAAAATAATTACGCCAAACAGTTCCCAACCTTAATTGTTGAAGTGCTGTCAGATACGACGGAAGTTCGCGATCGCGGCAGCAAGTTTTTTGACTATCAGCAAATCGAAAGCCTCCAAGAATATGCCCTGATTAACACCAGTTGCCAGCGCGTTGAATGCTTTCGCCGCAGCACGGGGGATGATTGGGTGCTAACCACCTACAGTCCCGATCGCGCCGATCAGTTTCAGTTGAAATCCGTTGATTTCACAGGAACCTTGACACAGCTTTATCGCAATGCGATCGCCCTGCCTAGTCATCCTCCATTGGACACCAGCCCACCCGATCGCCCTTAGTCGCCATCACCGTCACTATCTCCTGTGGCGGTTTTGTCCACTCAATGGGGGAGCGATCGCCCTTGCTCGGTCTGCTGGCCCCCGCTTTTGCAACGATTAAAGGCTTTTATTAAAGATTAAATGAAGGATTGTCTGAAAAAAGGTTTTTAGTTGATTGAATTAAAGATTTTGTGAAAAATAGACTCGAAAACGCCTGATTTGGCGGCTGTTTTTCAGGTTTCAATTGATACATCAAAGCTTATTTATCTCCGGATCTATCGATATAATCAATGCAGGGTGACAGTCATTGAATTGTCTTCATCTTGATATTCCCCCCATAGATCTATGAAGCTTCTTAAAACGGCTCTGAGCTTGACTGCGATTGTCGCTTCTTCAGTGGCCACTTGCTTGGCAGTTTCTGCACCAGCCCAAGCCTATCGAATGTTTTTAGGCGAAGATTTAAATTCAAATCCTTGGGTTCCGGCTGCCAATCTCACCAACTCTCAGGCAGCGGAAGCCGCTTTTTTGTCAAATTTGACCGGTGTGGGTACTGAGACCTTTGAAAGTCAAATCACCGGTACTAACAATCTTCTGAATGTGTCATTTCCCGGAGCTGGAACCGCAACACTCTCGGGAAATGGTCGAATTTCAAGCGTGCCCGTAGGCTGGACAAATGGCGTGGGTCGCTATGCCGTTTCCGGGACTCAATTTTGGGAAGTGGACGCTGGGGGGCGCTTCACAATCAATTTTAGTCAGCAGGTAGGAGCTTTTGGGTTTTATGGGGTTGATATTGGTGATTTTGGTGGCCAATTAACCCTGACTTTGGCGGGCGCGTCCACCACAAAACAGGTGACGGTTAATAACACGATCGGCTCGTCGGGCAGTACGGATGGTTCTGTGCTGTTTTTTGGCATTATTGCGGAAACCATGGAGGAGGCTTTCAGTAGCGTTTCCTTCAGCATGTCAACGGGTCAAGGCGATGTTTTTGCCTTTGACAACATGACGGTGGGCGGTCTGTCTCAGGTCAAGACTCCGGAGCCATCCCCTCAGCCCAGTCCTGAGCCAACTCCTGAGCCGACTCCGGAACCCAGTCCCGAACCCACTGTGACTCCGGAACCCGGCCCTAGCCCAACCCCCAGCCCCTCCGCAACGCCTACGCCGCAACCCACACAGCCCACGGATCCGGTGTCAGTGCCAGAGCCGGGATCGATCGGGGCGTTGTTGGTGGTGGGGGCGATGGGAGTCCTGGGGCTGCGTCGTCGCCGCGCTGACTAGGCTGATTAATAGGCACACCAAAGCTGTGCCACGGGATCACCGATCGGGGAGATCGCAGGAAATCTAAAGAAGCACCTGCAAGAGATCGAGAGGAATCGGAGACAATGCCAAGCTGGAAAGATTCCCAGCTCGGGTTTCTGCCGCTTGGTTCTCTCTTCCTTCAGTGGGTTAAAACCATGACCGATCGACCTACGCTGCTGATTCGGAACGCTCGTATCCTGTTGCCCGACGGAGATTTCCTGCAAGGTGATGTGTGGATCGAAGGCGATCAGATTCGGCAGGTGGCTCCTGAAATCTCCCCCGACACAATTGGGCCGATCGCCCGTGAAATTGACGCAACGGGTTTGACTCTGTTGCCGGGCGCGATCGACCCCCAAGTTCATTTCCGCGAACCGGGCTTAGAGCATAAAGAGGATCTCCGAACCGCCAGCCATGCCTGCGCCAAGGGCGGTGTCACCTCGTTTTTGGAGATGCCGAACACCAAGCCCCTAACCACCACCCAAGCCACGCTGCAAGACAAGCTCGATCGCGCGGCGAGTAAGTGCGTGGTCAACTATGGCTTTTTCATTGGAGCGACCGCCGATCGGTTGCCGGATTTGATCACGGCGAACCCCGTTTGCGGCATCAAGATCTTTATGGGGTCTATGCATGGCCCCTTGTTGGTGGATGAGGAGCCAATCCTCGATCAAATTTTTGCGATGGGGCAACAGCCGGGACAAACGGGCTATGGGCGCTTAATTGCTGTCCATGCCGAAAACCAAGATCGGATTCGTCAGCGCCGGGAGCAATTTGCGGGCATTACCGATCCGGCCATCCATTCTCAAATTCAAGACAACCAAGCCGCGCTGGAGGCCACACAACTGGCCCTCAAGTTGGCGCGGAAGCATCGGCGGCGGCTGCACATCTTGCACATGTCTACGGGTGATGAGGCGAACCTGATGCGTCAGGACAAGCCCGAATGGGTGACCTGTGAAGTTACCCCCCAACATTTGCTGATGGATGTGAGTGCTTACGAAACGATCGGCACTTTTGCGCAAATGAATCCCCCCCTGCGATCGCCCGAAGATTGCGCAATTTTGTGGCAAGCCCTGTTGGATGGAGTCATTGACTTCATTGCCACTGACCACGCCCCTCACACCCTGGAAGAAAAGGCGCAACCCTATCCCAACAGTCCCAGCGGAATGCCAGGGGTGCAAACCTCCTTGCCCCTGATGCTGACCCAAGCGGCGGCGGGGCGCTGCACGGTGGCTCAAGTGGCCCGGTGGATGTCAACCAATGTGGCGAAGGGGTTTGGCATTCCCAACAAGGGGGCGATCGCTCCCGGATTGGATGCGGACTTGGTGTTGGTGGATCTCGATAACTACCGTCCGGTGCTGCGGGAGGAAATGCTGTCCAAATGTGGTTGGAGTCCCTTTGAGGGTTGGAATCTCACGGGTTGGCCGGTTTACACGATCGTGGGCGGTCAGGTGGCCTATGAAAACGGCCAGGTTAATGAATCGGTGCGTGGTCGGGCCTTGAGGTTTGAACCGACGGTGTAGGGCTGATCCCTCACGTCACCGCTGGCAGATCGCGACAGATTGCGACAGATCGTGGCAGATCGTGAACGACAAGGGGCTTCAGCCCCTTGTTCCGACGATTGGGTCATGGACAATCAACCCTAGAAGCACCTAGGGCGTGGGGCGGCCCAGAAACCATTCCAACCGCAGGGCCGTTTGGTCATCGTCGGGGGCAAATTGGCTCAGGGGTTCTTGGCGGCCCAGATTCGATCGCAACTGGGTGGCCGCCCAACTGCTGGGCCGCGTGCGATCGCCCTGGCGACCAAATAGCCATAGGTTCGATCGCCCGCTGTCTTCGGTGCTGATTCCTTGGGCATAGCGGGCCTGCTGCTCGGTTTTGGCCCCAGCACTCAGCAACAACACGGATTCCCCTTCGGGCCCGTAGTAGACTTCCAAGCCGTCCCCTGGATCCACGATCGGCGGGATTTCTTCGGGGCCCCCTAGCCCATATTCCACCCATTGCTGGCAAGTGGCTAGCTCACTGTAGGGCAACTCAAGCTGCGCCAACATGGGCAAAATGGCCGCGCGATCGCACTCCAAACCGCCCGCCACCGTCAGGTCTTGGGCCTTGCCCTCGGGGAGCGGTGGCGTTTGGCTGGCCACACGCTGGGCCAGCACCAGCACCAACAACCCCGTCAACAAAGCAATGGCGCTCGATCGCGGCCAGGTTTTTCTCAGCCAGGTTCCTTCACCCCCAACTTTCCCGGTGTTGATTGGCGGCTGGTGTTGCATGATCCGATCCATCATCCCTGCCCTCCTACGAACCTGAATGGCTCTCGGATGCGGGTTCGATCGCCCGGTCTATGGCCAGAAAGCGGGAACCCGCAAGCGCCTTGGTCTCCATGAATGGGGAGGGGCCGGTTGGAGGTGTGTGAAGCGATCAACCCGAAACCAACCCCATTCCTTTTGATCCTAAAGATCACTAGGCACGGTGGTTTCGAGTGTGACGCGATCGATATTGAACGTTATGCAACGCCATCAGTTGCAACGCCATGTAACACTTCCCACCCTGAATTGGTCACAGAATTTCAGGGCTATTTTGACTGGTTTTGAAGCCTGTTTTTAAAGCCCTCCACCCTGCTTTTCATGGTCTCCAAACCAGCCATTTACTAGGGAACCTGAACCACCGTTTGGGCTTCAACCCGTTGACCATTGGCATACAAATCCTTGTGGTCATTTGTATTCAAGGTCACCTGGATTTGGTTACTGCCACTCGGCAGAGATTCCAAGTAATACCAGTTGCTGTAGAGCCGGGTGAGTTTGCGCCCGTTGAGGTAGAGGTGCGCGTGACCTTGGTTCCAAGCACCGGGTTGGTTAATTTGCTCCGGGGCAAATTGGAAATTTTGAACCGTAAGTTGCAGGTTCCAACCCTGTTTGGGATCCGGCAATACGGAAAGACTGACGGTGGGAATTGGCTGACCAGCAGGAATATCAAAGCGACCGTGCTGATGCTCGCCGCCATGACCGCTGCCATTGTGGGGGCTGTGCGGGCTGGCTGAAGGGCTGGCCGGGGGACTGGATTGGTGATGGTGATGATTGCCATCGGCCCGGGCGGGCTGGTAAATCGATTGGGCGATCGGGCTGAGGAGCGTCACCGCCAGAGTTAAGCCAACCGATCGCAAGGCAACAGGAGAACGAAATAAATAACGAAATAAATTCAGTGGCATAGCAGGCGAAGGGTAGTTTGGGGATTCAGAGGAAATCGTGAACCGGTGACCAACCTTCTCAAAGGGGACGGCGGGGTGAGGCGCGCACAACTGGACAACTCAGCAAACAACCCAACTAACAACCCACCCAACAGCTCAACGCATTCATTCAGCGCATTCATTCAGCGCGTGAACAAACTAAGCAACGGGCGGTCTAACTAGCAGCTTTAGCCGATCGCCACGGAACTGCTCTGCTGAAGTTGTTGCAGGGCCGTTAGGGCCGTTTGCAAAGCACCCCAATCGCCACAGTCATAGAAACAACGGACAGCACATTCCAAGTCATGAATCGCCGCTTGATGGCAATGCATTTGTTGGTGAAGCTGACTGCGGGCCATGTAGGACAGGCCGTTCATGGGAGCCAGGGCGATCGCCCGGTCAAAACTGCCGATCGCTTCCGTGGAACGACCCAGGGCTTGTAGCACCAAACCGCGCAGATGAAAGCCATTGGCTTGTTGGGGGCCGTAGCGCAAACTGCGATCGAGATCGGCTAGGGCTTGGGGCCGATCGCCCTGATCCAGCCAGGTCATCGCCCGGTCGTAATAGACCTGAGCGAGGCGATCGAGTGATTCGTGGCCGAATTGCAGAATGGCTCGGTTGAAATCTTCAATCGCTTCGCGCCCCTGCTGTTGTTCAGCCATCACCAGCCCGTGGTTATACCAAGCGCGTCCATCCAAGGGATGTTGATGCAGCACCGTTTCAAAATCCTGGGTGGCGGCGGCCCGGTTTTGTTGCCCGCGATAGGCCAAACCACGGTTCAGGTATGCATCCCAAAGCTGGGGATTGAGTTCCAGCGCCGTCGTGCAGTCCCCGATCGCGGCCGCCCAGTCGGCGAGCGCCAGCCAGGTCAGGCAGCGGTTGTGGTGGGCCCGGGCTTGCCGGTGGGCATCCGGGGTCTGATCGGCAGCGATCGCGAAGGCCGCTAGCGCATCTGCGTAATCACCACGGCTAAAAGCTGATGCACCCAGCGACATCGGGTCTTGCGGACTAGAAACCGGGACGCTAGCCGGAGTCAGTCGGGATGGCCAGTAGGTAGTAGCTGCGAGGCCCCAAACAACCACGCTCAGCAGCAGCGCGATCGCCCAGCGCCCGGTTCGATCGGGTTCGGACATAGGGTCAGAAGCCTGTTGAATGACCGAAAGGCAATTCAACGCTCGGGTTCAATTGGGTGGGTTAGCCAGAGGGAACAGCGCCAGGGCTGCCCGGCGCTCAAAACCGGTCAAGGCATCTGTGGAGGAATGTTGCCTTGACCGGCTTCCATGACTTACCAACCGGCTTCCGACTTGGACAGCACGAAGGATGCCACATCTTGAATACCGTCTGCCGTCAGCTTGCCCTTGAAGGCCGGCATCGCACCTTTACCGTTGGTGACCTGCTTCACGATCGCCTCGATCGAGTTCATGCCGTATTTTTCCAAGGCATCTTTCTTCAGGGTCTTGTCTGCCATCACCACGTTACGGCCACCCGCATGACAAGCGGCGCAGTTGGCGTTAAAAATTTTGGCTCCATTGGCCACATCAGCCGCATGGGCAGCACCAGCAAAGCTCAACCAAGCAGCAACCAGAGCGATCGCCCAAGATACAAACCGTTTCATTGTCCTTGATCCTGTCAGTCAGTACTGAAGCCGTGAAATGCTTCAGACCCATTTAGTCCAGATCTGTCCAAGACTGTCAAGCCCAGTATCAGTCAAGGTTTGGCAATGGTTTGCAATAATTTTTTAAAATGGTCGATCGAGCAATGGTCAAGCGGCGTAGAGGGTTTTAATCCACTCCCATTCCTGCTCAAGACCCTTGCGAATCGTGACTTGAGGGTCATAGCCCAAAAGATTGCGAGCCTTGGTCACGTCGGCGGAGGTGTGGCGAGCATCCCCGATCGCCCGATCCTGATAATCACGCGCGATCGGGTGACCCACGATCGCCTCCATTTGCTCCAGCACCTCCGTCAACACCACGCGACTGCCGCCACCGATATTGAAAATTTCCCCGATCGCCGCTGGAACCACCGCCGCCGCCAAATTCGCCGCCACCGCATCGCTGACATAGGTAAAGTCGCGGGTCTGTTGCCCATCGCCATAAATGGGAATGGCCTGATGGGCGATCGCCGCCTTAAAGAACTTGTGGAACGCCATATCCGGCCGCTGTCGGGGCCCATAAACCGTGAAGTAGCGCAGGGCCACAAAGGGCACGCCAAAATTGTTGCAATAGAGTCGCCCGAGCTGTTCGGCCGCTAATTTCGTGATCCCGTAGGGCGACACGGGCTTGGGACAGACCAACTCACTGGTGGGAAAGGTTTCCGCATCGCCATAGATGGACGACGTGGACGCATAGACCAACCGTTGCAAATTCGGGGCCTGCTTCGCGGCTTCTAAGAGGCGCTGGGTCGCCGTGATGTTGCGATCGGTGTAGTCCTGGAACCCAGTCCCCCAACTGGCCCGCACCCCCGCCTGGGCCGCCTGGTGATAGACCACATCCGCTTCCGCCAGCAGAGGGGCCCAGTCAATGGCTCGCAAATCCACCTCCAGCAGTTGGAATTGGCCATGATCCAACAGGGGCGCAACGTTTTGCCGCTTGAGGGCCGGGTCGTAATAGTCATTAAAGTGATCAATGCCAATGACCCGATCGCCTCGCAGTAACAGCGTTTCCGCCAGGTGGGAGCCAATGAAGCCGGCCGCGCCGGTCACGATGCTGGTAGTCATGGGGAGTTCAGAAATCGCCGTTTTGCAATAGTTGAGGGGAAATTGGCGCGATCGCCCGATCGCTGGTCTAGGTTTAGCCCAAGTTTTGGCCCAGCGCCTAGCCCAGTCTAGGAAGTTTTGCACCCAAACGTGGAAACAACCAACCCGGAAATGGTCGTTGATGATTGGCGATCGACCGCGATTGAGTCGAAATTGGACAAGATCCAGCCTCCCAGCGGGGATCGGTGGTGAGAGGAGCGGACGTGCGATATTCTGAGATACTGGCTCCTGGCCGAGTTCTGTTCACAACTGCGGGTTAAAGATTCTGTGAAGGTTTTAGTGGTTGGCAATGGTGGCCGTGAACACACGATCGCCCACATGTTGTTGAAGTCGGAACAGGTGGAGCGGGTCTTTTGTATTCCCGGAAATGGGGGAACGGCCCTGAATCCCCGTTGCCAAAACTTTGCCTTCGCTGCAACTGATTTTGAAGCGATCGCCCGCGTTGCCCAAACCCAAGGGGTCTCCCTGGTGGTGGTGGGCCCCGAAGCACCTTTGGCCGTCGGGATTGTGGACTTTTTGCGCGGGCGACAAATTCCCGTGTTTGGCCCCACCCAAGCGGGGGCCCAAATCGAAGCAAGCAAATCTTGGGCCAAGACGCTCATGGCCGAAGCGGGTGTGCCCACGGCCCAGTCCGCCACCTTCACGGAGCTGGCCCCCGCCCGCGACTATTTGCAGCAGACCGGGGCCCCGATCGTGGTGAAGGCCGATGGTCTGGCGGCGGGCAAGGGCGTAACCGTGGCCATGAACCTGGATGAGGCACTCAAGGCGGTGGAGTCTATTTTTGGCGGCCAATTCGGCTCCGCTGGCTCCAGCGTGGTAATCGAAGAATTTATGGAAGGGCGGGAAGTATCCGTCCTGGCCCTGACCGATGGCAAAGCCGTGCGCCCTCTGATTCCAGCCCAAGACCATAAACGGATTGGCGAGGGAGACACCGGCCCCAACACGGGCGGCATGGGAACCTATGCCCCGGCTCCCTTGGTTACGCCGGATCTGATGGCGCGCATTGAAACAGAAGTGTTGCAGCCCACGGTGCGGGCCCTGGCGGCGCGCGGCATTGATTACCGAGGGGTTTTGTACGCGGGGTTGATGATCACGCCTGAGGGGGATCCCAAGGTGGTGGAATTTAACTGCCGTTTTGGTGACCCGGAAACCCAGGTGGTGTTGCCGCTGCTGGAAACGCCGCTTCATGAGCTGATGCTGGCCTGTGTGGAACAGCGGCTGGCCCAGTTTCCCCCGATCGCCTGGAAATCGGGCGTGGCCGGCTGTGTGGTGGTGGCGGCCCAGGGCTATCCGGGCAGTTTTGCCAAGGGCACTCCGATCGCGGGCTTAGCAGAGGCGGAAGCGGTGGGGGCCATGGTGTTTCATGCGGGAACGCGGCTGGTGCGATCGAGCGGCAACACCGACCGACTGGTCAGCGATGGAGGGCGCGTCCTAGGGGTCACGGCGATCGGGGCAGATTTTGACGAAGCCTTCGGAACCGTCTACCGGGCGATCGAGGCCATTGACTACGCCGAAAAAACCTATCGTCGCGACATTGGCTATCAAGTGCGCCAACAACCTTGGGAAACCCTGCCCTTGCCCGGTGCGATCGCCGCCAGTGACCCTATGCCCACCGAAGCCCCTTAAGATCGAATCAATCTGCACGCTCCCCGAGACCATGCTTGAGGCGATCGTTACGTTGCGGCAAATCCTGCGTCGCTGGTGGTCAGAATTCACCCTCCAAACCCGATTGATGGCGGTGGCAACCCTGGTGGTGTCGCTGCTGACCAGCGGGCTAACCTTTTGGGCCGTCAACACCATCCAGCAGGATGCCCGGCTCAACGACACCCGTTTTGGGCGAGATTTGGGGCTGCTCTTGGCCGCCAACACTGCACCCCTGGTGGCGGAGCAAGACTTGGGCGGTTTGGCTGGCTTCTCGCGCCGGTTTTATAACAGCACTTCCAGCGTTCGGTACTTGCTCTATGCCGACGTGGACGGGGATATCTTCTACGGCATCCCCTTTTCCGACACGGAGGTGAAGAACTCCCTAACCTTGCGTCGTCGGATTCAGTTGCCGCCGGACTATGCGGCCGATCTCGATCGCCCCTTGGTGCGTCAACACCTCACCCCCAACGGTCAGGTCACGGATGTGTTTGTGCCCCTAACCCACGAGGGTCAATACTTGGGGGTGTTGGCCGTGGGTACCAATCCCAATCCGACGGTGGTGGCCTCGTCGGGATTGACTCGCGACGTGACGATCGCGGTGTTCGTGTCAATTTGGGTGATGGTGATTTTGGGGGCTGTGTTCAACGCCCTCACCATCACCAAGCCGATTAAGGAATTATTGATCGGTGTCAAAAACATCGCCTCTGGGGATTTTAAGCAGCGAATTACCCTGCCGTTTGGCGGTGAACTCGGGGAGCTGATTGCCAGTTTTAATGACATGGCGGAGCGCCTGGAGCGCTACGAAGAACAGAATATTGAAGAGCTGACGGCCAGCAAGGCCAAGCTCGAAACCCTCATCGCCACGATCGTCGATGGGGCCCTGCTGCTCGATACGGATCTGCGCGTGGTGTTGGTGAATCCCACGGCCCGCCAGATTTTTGGCTGGGATCGCGAAACGGACGGCCAGCCGATCATTGGCAAAAATGTGCTCTATGAGTTTCCACCCGAGGTACAGGTGAAGCTCACGCGCCCGCTCTACCAGTTGGCGGAAGGCAAGGCCGACGAGGGCGAAGAATTTCGCATTACCCTGATGGAGCCGGTGAAGCGAACGGTGCGCATTTTGCTGTCGCCAGTGCTATCCCAACGGGCGATCGGGGACGGGCACTTGTGCGACACCTGCGAGCACCATCAGCAGGATCAGTGCAGCGATGCCCAACGGCCCCTGGCCAGGGAATGTAATCTCTATGCCGATCAAGATGGTGAGGCCCCAGGCGATCGCTACCGCGAAAGCATCCGAGGGATTGCTGTCACGGTGCAGGATATTACCCGGGAAGTGGAGCTGAATGAGGCCAAAAGCCAATTCATCAGCAATGTTTCCCACGAGCTACGCACGCCGCTGTTTAACATCAAGTCCTTTATTGAAACGCTCCATGACTATGGCGATGAGCTGTCGCCGGAGCAACAGCGGGAGTTTTTGGACACCGCCAACCGCGAGACCGATCGCCTGACCCGGTTGGTCAATGACGTGTTGGATCTCTCTCGGTTGGAATCCAGCCGTAGCTACACTTTTGACGCGATCGACCTGGTACAGCCGATCGAACAAACCCTGCGTACCTACCAGCTCAATGCTCGCGACAAGGGAATTGAACTGACCCAAGAGCTGGCCCCCAGCCTGCCGCCCGTTTTGGGTAACTATGATCTGTTGCTGCAAGTGTTCGCCAACTTGGTGGGCAATGCCCTGAAATTTACCCCCAAGGGCGGCCAGGTGGCGATCCGAGCCTATGTTCCCCAAGACCCCGCCGTTCAGCCGGCCCTCTGGGATACCTGCCCGGTGAATGCGGCAACCGGCCCAGCCAAATCTCAGCCCGAGGTGGTGAGCGTGGTGCGGGTGGAAGTGGCCGACACCGGCATTGGCATTGGCCCCGAAGATTGTAATGCCATTTTCGATCGGTTCTATCGGGTCGAAAACCGGGTGCATACCCTCGAAGGCACGGGGCTGGGCCTGTCGATCGTCCGTAACATCATCGACAAGCACCAAAGCAGCGTCAAATTGATCAGTGAAGTGGGTGTGGGGACGATTTTTTGGTTTGACTTGTTGATTTATCGGGATGGGTTGACCCTGCCGGAACCGATGCCCGTCGTTTCCAGCACCCTGGGTTAGACCGGGGGCAATCCTGGGGCGAATCGGGCGGCGATCGCGACTGATCCGCATCCCACAAGGGTCGATCGCCCGTGTTAGCCTAACGATGATTGGCGGGGCCACTCAGTCCGAGCGTCAGCCCGAGCTGTTGATGAACCCTGGTAGGCATACGGAGTCGATCGTCCGATGGATGGAAATAACTGGCTGCAACAACTGCTGACCATTGGTCTGGGCACAACGGCCATTGTTGCAGAACGCCTCAAGGAAGCCAGCGATGAATGGGTTCGCAGCGGCCGCTTGGATCCAGAACAGGCCCGCAAGGTGGTGGATGACCTGATGCAGCGTTTGCAGTCCGGCGGCAATCCCTCCCCCAGCGAAAGTTTTGATTCCCTGATTCAGCAGCAGTTTCGGAAGGTGATGAAGGATTTTGGTGTGCCCGATCGCTCAGAGGTGGACGAACTGCGCGGCCGGATCGATCGGCTAGAGCGCCAAGTGCGCGACCTGGAAAATCGACTGTGGCGTTAGGGCGATCGCTCGTTAGGATCAAGAACGACCCACTTTGCTCGCAGATTGATCGAGGAGACTAGACCCTTGCGTGATGTGTTAATCAGCTTTGGGGTGATGTTGGTTTGCCTAGTGGCCGTGTTGATGGTCACCTTCACGGGCAAAGCCCCCACCGCCGAAGCGAACCCCCTATCCAGTCAACCGGCGGCCGAAGCCACTGCCAACGGTTCCAAACTGGCGGCCCGTCTCATTAGCGACGCGGCCGCCCAACTGCGATCGCCTGAGATCGCCACCCTGCCCACCAATACCCAGGAGACAACCCTCGTGGCCGACGCGAGCAACCTGACCACCACCGATTCTGGCCTGCAATACGAAGACCTCACCGTGGGAACCGGCGCAGCCCCCACTCCCGGTCAGAACGTCACGGTTCACTACACCGGCACGCTCACTGACGGCAAAAAATTCGACAGCTCGCGCGATCGGGGTCAGCCCTTCAGCTTCCGCATTGGCGTGGGTCAAGTGATCAAGGGTTGGGACGAAGGTGTCCTGTCCATGCGGGTTGGTGGTCGCCGCAAGCTGGTGATTCCGCCGGACTTGGGCTACGGGGCCCGGGGAGCTGGTGGGGTGATTCCTCCTAACGCCACCCTGGTGTTTGATGTGGAATTGCTGCGCGTGGGGGGTTAGTTCCCGCTCAGCGTCAGCACTGACAGTTTTTGGACTGTGGGAAGCATCCAAGATCTTGGATAGGGGCGATCACTCCGGCGGGGCGATCGCCCCTTGTGCTGGCCACCGATCGTCGGGAATCACGATCACACCCAGGCCGTATCAACCACCACCCTCCAGCAGATCCCCCGGTCTGGATTCGGTATCCTGAATGAGGTTGACCAGTCCCTAGGTCAACCGACAATCAAGCGTCACGCCCATGTCAACGCAACCCCCAAAGTCCAAGCGGTTGAGAAACGGGCAACCATTGCGCCCCTTTTCCCGCAACGCAGCATCCGCCACGGCTCCCCAGGGCAACCAGGGCGGGCGGTGGCATTGGCAGCAGTGGCTCCCTTCCCTGACGGCAACCCTGCGGCAAGCACCCGCTTGGACTTGGCAACGGCGACATTGGTGGGGGTCGGGATTGGTGGTGCTCTTGACCATGGGGGCCATGCGATCGCTCGTCATCGATTCCTATCTGGTGACCCTGCCGACCATGAGGCCCACGCTGCAACCGGGCGATCGCCTGCTCATTGACAAAGCAAGCTACCAGTGGCGCAACCCCGATCGAGGCGAGTTAGTGGCCTTCATGCCGCCCGGCACGCCGAATCAACCTCGGGGAGTGTTGGTCAATCGGGCCGTTGGTTTGCCCGGCGATCGGGTTGAAATCCAAAGCGGTCAACTCTTGGTCAATCAGCGCCCGATCGCCCATGGCCAGTCCCTGGCGATCGAAATTGGTGATCTTGCCCCCGTGCGAGTTCCCGCCGCCACCTACTTTGTCATGAGCGATGGTTCCGCCTTAGGTACTGCCCCAGCCCTGACCTTCACCTACGGTTACGTGCCACGTCAAGCCTTGGTGGGGCGGGTGATGTGGCGGTTTTTTCCTCTCGATCGCTGGGGGGCACCGACCACCCCCACAGCCTCGCCGAATCCAGTCCCTCAATAGTCAACGGCGATCGTTCGCGGTTTTTTCGCGGTTTTGCGGTATATCTTCTCAACAACAGACCAGCCGGAATTTTCACCGCTGTAATAGCCTGTAATAGGAGTTGAGAGTTTCCAGTTTCTGGCTAACGGCGCACGGATTGATTCCAAGTTTTCAAGCAGAATGGTCAATCATGCCGAAACGCCCGCATTCCCCAAGTCCCAGTCTTGGATCCTGAACCCCGATCGCGCTTCTCCTGGTTTGCGTTTCCCGGGCTTGGCCCAAGGTGCTCAGCGCCCAGCGTTTCAAGAAGCGCCCTCGTCTACTGCTTTAGTGCATTTAGGATTTTTCTCGTGACCGATCAACCCGCTTCCTCGCATAAAGAGCCATCCACCAATCCCCCCACCGACAGCGCTTGGGTTGAAGTCCTTAAAACCATTGGTCTCAGCATTATCTTGGCCCTGGGCATTCGTACCTACGTGGCCGAAGCTCGCTGGATTCCCTCTGAATCAATGGTGCCGACGCTGCTGGTGAAGGATCGGTTGATTGTCGAAAAACTGCAATACCGGTTTGGCGGCAGCCCCAAGCGCGGCGACATCATCGTCTTCATGCCGACCGCCGAACTGCGCCGCCACAACCTCAAAGATGCTTTTATTAAGCGCGTGATTGGTCTGCCGGGTGAACTGGTGGAGTTGCGAGATGGCCAGGTTTACATCAACGGCCAGCGCCTGAACGAACCCTACATTGCCCGCGAGTCCGTCTTAACAACCGGTCGCCCCAGTCCTGCGAGTGGCTCAGGGGAGCGCCCGGCCAGCCTTAGCGCGGATGGCAATGCGGTGCAGCGCACGGATACCAATGTTTGCGTAGGGGATCCACAACCTTTTCTGGCCCGGCCGGTGCGAGTGCCCCCCAACTCCTATCTCGTGCTCGGCGACAATCGCAACCGCAGTTACGACAGTCGTTGCTGGGGAGTCGTTCCGCAAGATTTGATTGTTGGCCATGCAGTTTGGCGGTTTTGGCCCCTCGATCGCATGGGTAATCTCTAGCCAAGCACCGAGCCTAGAAAAAATAGAGCCTAAAATAGCCCAGAAAATAAAAGCCCAGAAAATAAAAAGGAGCAGTTACTGGTTCAGCAACTGCTCCTTTTTTCTGCTTCTTCTGGTTGAAGAATTTTGAGTTTGCCAATTGTAGTTGGCCAATTAGTTGACCAACCAAACCAAGAAACCCTAGTCCTTTTTGGTTTCGGTTGCCATCCCATACTTGCGCAGGAATCGCTCCACACGACCTTCAGTGTCAATGATCCGCTGAGTGCCGGTGAAGAACGGGTGATTACCAGCCCAAATGTCCACATGCAATTCCGGTTGGGTTGAACCAACCGTCATCACCAATTCGCCGTTGCAATAGACCTTTGCATCGGGGTACCACTCGGGGTGAATGCCTTCTTTTGCCATGATGTGAACCTCAACCAAGGTTTAGGAAATTTAAGGGCGATCGAACTGCATTCAAGTGCATGGATTCGATCGCGAGGATTTGCACAAAAGAGCTGGCGATCACGACTTCCAAACGGGGTCTTTTGATCACCAGCCCCCAGCCTGCCCATTCGTTGGGGAAAGCCACCGAGGCCTCCCCTTCGAAAGTCGGCGCTTGGAAAATTAGCGCTTCGAGAACTGAGGAGCCTTCCGGGCTTTCTTCAAACCGTACTTGCGACGTTCCTTGGCGCGGGGGTCGCGGGTCAGGTAGCCTTCAACCTTCAGGGGCTTACGGTTTTCAGGATCAAGCTGAATCAAGGCCCGAGCCACACCCAAGCGGATCGAGTCAGCCTGTCCAGTCAGGCCGCCGCCCACCACACTCACCAGCACATCGTAATCCCCTTCCAAACCGAGGGTTTCCAGAGGTGCTTTGGCCGCAGCCAGATAAACCGGGTTGTATTGCAGGTAGTTATCGCCAGGACGACCGTTGATGGTCAGTTGGCCAGAGCCAGGCACCAGGCGCACGCGAGCGACCGAGGTTTTACGGCGGCCCGTGCCGCGATACATCACGCGCCCGTTGTTATCCGTTGCTTGCATTAGCCTTCACCTCCAGGAATGGTGTTGATCGTCAGGACTTGGGGTTGTTGTGCCGTGTGGGGATGGTCTGCACCGGCATAAACCTTCAGCTTGCGGAACAGTTGCCGACCGAGGGCATTTTTAGGCAGCATCCCTTTAACGGCATGTTCCACAATCCGCTCGGGCAGACGATTTTGCAGCTTTTCAAAGCTCTCCGTCTTCATCCCACCGGGACGGCCAGAGTGACGACGGTAGACCTTTTGAGTCCGTTTTTTACCGGTCACTTCCACTTTGTCGGCGTTCACGATCACCACAAAGTCACCGGTATCCAGGTGGGGCGTGTAGGTGGGCTTGTTTTTGCCCCGCAGGACGGAAGCCACTTCGGTGGCCAGGCGGCCAAGGCGTTGACCAGCGGCATCAACGACGTACCATTGCCGGTCAACGTCGTTTACGGAGGGCAGGGCAGTCTTGGTGGGAATGGACATAGGGGTTGGTTGGGTTGCGAAAGTCGCTGAATCGGGGAAGTTATAACTAGGGCGATCGCGTAGTGCGTTAAGCCTAGAATCTTTATGTAACGGGAGGGCTGAAGGTTGCCGGGCCGTCCTGGGTCAGGTCAAACCAAGGCAGGGTGTTGGTGCGAGCAATCTCTGGCAGGGGCGAGTTGGGGTAGCCAATGCGCAGTAGGCACAATCCCATGGGTGGCGCGGCATATTTCACCAGGTCTCGGCGTTCACTCTGCCAAATTTGGGTGAACTCTTCGACACTGAGGCGATCGCGCCCCACCAACACCAACATCCCCGCCAGCAGCCGCATCATGCCGTACAAAAAGCCACTGGCTTGAACTTCAAGTTCCACAATCGGCCCGCGCCGCCGACACCAGGCTTCTTGAACATCCACCCAAGAATGGGGACGTTTTGATCCGGCACGGTGGAAAGCGGCCAAGTGATGCCGACCCACGAGGGGGGCGATCGCCGCCTGCATCTTTTCCACTTGAATTGGCTCGTAATAGTGCCAACTGAAGGGTTTGAGGTACAGGTTCGGCTGTGGATCGGTGTAGAGAACATAGCGGTAACGCCGCCACGAGGCCGAGAACCGAGCGTGCCAGTTCCCCGGAACCGCACAGGAGGCCAGAATCAGAATATCATCTGGCAACCTTGTGTTGAGGACTTTCGCCCAACGGTGGGGGGGAATCGGGCTGGCCACGTCAAAGTGGGCCACTTGGGCAGAGGCATGAACTCCGGTGTCGGTGCGTCCAGCACCATGGATGACAACGGGATGCCCCAGAATCTCGGCGATCGTGTCTTCGATCGTGGCTTGAACGCTGCGATCGCGGATCTGCCGCTGCCAACCACAGAACCCTGTTCCCAGGTACTGAATCACCAAAGCAACACGTTGCTGATCGGCGGGACAGTCGGCCATGATTGTTGCTCTACACCCCAGCGATTGGTCTTGGCCTAGACCAATTCCAAAATGGCCATTTCGGCATTGTCACCACGCCGGGGCACGGTGCGCAAAATGCGGGTATAGCCGCCATTCCGCTGACCATAGCGCTGGGGAGCCTGCTCGAACAGGGCATGAACCAAGTCGGCATCATACAGATAGCCCAAGGCCCGACGACGGGAAGCCAAGGAACCGTCCTTGGCCAAGGTAATCATGCGATCAACCTCGGCGCGAACAGCCCGGGCCCGGGCTTTGGTGGTGGTGATTTGACCATTGCGGATGGTTTCCGTGGCCAGGGCCCGCAGCAGGGCGCGACGCTGGTCAGCGGGCTTACCAAGTTTAGGAACGCGACGACCGTGACGCATAGCTCCGATCTCTACTCAACTGATTAGTAACTAGGGGGGGCGGATCTAGAACGGGCTAGAGCCGGGGGTGAACGGTGGCAGCTAGGCTTTGGCCACCTTTTCTTGCGGCAGGGTGATGCCCAAACGCCGCTGCAACGCTTCGATCACTTCTTCAGCCGACTTGGCTCCGAAGTTTTTGATCTCCAGCAAATCTTCTTGGGTGAATTCCAGAAGATCGGCAACGGTGTTGATTTGCGCCCGCTTCAGGCAGTTGTAGGCGCGCACCGACAGTTGCAATTCTTCGATCGGGATTTGGCTGCTGGGGTCTTGGGACTCTGGGCGATCGCTCTTGGTGGCTTCGATGGTGAAGTCCTTGAGCGGGTTGAACAGATCCACCAGAAGCGTGGCGGCCTGACTAAGCGCCTGTTGGGGGGTGATGCTGCCGTTCGTCCAAATTTCCAGAACCAGGCGATCCTTCTCCAGGGATTCGCCCACCCGGGCATCCTCAACGGTGTAGTTCACCTTGCGGACGGGCATAAACATCGAGTCGATCTGCAAAAAGTCGATCGCCGACGCATCATCACGACCCCGATCGATCGCCCGATAGCCCACCCCACGTTCCACTCGGAACTCCATTTCCAACGTGGCCCCCTCGGCCAAGGTGGCAATGTACTGGGTTGGGTCAACCACTTCCACTTCTGAAGGCAAATCGAACAGGTCTGCCGTGACCACCCGCGGCCCTTTGGCCAACAAGCGACCAATTTGCGGCTGATCCGTGTGGCTGCGCAGCACCAATTCCTTCATGTTCAGCAGGATGTCCAACACATCCTCCCGCACACCGGGAACCGTCGCGAACTCGTGGTTCACGCCCGCAATCCGGACGGCCGTCACTGCGGAACCCACGAGGTTCGACAGCAGTACCCGACGCAAAGCGTTCCCCACCGTTGTGCCCTGCCCACGTTCGAGGGGGGACAGCACCAAACGGCTGTAGAGATTGCGATTGCTTTCCGTGCTCGATTCAACACACTCGATCTGAAATTGCGACACGCTTTGTGCCTCCCAACCGGCCTAGTCGATCCATATGCGGCAGTGAAGCCGCCCCGTAACAGAAAAAAATTCGCGGTGACCAAGGGTTACCGCTGGCTTGCAGGATGCGATCGCAGCGCCCGTGAGTTAGCGCGGGTCGATCGCGGGGTGATTTAGACCCGACGACGCTTCGGCGGCCGGCAACCATTATGCGGAATCGGCGTAACATCACGAATCAGCGTGATTTCCAGACCCGACGCTTGCAGGGCCCGAATTGCCGTTTCCCGACCCGAACCGGGGCCGCTCACCATCACTTCCACCTGCCGCATCCCCTGTTCAGAGGCACGACGGGCAGCAGCTTCAGCGGCGGTTTGGGCGGCGAAGGGCGTACCCTTCTTAGCTCCCTTGAAACCGCTGGAACCAGCCGAGGCCCAAGAGATTGCATCACCCTTGAGGTCGGTGATCGTCACGATCGTGTTGTTGAAAGTCGATTGAATGTGGGCGACACCGCTGGGGACGTTGCGCTTTTGCTTACGCGGGCCAGAGCGCTTGTTGGGTTGCTTTGCCATAGCTGTTGAACAGAACTAAAACGTTCGTAGAAAGGGGACAGAACCAGTCGATTACTTGCGAGGAGCCTTCTTCTTCCCGGCCACCGTACGACGACCACCACGGCGAGTCCGGGCATTGGTGCGCGTCCGTTGACCCCGCACCGGCAGACCTGCGCGGTGACGACGACCCCGATAGCAACCGATGTCCATCAGGCGCTTGATGTTCATGGCCTCAAAGCGGCGCAGATCACCTTCCACCTGGTAGTTATCCAACTCGGCCCGCAGGGCAGAGATGTCTGCATCGCCGAGGTCTTTGACGCGCGTATCCGGATTCACACCCGTTGCGGCCAAAATTTTCTTCGACAGGGTTAGACCAATGCCGTAAATATAGGTCAACCCAATTTCAATGCGCTTCTCGCGCGGTAAATCTACACCGGAAATACGTGCCACGTTGGTTCTCCCTAACGTTTTAATGCTCTGTCTTTAGATGGGTGCCAGGCAAACACAACCACCCTAACGCTGTCTTTTACCCTTGGCGTTGTTTGTGTTTGGGGTTTTGGCAAATGACCATGACGCGACCGCGACGACGAATCACGCGGCACTTTTCGCACATTTTGCGGACGGAGGCTCGGACTTTCATGATGGTTAAAATCTCCAAACTTGGAATTTTAGAGAAAAATGAGTACCGGATCAACCTATCGGGGCAAGTCTTTGGCTAGACCAGCGATCGGGTGGCTATTTTGGGGGTTATTTTTTGCCACCCGTGTTCTTTAAACGGTAGGTGATGCGCCCCTTGGTCAGGTCGTAGGGGGTCAGCTCAACCTTGACGCGATCGCCCGGCAGAATCTTGATGTAGTTACGGCGAATCTTGCCAGAAATATGTGCTAGGACGTTGAAACCGTTATCGAGATCCACCCGGAACATTGCGTTCGGGAGTGATTCGGTTACGGTTCCCTCCATTTCGATCAGATCTTGCTTGGACAAGGATCAGCTCTCCTGTATGAACGTCGAGTTGGTTGACAATCAGTGAACTTGCTGTTAAGCGCTATCTCACTGCCAAACTAGCACAATGGGCGATCGGGTCTGGGGTTCTGGTTTGGTTCCCGGCTTCAGCACGAAGCTTCAGCACCAAACTTCAGCGGAGGTGAACTAAGCCGCTAGGGCGATCGCCTGTTTCAGGTCACGAGTCACATCGCTGAGGGGCTGGTCACCATTGACCTCCGCCAATAGGTTCGCCTGCTGGGCCCTGTAGAACTTCAGCAGCGGTTCCGTCGTTTGGTGAAAAATCGCCAGGCGATGCTCAATGGTCGCCAAATTGTCATCCGAGCGACCTTCCGCTGTGCCTCGGCTCAGGAGACGGGCCTTGAGTACATCATCGGCAACCACCAAATTCAGCACTCGATCGCAGGCCTGACCCGTTGCCGCCAGCATGTCATTGAGTTTTTCGGCCTGGGCCACATTGCGCGGGAAGCCATCCAGGATCCAGCCCTGTTGAGCATCAGGTTCTGCGAGCCGGTCCTTGATGATCCCAATGATCAATTCATCGGGTACCAATTCACCGCGATCCATGAAGGACTTCGCCGCCTGTCCCAAGGAAGTGCCTTGGGCAACGGCCGCGCGCAAGATATCACCCGTGGAAATATGGGGAATGCCATATTCCTCAGACAAAATCTTGGCTTGCGTGCCCTTACCGGCACCCGGTGGGCCGAAAAAAATCAATCGCGTCACTGCTTCACCATTCCTTCGTAGCGCTGTGAAATCACGTAGGTTTGGATTTGCTTCGCCGTTTCGATCGCGACCCCAACCAAAATCAGAAACGACGTTGCTCCTAACCCTTGGAACGTCCGCACATTGGTGGCACTTTCCACGGCCGTCGGCACAATGGCCACCAAGCCCAAGAAAATTGCCCCCAAGAAGGTCAGCCGATTCAAAATCTGCTGCACCCGCTTACTCGTGGCTTGACCTGGGCGCACCCCGGGGATGCTCGCTCCCATCTTCTTCAGGTTCTGAGCCATATCCACCGGGTTCACCACCAGCGACGAATAGAAATAGCTAAAGAACAGAATCAGTGCCAGGTAAACCAACACGTACAGCCAGGGCGTGGGGCCCGTCGGACTCAGATAGGTGGCCACCCGAGCCAAGGCTTCATTGTTCGTGAACTGGGCCAGCGAGGCCGGAACCACCAACACCGCCGTCGAGAAGATGATGGGCATCACCCCCCCTTGGTTCAGGCGCAAGGGCAAGTAGCTGCTGCGCTCCTGATACTGGCGGCGACCCACCTGGCGGCGGGCCATCACGATCGGGATGCGACGGGCCCCTTCTTGAACAAACACAATGCCGACAATGGTGGCCATAAACGCCAACATCAACAGCACAATGCCGCCAATGGTCGATCGATCACCACTTTGAGCCAGCTCCAGTGTTTGACCCACCGACTTCGGAAAGGTCGAAACAATGTTCACGAAAATCAGCAGCGAAGCACCATTGCCCACGCCACGCTCCGTGATTAGCTCGCCAATCCACATCACAAACATCGAACCAGCCGTCAGGGCCAGCGCCGTCTTCACCACAAACAGGCCCGCTGGCTCCGTCGTGGCCCCCAACGCCGACACCCAGAGACCGATCCCCACGCTTTGGATCACGGCCCAAGCAACGGACACATAGCGGGTGATTTGGGCAATCTTGCGACGGCCCGCCTCCCCTTCATTCTTCTGGAGGTCTTCCAGAGAAGGCAGCGCCGCCGTCAGCAATTGGATGATGATGGATGCGTTGATGTAGGGCAGAATTCCCAACGCAAAGATCCCCAGCAGCGATAGACCGCCCCCGGAGAAGATATCTAAGAAGCCAACCAACCCACCTAGACCGCTGTTTTGGATCGCGTTGCCAAAGGCTGCACGATCAATTCCCGGTACCGGCAAAAAGATCCCAAGGCGCACCAGCACTAGCAGGCCGACGGTCACCAGCAACCGCCCCCGCAGGCCAGCCGCCTGGGCCATTTGCATGAAGGTTTCTTGGGCTGTTGGCGCTTTATCTCGACTGACGACCATGGTTGGTACACCTCAGGCAAATTTCAGCAACCGGATTTCCCAACTTCAATCTTAGACAACCGTGCAAGTTCCGCCGGCTGCTTCGATCTTTTCCTTGGCACTAGCCGTGAAGCGAGCGGCTTCCACCGTCAGCTTCACCGACAGGTCACCATCGCCCAGCAACTTCAGCGGGCCATCGTTGGTGGTAACAATCCCGGCTTCCATCAACGAGGCCAAGTTGACGGTCGAACCGGCCGCCAGGCCAGCCAGACTGCCGACGTTGACCACGGTGTAGGCTTGGCGGTTGATCACCGTGAAGTGCTTCAGCTTCGGCACCCGGCGGTAAAGGGGCATTTGACCCCCTTCAAAACCGGGGCGGGTGCTGCGACCGGAGCGCGACTTTTGACCGCGCATCCCGAAGCCACCGCTCGCGCCTTGACCGGCAGCAATGCCCCGACCGACGCGACGACCGCGCTTTTTGGAGCCTTTTTTAGGCTGTGCATCCGTGATTTTCATGGATTTGGTCTCCGTCGATGACCGGAACTATTTGTACAGGTGCTCGAGGGTCACACCCCGGTCTTCGGCCACTTCTGCGAAAGTCCGCAGGGAAGACAGGGCATCCAAAGCAGCACGGGCGTTGTTCAAGGGGTTGTCGGAACCCAGTTGCTTGGCAAGGATGTTTTTCACCCCAGCCAATTCCAACACGGTACGGACAGCACCCCCGGCGATTACCCCAGTACCGGGAGCGGCGGGGCGCATCATCACTTTGGAGCTACCACCACCGACACCGTTGGTGGGGTGGGGAATCGTGTCGCCCTTGATCAGGGGCACGTCAACTAGGTGCTTTTTGCCATCGGCTACGCCTTTTTTGACGGCTCCGATCACATCAGCGGCTTTGCCAACCCCAACGCCCACTTGACCGCGTTCGTTACCGATCACAACCACGGCGCGGAAGCTGAGCTTTTTACCGCCCTTGACCACCTTGGTGACGCGGCGGATTTGGACGACGCGCTCTTGCCATTCGGACTCTTTCTCGCGGGTGCGATTGCCTTTACGACGAGTTGCCATAGTGAATACTCCTGAGTTCTCGCCTAGAAGTTCAGTCCGGCTTCGCGCGCCGCGTCGGCCAAAGCCTTGACACGACCGTGGTAAAGATTACCGCCGCGATCGAACACAACTTGGGTAACGCCCTTGGCTTGGGCGCGCTCAGCCAGCAGCTTACCCACCGCTGCGGCTGCATCACAATCGCGGCTGCTTTCAAGCTGCGATTTGACATCGGGTTCCAGGGTCGAAGCGGCTACCAACGTGTGATGTTGGGTGTCGTCGATCACCTGGGCGTAAATGTGTTGGTGCGAGCGGAACACGCACAGGCGAGGCCGATCGGGCGTTCCCGAAACTTTGCGGCGCACCCGCCCGTGGCGACGGCGCACCATATCCTTGCGAGTGGCTTTCATTATTTCTTACCTGTCTTACCTGCCTTGCGGCGAACGACTTCACCTTGGTAGCGAATCCCTTTGCCCTTGTAGGGTTCCGGTTTGCGCACAGCACGGACACGGGCGGCGGTGTTACCCACCAATTCCTTGTCAATGCCGCTGACAATCACGTTGGTGTTGTTTTCTACCGCAAACTGAATCCCGTCGGGGGCGGGGATATTCACCGGGTGGCTGTAGCCCATGCTCAGGTTGAGCGTGGTGCCTTGAACAGCGGCCCGATAACCGACCCCTTGGATTTCCAGACGACGCTGGAAGCCTTGGGACACCCCTTCGACCATGTTGGCCAGTAGGGTGCGGCAGAGACCATGGCGCTGACGGGCGGGACGTGATTCATCCCGGCGCGTCACGAGCAATTGATCTGCTTCTTGGGAGAAGAGAATTTCAGGGGGGAAGGTGCGGGTCAGCTCGCCTTTGGAGCCTTTGACCGAGACGGTTTGGCCGTCGATCGTCACCGTCACCCCTTTGGGAATGGGAATGGGACGCTTGCCAATGCGGGACACGATTGAGAACTCCTTCGTCGTAGGGATTACCAGACGTAGCAGAGGACTTCGCCACCGATGCCCTGCTGACGCGCGTCGCGATCGGTCATGATGCCTCGAGAGGTCGAGACGATCGCGATGCCAATACCGCCTAGAACGCGGGGCAAATCGCGGCGATTGGAATAGACGCGGAGGCCCGGCTTGCTCACGCGCTTCAGGTTCGAGATGATCGGACGGCGCTGCTTGCCCTTGTATTTCAAAGAGATCACAAGCGTCTTCTTCACACCTTCCCCGGTTTCTTCCACTTCGGCGACGAAGCCTTCAGACTTGAGCACCTCGGCGATGCTGCGGGTCATCTTGGTGGCCGGAACTTCCGTTTTTTGGTGACGCGCCAGGCAGGCGTTGCGAATGCGCGTCAGCATATCTGCGATGGGATCGTTAACCATAGTTCGCTCCTTGCAACGCTACTTGTCCCGGAACGGCATGCCCATTTCCTTGAGCAGCGCGCGGCCTTCTTCGTCGGTGGTGGCGGTGGTCGTGATGCAAATGTCCATCCCGCGGATTTGGTCGATGCTGTCGTAGCTGATTTCAGGGAAGATCAGCTGCTCACGCAGACCTAGGGAGTAGTTGCCACGACCATCGAAGCTGTTAGGGCTGACACCACGAAAGTCCCGGATTCGGGGTAGGGACAATCGCACAAGGCGATCGAGGAAGTCATACATCTTGTCGGAGCGCAGGGTCACCATCATGCCCACGGGCATCCCTTGGCGCAGCTTAAAGCCGGCGATCGCCTTTTTGGCGCGGGTCACGACGGGGCGCTGACCGGTGATGGTGGCCAATTCCACTAGAGAAGACTCCAGGGCCTTGGCATTCTGCGACGCTTCGCCCAAACCACGGTTCACCGTGATCTTCACCACTTTGGGCACCTGGTGAATGTTCTCGTACCGGAACTGTTCCATCAGTTTCGGCACGATTGTTTCCTTGTAAATGGTTTTCAGTCGTGCTGGCATGGCTGTTTCAGCGATCGGGCGCAACATTAGTCGATGATTTCGCCAGTTTTAATCAGCTTGCGCACCTTCTTGCCTTGGTCGGTGAAGGTGTAGCAAACGCGGCTGGCGACCTTTTCTTTTTCGGAATAGTGCAGGACGTTCGAGCTGTGGATCGGGAACTCGCGCACCTCGACTTTGCCCGATTCGCCTTCCTGGGTTGGCTTGGTGTGCTTGGTCTTTTGGTTCACCCCTTCCACGATCACTTGGCTCGTTTTGGGGAAGACGCGCACAATCTTGCCAACTTTTCCCTTGTCACGACCGGAGATCACCTGAACGGTGTCACCCGCTTTGACATGCATTTTGAAGCGCACGGCTTTGCCGTTTGCATTCACTTGAATCTTGCCGGGCTTGGCCATTACAGCACCTCCGGAGCCAGCGAAACGATCTTCAGGTAGTTCTTGTCACGCAGCTCACGAGCTACGGGGCCAAAAACGCGCGTCCCACGGGGGTTGCCATCCTTGTTGACGATCACGGCGGCGTTGTCGTCGAAGCGAATGCACATGCCGCTATCGCGTCGGATGGTTTTCCGAGTGCGAACGATCACGGCTCGCACCACGTCGGACTTTTTCACTGCCATATTCGGAATGGCATCTTTGACGACGGCGATGATTTCATCACCGACATGGCCGTAGCGACGGTTGCCACCGCCCAGGACGCGAATACACATCAGCTTCTTCGCGCCGCTGTTGTCCGCTACGTTCAGATAGGTTTGCTGTTGAATCATGGGCGATCGAGCCTCCCTTACCGGGTCGCGCTTTCGAGAACTTCAACGACCGTCCAGCGCTTGGTTTTGCTCAGGGGGCGAGTTTCGCGGATGCGAACCCGATCGCCTTCCTTGCACTGGTTGTCTTCATCGTGGGCCTTAAAGCGGCGCGTGCGAACCACAATCTTGCCGTACTTGGAGTGGGCCGAGCGGTTTTCCACCGACACCACCACCGTTTTCTGCATCTTGTCGCTCACAACAACGCCAACACGTTCTTTGGCAGCCATAGGGGGTTAACTCCAGAACTACGCTTGGGTTGCTGCTTCAGATGCAGCCGCGAGCTTACGCTCATGCTCCACCGTGAGCAGTTGCGCCAACTCATGCTTTGCATGTTTGATTTCGTGCGACTTCACCTCTTGGCGAATCGCCTTCTTCATCCGGAATTGGAACAGTTGGCGCTTGAGTTCCAAAATGCGATCGCCCAGTTCGGTGTCACTAAGGGCGCGCGCGTCAGCAATCTTCGGGAGAGCCATAGGGCATTACGACTGGATGTCTTCGCGAACAATAAACTTGGTCTTCACGGGCATCTTGAACGCGGCCAGGCGCATTGCTTCGCGAGCCGTCTCTTCAGCAACACCCTTGATTTCGTACAGGATCCGACCGGGTTTGATCACGGCCACCCAGAACTCCGGTGCCCCTTTACCGGAACCCATCCGGGTTTCTGCGGGGCGCATGGTCACAGGCTTGTCAGGGAAGACGCGGATCCAGATTTTGCCACCCCGGCGGATGTAGCGGGTCATGGCCCGACGACCGGCTTCGATTTGGCGAGCCGTAATCCAGCCGCATTCCAGCGATTGCAGGGCAAAATCCCCAAAATTCAGCGAACTGCCCCGAGTGGCGAGGCCCCGCATCCGGCCGCGTTGTTGCTTGCGGAATTTTGTTCTTCTTGGACTGAGCATGGATTATTCCTCGTTCGAGCGGTCTTCAAACTGCTGACGACGACGGGGTTGGCGACGACGCGGCGCAGGCTGATTCGCCGGAGCCACTTCCTCTTGTCCAGGAATGATCTCGCCCTTGAACACCCACACTTTGATCCCCAACACCCCATAGATGGTGCTGGCGGTGCGGTAGCTGTAGTCGATGTCCGCCCGCAGGGTATGCAGGGGCACGCGACCTTCCCGCGTCCATTCCGATCGGGCAATTTCTGCACCGTTCAAACGACCGCCGACTTGGATTTTGATCCCTTCGATCCCAGCGCGTTGGGCCCGTTGGATCGCCTGGCGGACAACCCGACGGAACGACACCCGGCGCTCCAGTTGCTGAGCGATGTACTCGGCAATCAAGGTGGCATCGGCATCGACGCGGGCCACTTCGATCACGTTGATTCGGATCTGGCGATCGCGGCTACCGAGCAGGTTTTGCAGACCGACCCGCAGGGTTTCAATCCCACTGCCGCCCCGGCCCACCACCACACCCGGACGGGCGGTGTGAACTTCTAGGTCGATTTGGTCAGCCTTGCGCTCAATCCGCACCTTGGCAATGCCGGCATTGTTCAGGTTCTTCTCAACGTATTGCCGGATTTTGTGGTCTTCCTGCAACAGGCTGGAATAACGCGACGGATCTGCAAACCAGCGCGAGCGGTGCTCTTGGGTAATGCCGAGTCGCAGGCCGACGGGGTGAATTTTCTGTCCCATGGTTTCCTCGTCTCCTTATGCTTAGGCTTCTGCCGCCGGAGCAACCGCCACGGTGATGTGGCAGGTGGGCTTGCGGATTTGGTAGGCGCGACCTTGGGCGCGAGGGCGGAATCGCTTCAGGGTGGGGCCCTGGTCAGCGAAGGCCGTGCTCACCACCAAGGAGGTGGCATCGAAACCGTTGTTGTTTTCTGCGTTGGCCGCAGCCGATCGCAGCAACTTGCGAACGATTTCGCAGGCGCGATAGGGCATGAACTGCAGAATAATCAGCGCTTCGGCGTAGCTCCGACCACGGATTTGGTCGAGGACGCGGCGAACTTTGCGGGGGGACATCCGCACGAAGCGCACGCTTGCTTTGACTTCGTTGGGACTAAGTGCCATATCTGAGCGATTCTCCGGGGGTTACTTGCGTCCTTTCTTGTCGCCCTTGGTGTGGCCTTTGAAGGTGCGCGTGGGAGCAAATTCCCCCAGCTTGTGGCCCACCATTTGCTCGTTGACGTACACGGGGACGTGTTGCCGGCCGTTGTGGACGGCGATCGTGTGACCCACCATTTGCGGCAGGATCGTTGAGGCTCGTGACCAGGTTTTGATCACTTGCTTTTCGCCCTTGACGTTCAGCGCTTCTACTTTTTTGAGCAGCTTGTCAGCAACGAAGGGACCTTTTTTCAGAGAACGAGACATACGCTTTAGGAACTCTTAGGGATTCGCGATCTCAAGCGGCGATCGCCCAGGGCTGGAGGGTTAGACCAACGGGCGGGCGATCGCCACACTGAAAAAACCTATGCGTTGCGACCGCCGCGACCGCGCTTGGACGACTTACGACGACGACGCACAATGAGTTTGGTGCTGGCTTTCCGCTTGTCGCGGGTTTTGCGACCCAAAGCGGGTTTACCCCAAGGGGTGACCGGGCCAGAACGCCCAATGGGCGCGCGCCCTTCACCACCACCGTGGGGGTGATCCACCGGGTTCATGACGCTACCGCGCACTTCCGGACGGCGACCCAACCAACGCTTGCGGCCGGCTTTACCCAGGCTCAGGTTGCGGTGTTCGGAGTTGCCGACGCTGCCGATGGTAGCCATGCACTCTTTACGAACCTTGCGCACTTCCGTGGAAGGCAGCTTCAGGGTGACGTAGTTGCCTTCTTTAGCGACCACTTCAGCACCGGAGCCAGCGGAACGGGCCATTTGCGCACCGCGACCCGCCACCAACTCAATGTTGTGGACGGTCGTACCCAAAGGCATGTTGGCCAAGGGCAGGGCATTACCCACTTCGATCGGGGAATCGGGACCCGCCACGATCGTTTGGCCTACTTTCAGACCAACGGGGGTGATGATGTAGCGCTTTTCGCCATCTTCGTACTGCACCAACGAAATGCGCGCATTCCGGTTGGGGTCATACTCGATCGACAGCACTTCAGCGGTCATGCCCAGCTTGTCGCGCTTGAAGTCGATCTTCCGGTACAGACGCTTGTGGCCACCACCCCGGTGACGACAGGTGATCCGACCCAGGTTGTTACGACCCTTGCGGCGGTGCTTGTAGGAAGTCAGAGACTTTTCGGGTTCGCTGCGGGTGATTTCCGCAAAGTCAGCCACGCTGGCTTGACGAACCCCGGGGGTATAAGGACGGAAGGTACGAATTGGCATCGTCTTAAAACTCCTTCAGCGCTAGACTTCGGGGAACAGTTGAATCGAACTGCCTTCGGCCAGCGTGACGATCGCCCGCTTCACCTGAGGACGGTAACCCGACAGCCGACCCAGTTTCCGGGTCTTGCGCGGCGGGTTGTAGGTGTTGACCCTCTGGACTTTCACCTCAAACAGACCTTCGATCGCTGCCTTGATGTCCAGCTTGTTGGCGCGGGGATCCACATCAAACACGTACTGGTTGTTTTCCAGCAGAATCGTGGCCTTTTCGGTGATGATCGGCCGGCGAATCACATCCGCCAACGTGCGATCGTCCAAGCGCGTCTTGTACTTAGGAGTGCGCTTAATCATCGCCGTAAACCTCCTTGATCTTCTCCAGCGCGTCCGCCGTCACCACCACCTTGTCGGCGTTCAGCAGGTCGAACACATTCAGGTTCGTTGCCAAAATCAACCGCAGGCTTTGGACGTTCCGGGCCGACAGCCAAACGTTTTCGTCTTGGTCAGCCACGATCAACAGCACCTTTTGACCAGCGTCTACACCCCAACGGGCCAGAGCCGCCAACAGGTCTTTGGTTTTGGGCTGGCTGAGTTGGCTGGCAAAGTTTTCCACCACCACCAAGTCATCCAAGCGACCTTGGAACGCCGTGCGCAGAGCCAGGCGACGTTCCTTCCGGTTCATCTTTTGCGAGTAGTCGCGGGGCTTGGGGCCAAAGATCACACCACCACCACGCCACAGGGGAGAGCGGTTCGAGCCAGCACGGGCGCGACCGGTTCCCTTTTGCCGCCAGGGCTTGCGACCACCACCGCGCACTTCCGAACGGGTCTTGGTGCTGACGGTGCCTTGACGAGCGTTCGCCAATTGACGCACCAAAGCCCGGTGCACAATGTGCTGAGCGTTTTCTTCACGGGCGACGCGCAAGTCTAGCTCGGTATTACCGGCTTCCTTACCGTCCCAATTTTTCACAATGCAGTTGACCATTGCTGTGCTCCACGTTCGACGGACTTACGGGCGATCGCGCTTACTTTTGACGACCCACCAGGTTGGACGGTGCAATGCTGACCAGCGTCCCCGGCTTGCCCGGAACCGCACCCTTGATCAACACGATGTTGCGATCGGGGTCGATCCGCACAACCGTCAGCTTCTTGACCGTCACACGCTCATTGCCCATCCGGCCAGCCATGCGCTTACCGGGATAGACACGACCGGGGGTCGTACCCGCACCCGTCGAACCGGGCAGACGGTGGTTTTTGGAACCGTGAGACATCGGCCCGCGACCAAAGTTGTGGCGCTTTTGGTAACCCGCGAAACCACGACCAATGCTGTTACCCGTCACGTCAACGATTTGACCGACTTCGATGCAGCGATCGGCGCGGATTTCTTCACCAAGGGTAAAGCCAGCCACATCCACCAAACGGTATTCCCGCAGGTGGCGCAGGGGCTTCGCGTTGGCCTTGCTCAGGTGTCCGATTTCCGGCTTGCTGAGGGCCTTTTCTTTGACTTCTTGAAAACCCAACTGAACGGCCGTGTAGCCATCAGTCTCTTTGGTTTTGATTTGCGTAACGGTACAGGGGCCAGCTTGGATGACCGTTACCGGGATGGCCCGGCCCGTTTCATCAAAGACTTGGGTCATGCCCAACTTAGTACCTAGAATGCCAAGAGACATGGCGTTCTCCTTAGACTAGGGATGGTTAGGAGAGTCCTTCCCCCTAGCGTCAACCAGCCGTAACAAGAGCGCCTCTAGCGCGTAAGGGCTAGAAGCACTTTCCCGACGGACTTTGAGTTTTGGGCACTCTGATTGACGTAGACTGACCGCTTATCTGCACTGAGAAATCATTGAGAATCTCAAGGCTCGGATGTCAGTCAACCGAGGGAAGATTTTGCGCTGGAGCGGTTTGCATCGTTGCAGCGCGTTTGCTTGCTAGGACTTAAGCAGCGACCTGCTCAGTATCCGGTTCAGCAAAAGTTGCCTGGAAAATTTGCCAGATCGGCAAATGTTGTGGTTTTAAGGTTGCGTAGCGCAGGGAACCACAGTTTTGGCAACGGTTCAATATTATAGGGGTGTGGCAGTCTTTTGTCTAGCAATTGATGATTTTGCTACAAAACTGGCAGCACACCCCTTGGCCCTTAGGCCGGAAATGGGGATGAATGCTTTACCCCTTCACGATCGCCCCGAAATCTCCGAGCACCCTGGCATGGTTCCGCAACAGGCCCAGCAGGTTCAGCCGGTTACGCCGCACCGCTTCATCATCCACCATCACCATCACACTTTCGGAACCATCAAAGAAGTTCGCCACCACGGCCGCCGCCTGAGCCAGTTGATCGGCCAGGGGCTGGTAGTTACGGGTTTGGCGCGTGGCTTGGGTGATGGGCAACAGGGCAACCAGGGCATCATAAAACGCCTGTTCTGAGGGTTGCTCAAACAAGGCAGATTTCACGGAAGCAGCGGGATCCAAATCGCTGAAGTTGAGATCGCCCTTGGCGGCCAGTTTGGAGGCGCGGTTGATGGTGGCATAGAGGTTGGCCAATTGCCCCGATCGCCGCAGGGATTGCAAGAACTGTGCCCGTTGCAGCACGTCGGCGGGGTCGTAGAGAGCGCGTAGGGCCGCATCTCGATCGCCCGGTTCTCCGACCACTGCCAAGGCCAGGTCGTAATCAATGCCCTGTTCATCTTCGAGCAGGCTGCGGAACCGTTGCACAAAGAATTCCGCCAGTTGCGTGCCCATGCCAGAATCTGCCCAACGATCGACCGATTCCGGCTCAATCAGCGATTCCAAATTCAGAGACCAACCGGCATCCCAAATGATGTTCACCACGGCATTGGCGGCCCGGCGCAGGGCAAAGGGATCGGAGGACCCGCTCGGCAACAGGCCAATTCGGAACAGACTGCACAGGGTATCGAGGCGATCGGCCAGGGCCACAATGCGCCCGGTTTGGCTGGTGGGCAAAGCATCGCCCGCGCCCTTGGGTAGGTAATGTTCCCCGATCGCCACCGCCACCGCTTCCGGTTCCCCGCTGGCCCGGGCATACTTCTCGCCCATGATGCCTTGCAGTTCTGGGAACTCGAAGACCATGCTGGTCACCAAGTCTGCTTTACAGAGCAGGGCGGCCCAGTTCACCAAGTCCCGATCGTCCGCCGACAGTTGCAGTTGGTGGCAGAGTCGATCGGCCATGGACACGATTCGATCGACCTTGGCCCGCATACTGCCCAATTGGTCTTGGAAGGTGACCGTTTCCAGCTTGGCCAAGTAGCTTTCCAACGGCTTGGCAATGTCGGCCTTGTAGAAATACTGGCCATCGCTGAGGCGGGCCCGCACCACTCGTCCATTGCCCTCAGCGATGATGGCGGCCTTGGTCGGATCCCCGTTACTGATGGTGATGAAGTTGGGTAACAGTCGATCGGGCTGGCCCGGTTGATGGACGGGGAAATAGCGCTGATGGGTGACCATGACGGTTTTGGTCACCTCCGACGGCAACTCCAAAAATTCCTGATCAAAACCACCAATTACCGCCGTGGGAAATTCCACCAAGTCCCGCACTTCTTCCAGCAAATCGGGGTCAATTTCCGCTTCTCCACCCAGTTGGGCCGCTGCGGCCTGGGTTTGCTGAATGATCAGCGCCTGCCGTTGCTCGGGATTCACCAGCACGGAAGCCGCGGCCAAGGTAGCCACATAGTCCGTGGCCTGGGCGATCGAAACCGATGCAGGATGCAACACCCGGTGGCCGGTCGTGACTCGATCGGCCGTCAGCACTTCCGCCGGGCGCGTTTCGGTGGCCGCTCGCACGGTCAAAGACACCGGCAACACTTGATCATCCCAAAGGGCAATCAGGCTGCGAATGGGCCGGGGGAATCGGAATTCTCCATCTCCCCAGCGCATAAACCGCTTCCCTTCAAGGGCCAGCACCCATTGGGGAGCCAATTCCTGCAAGAGATCGGGGGTCGATCGCCCCGCCGTGAACACTTCCGCAAAAACAAATTCACCCTTGTCCGTGGCTCGCAACTCCAAATCGCTCAGAGCCACACCGTTTTTGCGCGCAAATCCTTCGGCGGCCTTGGTGGGTTGCCCATCCTTGAAGGCAGCACTGGCCGGCGGCCCTTTCACCGCCTCCCGGCGATCGGGCTGGCGATCGGGCAACCCTTCAATCACCAGGGCCAAGCGGCGCGGTGTGGCAAACACCTGCACCGATGTGGCGCTTAGGTTGGCTTCCGCCAAGCTCTGGGGCACGCGATCGCGCCACTGACGCACCGCACTGGCCACAAAACTTGCGGGTAATTCTTCAGTGCCGACCTCAAACAAAAAAGCAGGCATGGGAGCGCTGGAACTCGATGAACAGACTTGAAAAACCTAGCAGATCGCCAGCATAAACGATCCGAAACCATCCGACTGAGGGCGATTGTTTCGTTGCGTTGCGTTGCCTTTGTTAACTGGTCTTCATTGCCTGGCCGTCGTTAACGCGCCCAGCAAGAAGACTGGCCAATCGCCTCAGTCACAGCAGCCATCAGCCCCCTAGGCACGCCCCAGCCACAGAATTCCTGCAATCACCAGCAGCACCAGCAACAACCCAAAGCCCAAAAAGCGATTCTCATGGACAATCAGATCCGGATCGATCGGCTTTGGCTCCGGCATGGGACGCGATCGGGGCGATCGGCTCGGGGCCTGACCGGTGGCCGCCTTGAACCCCGCACCATCCGCCGCCTCCAAGCTCGACAAGTCAGGAATTTCCGTCAGCCATTCTGGGCGCTTGCTCAACACGGGCGCTTCCAAAATCGCCAACAACCGGCGAGCTTGCGATCGGGTTTCCAGGTGGGGATGCTTCGTCAGTTGCCGACACAGTTGCAACCCCGCGTCCCGCAGGCCCGCAGCCTCGTAGGCCGTCACCAACCACACCTGCATTTCACCCCCCAAGCGCCCATTGGCCGGCAACAGCGCCGCCCCCGTTTCTAAGGACTCGATCGATTCGCGATAGCGCCCTGCCTCAAACAGCCTCCGCCCCTGGTCATAAAGCGTTTGGGCCCGATCTAGGGTCATGGCCTCAAAATCCGTTACCGGCTTTGGATCGGCCGTCTCTGGCTCCGTACCGGTTTCCACAGCACTCGCCCCCGATGCAGGGTCTAGCGATGAATTCAGCGAGTGAAAGACTGCTTCTTGATCTGGTTGATCTTGCTCTGCCGCCACGCGATCGCCTCAAATTCCTCTCGGTTCAGAGCCTTTAGTTTAACCCCGTGCTCCATAACTCTTTACGCAGCGGCAAGACCTTGGGTTAATCTTAAAGGGCATTTTTTGAGAAACACCACCGCGCGCTATGAAACGGCCGCTCGCGATCGCCGCCCTCACCAGCCTTGGCCTTGGTTTGGCAGGACTGCACATCAACGCCCAAGCCCAAGACCGCAGCGCCCCCGTGGTGGAATGTCGCCGCCCCGTGCCCCTGATGCCCGTTGGTGGCAACGACCCCGAAGTAGTGAAGCGGGTTTCGGCCCCTAGCCTGCTGTTTACGCGCAACAATTGGAACACCGATTTTGTTGTTCCTAGCAATCAAAGCTTTACCAGTTTTCGAGTCAGTTTATTTTTTAAAGACTCCGGCAGCTACAAGTCTGAAATGTTCCTCAAATATGGGGACAGCAGCAACGATCAGTTCTATGACGAACGGGTGAATGCTGAAGCGAATCAACTGGTGCAAGTGCCTGCCTATCCACGTCGTCGGCCCGGCCAAAACATTCAACCGTTTCAGGTAAATGTGAAGGTAGGCAACACAGGATCGATCGGGAAAGTGTATGTCGTTTCCGTGGATGCTTGCCGTTAGTTCTTAGGGGCTTCCTCTAGCCAATAAACCAACATGTCGCCTCGGCCTTTCACAGCAATTACCCCCCGCTGGGTTAATCGATAAAGGCTCGCTTCTCCCCCCAGGCGATCGAACACCGCTTGAGTCACTTGAATTTTGCCTGGCGATCCTTGAGACTCCATGCGGCTGGCCACATTCACCGTGTCCCCCCACAAATCGTAGGCAAACTTTCGCAGCCCAATCACACCCGCCACCACGGGCCCCGAATGGAGTCCCACCCGAATGGAGAGGGGATAGCGGGACGTTTGATTCAATTGCTCGATCGCCCGCTGCATCGCCAAAGCCATATCCGCCGCCGCCGCCGCATGGTTAGGGTTGGGATTCGGCAAACCTGCCGCCGCCATGTAGGCATCGCCAATGGTCTTGATTTTTTCAAGGCCATGGAACTCCGCCAACTGGTCAAATAGCGAAAACATGCGATTGAGTAATTCAATTGTTTCGCCCGGTTGCAGTTGCGAAGCCAGGGGCGTGAACCCCACTAAATCCGCAAATAAAACCGTTACTTCTGGGAATAAATCTGCAATTTGGGACGAATCCGTCAAGAGTCGATCGGCAACACTGCGCGGCAAAATATTGGTGAGCAATTGATCCGAACGTCGCTGCTCTTGGCGCAGTTGTTTGCGAACTTCAAATTCAGTGCGAGATAGGCGTTCATAGAGGCCAACCACCAAAGTTGACATCAAAGAAATCCACACCATATCAAACAAAACTTGTCCAGGATCCAAAGGCTCTGGAAAAATTGCCTGACCCATCAAGCCATTGGTCAAAACATAATTCACATAGGCAATGAGGTGGGAAATGAGATGCCAATGCCAGCGAAACGGTAGCACAGCCGCAATACTAAAAAAACCTAATGTCCAGCCCTTCAAATCGGGCATGACGGGTGTTCCCCAATGGCTGGGTAAATTAGTCACCACCGAAATCGTGGTTGAAAGCAGTAAAAATAGACCAAATTGGGATGAAAAAATCACCGGATCCAAGCTCAAGCGCTCAGGCCGCTTCGGCTGAATCAGAGGTGGCAATTTTCCACCCTGGCTTAAGGGCTTTGGGACAATATTCTTAGGAGTTGGGTTAGGAGTTGGGTTAGGAGTTGGGTTAGGAGTTGGGTTAGGAGTTGTTTGACGAGAAACAGCAGAATAGCCCTCCGCAATCGATGCCGGAACCAAATATCGTTCAGTTAAAGACTGGGTTTCACGGCTGCCAGCAAAAATTAAAACAATTGCCATCAAATGGCGAATTAAACGCACGCTGAACAGGTCGCCTTTACTGGATTCTTCAAAGGCAATCAGAATTGAGAATGTGCTGAAATAAATGACTCCTAGGCGAAATCCCAGCATCAAGCGCTGATGAATCAGTGCCGATCGCCAGGCAACATAACTATCAAATTCCGCTTCATTGAGATGTCGCCCATCTCCCAAGAGAAGGTTGATGCAACGGGTTAAGCCAGCGCGCAACAGACTACGAAAGGATGGGATACCTCTAGGGCGATTGCGCCAAATCCGTCGCCAAGGGGTCAAGGGCACAGCAAGAGCAAGAGCAGGGAGAGATCGGAGAGTCTTGGAATTTTATTGGAATTTTAACGGAATTGAGCGACGAAATTAGGCAGATTCAGTTATCAGAATTTGGGATCATTCCCCCAGAAACTTCAACTGATCAGATCTGACGGATTGCAGTAGGCAAATTTGCCTAAATTAGTTTGAAAATGGCTAGCGATCAGTTGAAGTTATGGTCAGTCGCCATCAACAATAGCCCGTAGGGTGAGCAATGCTCACCGAATCATTACGTCATGGCATCTACCATATGGCATCTGCAATATGGCGTGCTAATCGTTTTAGGTAAGGGTCGTATGATCAGTCGCCATCAACAGGCATCAATTGACATTGAGAAAATGTCCTGAACAGCAATTAATTGGGACGGTAGGGATCGATCGAGGGATAGGGGCCAAATTGTACTTGGCGCAATCCACAGAGATCATAGGGCTGTTCTTCCAAGACCGTCTGGGAACCATCAGAATAAATGGCTTTGATTTTGTAGTTACACCCAGATTGATAAAGGTTGTCGTAATTAAATTCCAAGTCGATCGCTTCACCGGATTTTAAAATGCGATCGCCTAAGAGTTCCTGCCAATCCCCTGAATAGCGAGGTGCAATATAGAGGGCGTATAAACTACGAGGATTATTGTTGCGAAACCGAATCCGCGCAATGCGGTTTTCCGGTCGGGTATTGTCCCATTGGGCGAAGGCTCCTTCGATCGCTGTGCCGAGGACTGTAACCCCGATCAGACCCATGGCAATCAGTTGGCTGCTCCACCGCTTGAAATTCATAACTCAGGCTCTCTGCGTGAGGTTGCAATTGAGAAAAAGATTGCGTCCAGTGTACGCGCGATTGTTCAGTCCCTGCTAGGGGATGGCGAAAATTGTTGAGAGAATGCTGAATAATTTCTGAGTCATTCCTGCGAAATTAGTCAGAATTCCATTGATCTTGTCGATTATGCAACGTTTTTAGCTCGTTCCGAACCCGATCGCCCAGTTTTAATGCGTCATCAAGTACCTGACCATATTCAAGGGCTTGATCCGTCACCAGTTGCATATGCTGACCCAGGGTAGCCCCTTCAAAGGCATCCACTTGCGCCATCACCACATCTTGGTTTTCACGTAACACCCGTTCCACTTTCAAGGCATTTTCCAGCTCCGATCGCAGTTGGCTCAGGGTGGCAATTGTTTGGGCTTGTTCCTCAGGGCTAATTACCTTTCCAGAGGCTTGGGCCAGTTGAGCCTTCACATCCGTTGCGCGTACCAGTCGATTAAATTTTTCGACCTCTTGGGTCAAGGGCAGGAGCGATCGCAAGGTATCTTGTTTTTTCTCTTCATCCCAAGAAAACCAAATGGACATGGGAATCCCTGTCAGCAAACAAACACCGGCAGACCAGCGCACAATGTTAATGACACTGATTCCGGCAAACAAGCCCAACAGGCGAACTAAGTAAAAACCACCAATGGCAATTGGAATCACAAAAATTCCGAGCAAGATTGCCCAAATAATCGAAAACCAAAATCCATTCCAAGCATATTTCAAGCAACGCTTACCGATTGCTTGCCATTTAGACAATTTGCGATTTTGATACAAGGCTTTAGACAGATCTTGAGCATCTTTGAAAGGAACGCCAGTTAGGGTTTGAAAGTCCGTAGGCGACAGGAGCAAAGTTTGCCAATCGCTTGTTTTTTCAGTCATATTTTTCACTCATATTCAGTTTCCTTTAATGGTCAGTTTCGCCTGAGCTTTACCCGATTTAACGAGCGGCAGATTCGGTCAACCGTTCCTGATGGGTTGCGATTTGTTTTCTATCCTAAGCAGCTCCCCGCTTTTCGATCGCCCGGTCTGACCGCAACCCACAGCGTCCACTGATTCGACTCAAAGGGCTGACCATCGAACCGATGCAACTGACCCATGCAACTGACCCATGCAACTGACCCCGGAACGGCTAGACCTGACTCAGTTGGTCTTGGCTGAAAAGGAGGCGATCGCGCCGCGCCCCAGTCATCTGAATCCCCCTGCACCGCAGCAAAATCACGACAAAATCACGGCAAAATCGCGACAAGGTTGCCGGAAACGGATAACAGCAGCACCGGGGACAAAGGGCGAGCCTGAACGATGACCCGATCGGGAGTGGCTCAGCTCGGCGCGATCGCGTTCCTGCCAGGGTTGCCCCAGACGGCAAACCCCCACCCCTTGGGTCGTAAAAGCCGATCGCGCTCGATCGCCCTCCCTGCCTACAATAACGCTACGGTTGTGCAGCGGAGGCTGATCCCTACCGGAGTAATTCCTGCACACCCCAAACACCCCATGCAACCCACTGATCCCAATAAGTTCACCACCAAGGCTTGGGAAGTGATTGCCCAAATGCCAGAAGTTGCCAAGCAAAATCGCCAACAACAGCTAGAGTCAGAACATTTACTCAAATCATTATTAGAACAAGAGGGATTAGCCACCAGTATTTTTAGCAAGGCCGGAGCCCAGCCCAGTCGCTTACAAGAATTAGCGGATCAATTTTTGCAGAAACAGCCCAAAATTTCCGGTGATATTGGCTCCGTTTATTTGGGACAAAGCCTGGATAAGTTGCTCGATCGGGCCGAGGCTTTTCGCAAGGAATTTGGTGATGAATATCTTTCGATCGAACACCTCGTGTTGGGGTTTGCCAAGGACGATCGTTGTGGTCGCAAGATTTTTGATGAAGTTGGGCTAAATGAGGCCAAACTGCGGGAAGCAATTAAACAAGTGAGAGGCAATCAAACCGTGACCGATCGTGATCCAGAAGGGAAATACGAAGCTCTTGAAAAATATGGCCGAGACCTCACCCAATATGCCCGCCAAGGGAAGCTCGATCCAGTCATTGGCCGGGATGATGAAATTCGCCGCACCATCCAAATCTTGTCGCGTCGCACCAAAAATAATCCTGTTTTAATTGGCGAGCCAGGGGTGGGCAAAACCGCGATCGCTGAAGGATTGGCTCAGCGAATTGTTAAAGGAGATGTGCCAGAATCCTTGCAAAATCGCACCCTGATTGCCCTTGACATGGGCGCACTGATTGCTGGGGCCAAATATCGCGGGGAATTTGAAGAACGTCTGAAAGCAGTGCTCAAGGAAGTGACGGATTCTGAAGGGAATATCATTCTCTTCATCGATGAAATTCACACCGTTGTGGGCGCAGGGGCAACGCAGGGGGCCATGGATGCCGGTAACCTCCTAAAACCGATGTTGGCTCGAGGTGAATTGCGCTGTATTGGAGCCACCACCCTTGATGAGTACCGCAAATATATTGAAAAAGACGCGGCATTGGAACGGCGATTCCAACAGGTTTATATTGATCAGCCTTCGGTGGTGGATACGATTTCAATTCTGCGAGGATTGAAAGACCGCTATGAAACTCACCACAACGTCAAGATTTCCGATAGTGCTTTGGTGGCGGCGGCAACCCTTTCTAATCGCTACATTAGCGATCGATTTTTGCCGGACAAGGCGATCGATCTGGTGGATGAAGCCGCAGCCAAGTTGAAAATGGAAGTTACCTCTAAGCCAGAGGAACTAGATGAAATTGATCGCAAGATTTTGCAACTGGAAATGGAGCGCTTATCCTTGCAAAAAGAGAGTGATTCAGCGTCCAAGGAGCGACTGGAACGACTCGATCGGGAACTGGCAGACCTGAAGGAAACCCAAAGCCATCTGAACGCCCAATGGCAACAGGAAAAAGATCTGTTGGAGCAACGAAAAGCCCTCAAGGAACAGATCGATCGGGTGGAACTAGAAATTCAGCAAGCGGAGCGAGACTATGATCTCAACCGGGCCGCTGAATTAAAGTTTGGAACCCTGAATGAACTGCATCAACAATTGCAGACCATCGAACAGACCATTTCGACTCAGCAATCGAGCGGTCAAATTCTGCTGCGAGAAGAAGTCAGTGAATCTGATATTGCTGAAATTATTGCCAAGTGGACTGGCATTCCGGTCAGCAAACTGATTGCTTCCGAAATGGAAAAACTGCTGCATTTGGAAGACGAGCTACACCAACGAGTGATTGGCCAAGATGAGGCCGTCACGGCGGTGGCCGATGCTATTCAGCGATCGCGGGCGGGGCTGGCCGACCCTAACCGCCCGATCGCCAGCTTTATCTTCCTGGGCCCCACGGGTGTGGGCAAAACTGAACTCGCTAAATCTTTGGCGGCTTATCTATTCGACACCGAAGAAGCAATGGTGCGAATTGATATGTCGGAATACATGGAGAAACATGCGGTTTCGCGCTTGGTCGGCGCGCCCCCCGGTTATGTGGGCTATGAAGAAGGCGGACAACTCACAGAAGCCATTCGTCGTCGTCCTTATTCCGTGATTCTGTTTGATGAAATTGAAAAAGCGCACCCGGATGTGTTCAACATCATGCTGCAAATTTTGGATGATGGTCGAGTGACCGATTCCCAAGGGCGCACCGTTGATTTCAAAAACAGCATCATCATTTTGACCAGTAACATTGGCTCCCAATACATTTTGGAATTGGCGGCCGATAACAGTCGCTACGAAGAAATGCGAACGCGGGTGATGGCGGCCATGCGCGAGCAATTCCGCCCAGAATTCTTGAACCGAATTGATGACATCATCATTTTCCACGGTCTCGAAAAATCGGAATTGCGCCAAATTATCCAAATTCAAGCCCAGCGGTTGGAAGCCCGTTTAGCGGAGAAGAAAATGGCCCTGAAACTGTCAGAAGCGGCGATCGACTTCTTGGCAGAGGTTGGCTACGATCCCACCTACGGCGCGCGCCCCTTAAAACGCGCCGTGCAACGGGAATTGGAAACCCAAATTGCTAAGTGCATTTTGCGGGGTGAGTTTACCGAGGGTGACACGATTTGGGTTGATATTGAAAACGAGCGACTGGCTTTTAAGCGGCTGACGGCGGACTTGGTGGCACTCTAGGTTAGGCAACGGCGATCGCCCATGGCTCTCGATCGTGCTGAGTGAACCAAAATCGCCTAAAGTTCAAGGCCACTGGGAAATTTCCGAGTCGCATGGGTCGATCGTCCCGAGTTTGTGATTGGAGCGATCGACCCCCATCCTTTGCGGATCTCAACAACCGATCCTGGAAGAAACAGTTCAACAAGGGGCATTGACTCAAAAAGGGGCATCGATGGTGCAATTACAGACGAGTTCAGGTTTCTATGGGATGCGCCCATTGTCATGGTTGAACTCCTAGCGGTGCTGGCAGCTTCGGCGGCGGGAGGGATGCGCATTGCCCTGCCGCTGTTGTTGATTGGCCTCTTGCAGGGCGATCGTCTCTGGTCACGAGTGCCGCTGCTGTCGCAACTGTCGCCGCAATGGGTGCTTGGGGTGCTGGTCAGTTGGTCTCTGTTTGAGCTGTTTGCTTCCAAAAAACTGCTGGGGCAAAGAATTTTGCAGTTGGTGCAATTGGTATTTAGTCCCTTGGCTGGGGCCGTGATGGGAATGGCGATCGCCCAAGCAGCCGATCGGACGGATCAAATCACCGTGCTGTTGGGAATTGTGGGAGGCCTGTTGGCCCTGGTTTTGCAACTGGTGCAGGTGGGCTGGTTTTTTCGATTAGGAGGGCTGCCCCTTTGGGCAATTTTCACCCAAGATGCCCTCTGCATTTTTCTGGTGCTATTTGCCTTTGATGCGCCCACCCAAGGGGGCACGATCGCCCTGATGCTTTTGTGGTTGGCGATTCGCAGTTCCAAGGCCTGGTATTTCCATTACCAAGGACAACCGAACTCATCATCACCCAGAACCTAATGATCAAAATGATTAAAGCGATTAATCAACTGCTAGCCAATCAAAGAGCTGAACCAGCGTGAGTTGAAATTCAGCCGCGAACTCAGGCACAGGCAAGCGATCGTTTGCATCCCGAAAAACTGAAATTTGGCAATCATGATTAATTGTTAAAACACCATTTTGATCGGGGTCAATCAGCCAGCCCATTTGCGTTCCATGCTGAGCACAGTGCAATAGCTTGTCAATGATACCCAGGCTTTCTTGCTTGGGCGATAAGATTTCGATCGCCCAGTCTGGAGCTTCGGTAATTGGGCGCGAGACTAATCGATTATTAATGTCACGCGGGATTCGATCCCAAGTCAAAACCACCAAGTCTGGCACAATCGCTCGATCGCCAAAGGTACATCGCAACTCAGAAAAGGCACGGGCAACTTTACGAGTTTTCAAAGCCGCATTGATGGCCGCGCCCAAGTCCATTTGCAGTGCACTATGCTCAATTTGCGGCATTGGTTTTTGAATGATTTTGCCGTTAATGAATTCACTGGCCGGCTGGGTATCGGGCAGGGCCAAAAACTGGTTTAGGTCGATCGCCTCTGGGGCTGACTCAGCAGCAACCGGAGCGCTTAGGCTAGCGGTCATTTACCGATCCTCCAAAACCAATGCAGTGGGCTATCTCTTCCCAGGATAGCGACTGGTTCTGACTAAATTCAAATCCGCTGCTCATCCAGCCAGCGTTGCAAAATCGCCGCCGCCGCATAGCGATCGATGCTGCCCTTGTCTCGCGAGGGTTGGAGGCCGCGCGATCGCAACAGTTCCTCGGCTTCCACCGAACTCAGCCGCTCATCCACCAACACAAACGGCAGCCCGATCGCCGTGGCGTAGCGCTTGGCCCACTTGCGGGCGTGGCGGGTTTGGGCGCTGTCTTCCCCATCCATCGTCAAGGGCAACCCGGCCACCAACAATGTAGCCTGGCGTTCTTGGGCGATCGCCCGCAACGCTGCCACATCTTGCTCAAAAGATTGCCGCTCGATCGTGGCGATCGGGCTGGCCAGTAACCCAAGGCGATCGCACCCCGCCACCCCAATTCGTTTGCGCCCAATATCCAGGGCGATCGCCGCCACTTCTGTCATGGTTGTTGATCTCTAACCAGCTCAATTCATCCCAAACAAATCGGGGCAGGCCCAGCCCACCCCGATTCACGTGACTATTATTTTGGCAGTCATTTCGTAGGAGCGTAACGCCTTACACCCTCCACCAGTTACCCACTTTTTAACCGTTACCCTTGTTGCGTAAATCCAGGTTTTTCTTGAGCAACCAAGCCGCAAAGCACAACACCAAAATCCCCAACACGATCTTAGAAACCGGGCTGAGATATTCATCAACCAGCTCATAGTTGGAGCCAAGTTTGTAGCCCAAGGTGGTGAGAGCCGTTGTCCAAATGATCGTGCCAAGGGTGGTGTAGATCGTGAAGGGAACGAGCGGCATTTCTTCAATGCCCGCCGGGAGTGAAATCAGTGTCCGAATTCCCGGAACCATCCGACCCAAGAACACAGCTTTAGCGCCATGCTTTTGGAACCAGGTTTTGGATTTCCCCACATCCTCGCCGGAAATCCCGATCCATTTGAAGTATTTATCTGCCCAACGTTCTAGGCGCTCTTCATTGACCAGTTTGCCAATGTAGTACCAGGGATAGGCTCCCAAAACCGTGCCGATTACACCCGCTGCGATCGCCGGAATCAGTTCTAGGTTGTTATTGGGCTGCGAAGCCGTAAACCCCGCCAAGGGCATGATCAATTCGGAAGGAATCGGCGGAAATAGGTTTTCCAAAAACATCAGGAACCCAATGCCGAAATAGCCCAGGGAACCAATAATTTCAACAATCCACTCTTTCATAGAAAGCAAGAATAACGCGGTGAACAAAATCGATGAGTTGGGTGTGCGATCGCGCAATCAAACATCAAGCCCTTGAGGGCAAGACAAGGGGCTTAAGCCCCTTGCCCCGCACTAGGAATGAGGGTTCAGACTGGGGCGATTATGTGCCTTCAGTCCAGGAGTTCATGTACTCGATCTGTTCAGCGGTCAGGGAGTCGATCGCGATGCCCATGGCCGCCAGCTTCAGACGGGCGATCTCTTGATCCACCTCATCGGGAATCGAGTAGAGACCCGGCTCCAGTTGGCCCTTGTTCTTCACCAAATATTCGCAAGCCAGGGCTTGGTTGGCAAAGCTCATGTCCATCACGGCGCTGGGGTGGCCTTCCGCCGCCGCCAGGTTCACCAACCGGCCTTCGCCCAACACCACCACGGACTTGCCGCTGGTCAGGCGATATTCTTCGGTGAAGTTGCGGACGGTCTTCACTTCCGACGATTGGGCCTTCAGGGCCTTCAGGTCGATTTCCAGGTCGAAGTGACCGGAGTTGCAGACGATCGCCCCATCCTTCATCTTGGCGAAATGCTCGCCGCGAATCACGTGCTTGTTGCCGGTGACGGTGATGAACAGGTCGCCCAGGGCGGCGGCTTCGTCCATCGGCATCACGCGGAAACCATCCATCACGGCTTCGATCGCCGGGACAGGCAGCACTTCGGTGACGATCACGTTTGCGCCCAAACCGCGCGCCCGCATGGCCGTGCCCTTACCGCACCAGCCATAGCCAGCCACCACCACGGTTTTGCCGGCCAACAGGACGTTGGTGGCGCGGATGATCCCGTCGAGGGTCGATTGGCCCGTGCCGTAGCGGTTATCGAAGAAATGCTTGGTTTGCGCGTCGTTGACGTTCATGGCCGGGAAGGTCAACACGCCATCGCGCAGCATGGCCCGCAGGCGGACGATGCCGGTGGTGGTTTCTTCGGTGGTGCCAATCAGGTCAGCGATTTGGTCTTGGCGCTGTTGGATCAAGGTGGCGGTCACGTCGGAACCGTCATCGATGATCACGTTCGGTTTGTGGTCGAGGGCGATGTTGACGTGGCGCAGGTAGGTTTCGGTGTCTTCGCCCTTGTAGGCAAAAACCGAGATGCCTTCATCGACCACGAGGCTGGCGGCCACGTCGTCCTGGGTCGAAAGGGGGTTGCTGGCAATCAACACCGCATCCGCGCCACCGGCCTTGAGAGCGATCGCCAAGTGGGCGGTTTCGGTGGTGACGTGGCAACAAGCAACCAGGCGCAAGCCGGCGAAGGGCTTTTCGGTGGCGAAGCGATCGCGGATTTGACGCAGCACCGGCATTTCTCGGCCCGCCCATTCAATCCGCTGGCGACCCATGGGGGCCAAGGACAGGTCTTTAACTTCGTGTTTTACCAGTTGCGGCAAACTTACGGGCGCGACGGTCATTGGGTTAGAAATTCCTTACTTGAATCGTTGAAGGGCGGTTGAGGGGCAAGCGGCCAGGGCGATCGACCGGATCGCATCCGGCTGAGGGGCGATCGCAAGCCTGTTGCGGGGCAACTGCACCAGTGTATCAATTTCGTAACCCTCTGACCCGTGGGGAGCGATTAGGATCGGGGCCAAGGCGCGGTAATGGTTGAGGATTGAGGCACAGATGGCAACAACGGTGGCGATCGAACAACTGACGCTCCAGGATCTCGAACAGCGGTTTGGTCTCCAGCGCAGTGATGATCCTGATTTCTTTCGGGAGTGGCGCGATCCGTTGCCGGAGTTGGAGGCGATTGATCGCGATCGGCTGCAACGCATTCAAGCCAGCTATGCCAACTTGGAGCGGCGATCGGTGCTCGAAAATACGGTCAAGTTGGCGGTGGTGGCTCCGCTGTTGGATCTTGCCGGTTTCTTTTTGCCGCCGTTCTATGTGGATACGGAAACTTCAGTAGAAATTGTTGTTGATCGCCCCGTGGAGGCTAACCCAATGGGGGGCGAAAAGCTGCGCGGCCGGGTGGATATTTTGGTGTTGATGGGTCGTTTGTGGGTGTTGGCGATCGAATCTAAGCGGGCTGAATTTTCGGTCAAGGTAGGGATTCCGCAGGTGCTGGGTTATATGTTGGCAGCAGCTCCCGATCGGCAAGCGCGGTTTGGCTTAGTCACCAATGGCAGTAGTTTTGTATTCTTAAAACTAGCCAAGGTGCTGACATTTCCTGATGATGCCGATACGCCTCTCTACAGTTGGCAGTACGACAAATCACCAGAATTAATTCTCGATCGCGCGGATGATTTGGCAACGGTTTTGCAAGTGATGAAAAAACTTGGGGTGATCGTCAGTCAAGCTGTTTGATTTCACACGCGATCGCTGACAATAAACAACTGCCATCTCTATTCAAAAGCCATGATTTAGATTGTAGAAATAAGAGGACTAAACCCCTTGCTTCCTATGATTCAGATAAGAATTAGAGAGAGACTGTGTAGGGCAACCCAAAGAATTCAGCTAGCTGTTGTGCTTTTTTCTTAGAAGTATCGCACTGATAGAAAGATGGAAAGGGTGATTATAGATTGAATGATTGCGTTTCGCAGTGGCGGCTAACTTTAGCATCTTCTGCAACAATCTTTATGCCGCCGATACAACTATTTATTGTACTGCCTTGCCGCATTGAGTCTATCCGCAACTGTTTATGCAAATTATGCAGAATTGTCTGCTCAGTCCGCGATCGGCAGTCGAATACAGAACTCAGTGCCTTCGCCTGGGGTAGACTGCACCTCTAGGCTGCCGCTATGTTTGTCGATCACAATTTGACGGGCGATCGTCAGACCCAATCCCGTCCCTTTATCGACGTCTTTCGTCGTAAATAAATGGTCAAAAATTCGCTCCCTTACCTCTTCTGTCATACCTTTACCATTATCAGAAATCTGAATCTGTACTTGGTTTGCATCGGCAGTTGTCCGAATCGTAATCTCTTGGGGGTGAGCTGTTAGTTGATCGAAAGACTGTCCTTGAGCCATGTCATCAAACATATCGATCGCATTCGCCAAAATATTCATAAACACCTGATTCAGTTGTCCCGGGCAACAATTAATTACTGGAATATCCCCATAGTCTTTAATGACCTCGATCGCAGGTCGAAATTCGTTGGCTTTCAGGCGATATTTCAAAATCATTAAGGTACTGTCAAGACCTTCATGTAGGTCGGCTCTGACTTTGGATGCTACATCAGCCCGAGAAAATGTTCTGAGGTTGTTACTGATGGATGTAATCCACTCCGTAGCCTTCTTCATCGAGGCCAGTACTTTTGGAAAATCCTCGCTCAAGAATTCCAAATCAATATCATCGGCATGCTCTTGAATCAGCGGAACAGCCTGGGGATACTGTTGCTGGTATAGACTCAGATGCTCCAGCAAGGCTTCTGCATAGTCCTTGGTATGGCGGATGCTGCCACTGAGGAACCCAATCGGATTGTTGATTTCATGGGCAACTCCAGCCACCAGATTACCCAAGGCAGCCATTTTTTCAGCCTGGATGAGTTGCAATTGCGATCGCGACAGTTGGTCTAGGGTTAATTGCAACTCAGCAGTTCGCTCTTCAACCCGACGTTCAAGCTGTTTGGTTAAAGAACTGAGTTGCAGATGGGTATTCACCCGTGCCAACAGCTCTGCTTCTTGAAACGGTTTGGTGATGTAATCGACAGCCCCCAGCGAAAACCCTTTGACTTTGCTATCTATATCCGTTAGAGCAGTCATGAAAATCACGGGGATATGAGCAGTCACCGGATTCGCCTTCAACTGCTGACAGGTTTCAAATCCATCCATCCCCGGCATTTGCACATCTAGCAAAATTAAGTCGGGGATGTAGGTTTGCAGTCGCTTGAGGGCGCGCTCACCACTGATAGCTGTGGAGGTGGCATATCCTGCCAAGGACAGGGTTTCAGTAACCACTTCTAGATTGGCGGGCGTATCATCCACCACGAGAATTTTGATACTATCTGACATGAACTACTCCCCCATCAACATTCTCTAAATCTGCTAAATATTGTTGCAGCAAGTCCTCAATTTCTTCAGCCTGAAACTGCTGGGCAAGCTGAAGCAGCGGTTCAGTAAAGGAGGTATACCGTTGATCGGTACGGACTAAATGCTCCAACTGTTCACGTAGGGTTTTGATGTCAGCTTGTCGAGCTAAGACCAACAAGGCTGATAGGGTTTCGTAGGGGGGCGCAACCCAATCAGTGGTGCTAACTTCCACCTGATCTGAAACATCAGTTGGGGGTTCGTAGATCCACGCCACATTCAAATGCGCAGACAATAGCTCAAACAATGCCTGGGCATCGACAGGCTTGCCTAGGAAGTCGTCACCCCCACTCTTGAGTGCCATGTCTTGATCCAACTGAGCGACTGAGGCCGAGGAGACAATCACTTTAGTCTGGTGAAACTGGTTGCTGGTTCGGATCTGTTTTAAGAACTCAAACCCATCCATCACAGGCATTGATAGATCGGTCACCACGAGATCGGGCTGTTCAGATTGGAGGCAGGACAATCCCTCCCGTCCGTTTTGGGCTTCGATCACCCTAAAGCCTAGTGGTTCTAAGAGGTTCAGCAAGACCGCCCGGTTCTCCCAGCGATCGTCCACAATCAGGATCGTTCGCCGATCGCCGGCATAGCCCACAATGCGATCGCTCCCCTCTAGTCCCCCTTGCTGCTTAGCCCAGTCTTCTACTAATCGTAGGTCGAGCGTAAAGAAAAACTCACTGCCCACACCAAATTGACTCTTGACTTGGATCTGCCCTCCCATCAACTGCACAATCCGCTGACTAATCGCCAAACCCAGACCGGTGCCCTCAGATTGCTTGTGGCGATCGCCTACCTGCTCAAAAGCCTGAAATAGTTTGGTGCAGTCTGCTTCAGCAATCCCCACCCCCGTATCAATAACCTGAACGATTAAGGATGCCTGGGTCTCGGAGCAATGCAACACATCAACCCGCAGTGTTACTGTTCCGTGATCCGTAAACTTAATGGCGTTGCCTAACAAATTAATCAGCACCTGGCGCAACCGCTTTTCATCAGTGGCAACGCCATCGGGCAACCGAGAACTGGGTTGATAGACAAACTCAATGCCTTTTTGCTCAGCCCGAATCTTGCACATTTCCACCACGCTTTGGATCAAGGAGGGTAAGTGCACTGCCGTTGGGGCCAGTTCTAGTTTGCGGGCTTCAATTTTGGACAGATCCAAAATGTCATTAATTAGGGTCAGCAGATGGGAACCACATTGGTGAATAATTTTGACCCCCCGCCGCTCTTTATCGGGCAAGGCTTTGGAACGCCCAAGAATCTGGGCATAGCCCAAAATTCCGTTTAATGGAGTGCGCAATTCATGGCTCATGTTGGCCAAAAAGTCACTCTTGGCCTGGTTTGCCGCATCAGCTTGCTCCTTCGCCTGGGCCAGTTCAGCAGTGCGCTCTGCCACACGGTGCTCCAAGGTGCTAAACGATGCCTTAAGCTGGCCCGCCATTTGATTAAACGTTTGAGCGAGCTTACCCACTTCATCCTCTGTGAGCACAGGCACGGTTTGGGTTAAATCCCCGGCAGCCAGATGGGTGGCTGCATTGCCAATTGCCAAAATTGGACGGGTAATGCGTCGGGATAGGAGATAAACCGCAATCAAAAGTACCCCAGAAGACAGAAACCCAATCAACAGAATATTTCTGGCCAATTGTTGAGCCGGTAAGAAGGCTTGGGCTTGGCTAATTTCAGCGATGAGGGCCAAATTTTGCTCAGGTAGCCAACGATAAACGCCGACCACGGGCACCCCTTGATAATTGCTATAGCGACCAAAGCCACTTTGTTGGTTGATCGCATATTCAATGCCTTCGCTAGTGATGCTTTCAGTGTTGGGTGCAGCACTCGCGTTTACTGATGGGGTTTGCTTCGAGATAAAAACTGTTTTGCCTTTGGCGCGACCTACCAGGTAGGTTTCTGCGGTCTTGCCCAAACCTGTATTGTCGCGAATTAGCCTATCCACTTCTTCTAGATCTAAATCAACGACGAGGGCGGCCATCCGCTCACCCTGACTGTCCATCATCGGTGTTGCAACAGTAATGGCTGTCTTTTGCGTCTTGGGAGAAATGTAAAAATGGGGAACCACTACATTTAGGCGATCGCGGGTAAAGTAGGTTGCTGGATCGCCCAGGGGGCGGTATCTACCTTCGAGGGTTGGGTCATCGGAAGCAAAGACCACAAATCCACTGTTGCGGGTGATCCGAATGCTGCGCAAATTGGGTTTAATCGCGGTCAACTCAGCAATATATCGGTTCAGTGCTTGGCGGGCTGCTTGATAGGCCGGCTGGGCTGGCTCGGTCGTCAGCAAAGTATTAATCGCTGTTTGAATTTTACTGTCTTGACTGAGCCATGAAATGTCGCGCAATTGGTCTTTAACCCATTTGTTCAACTGAGAGGTTTTGAGCTGTGCAGCGACTGTGAGTTGATTAACAACTTCTGTCTCTAACGAGTCCTGCGCTTGAAAGTATGAACTGATTGCAACAGCACTGATGGTGACAATCGACAGTAATGAAAAGTAGCTGACTAACTGGGTTAGTAGGCTTTGATTGAGCCAACGTTTCATATGGATTGCTCCCACTTAGTCCAAATGGTTTTGATCTGATTAATCACCCAATCACTAGCTTCAGTGGTAGAGTCCTTGTCTTGCAAAACCTTGAGAACAGTTTTTGCCCAGAGTTGTTGACTTTGCACTTCACTGAAAGCAGGGTGGGTGACTTCGTAGGGAATCAAACTGGGGCGATTGTAAATCTTTAAGGCTGCTGCCAGATGAGGATCAGAAGTATTGCTCCAGAGGGAGTTCTCAAACAACTGGGGCATCACAGGCATGACTCGCCCCTTAAAGCCTGTGATCAACTGATTAATATTTTTGGGTTCAACTAAATAAGCTAGGAAATTTTTGGCCGTTTCTGGGTGTGGACAGGCTTTCGGCACAATGGCTTGTTTGATGCCCTTGCGCGTTAACAAGTTGGTGCCATCTGGCTTTTGAGGCCGCTCGATCGTAACAATTTGCTGATACCGTCTAGCTGCATCTTGGTTGTATTGGCTGGCAGGTAATTGTTGTGTTAGTGGAATCGAGAGGGTGAGATTTTGTGTCATTAAAATGTCCCCATCGATGAAACTGCTATTGTTACCTCCTCCAGTCCATTCCAAGGCGCTAGGAGGGACATAACCCTCTGTGAAAAAGCGAGTGAATTCGTCTAGGGCGGCAATCATCCGCTGCCGATTTTGGGGATCTTCGAGTGAAAATTCCCCCTCAGGGGTGACGACTTCGACATTGTAGGCATCGAGAAACATCATCAATGAGGTATAGGTGTCGAACCCAATGGATGACATGCATAACCCTATGCCATAAATGTCGGGATAGCCGCGCGATCGCAACTGGGTTTGTGCCGTTTGCCAAAACTTCCAAAAAGGTTCCCAGGTCATTGGCACATCGGCTGGGCTGAAACCAATTGTTTCTACTAAGTTTCCCCAGTAGTGGATGTAGTCTTCTGCCTGCCACAAGGGAAGGGCATAGTAGCCCCGTTCCCCTCGCACCTGGTTTCGGTAGTTCACATGGAAAAGGGCAACGGGGGTGTAGCGGTCTTTAATGGGTAGAATTACCTCTGATAGATCGAATAATTGATCCTGCCATGCCAATTTCGGTGCCAGGTTGGTATCAAGTCCAACGGAATAAACAATATCAGGAATATGGGGGTTGCCCGGTTCAGTTACCAACTGAGAAAGTTGCTGATCAATGAGATCTACAGGTAATAGCTTCAAGTTCACGGTCAAACCAGAGAGCTTCTCCCACCCTCGAACAATCTGAGTAACTCTCTCGTTCTCTTCTGGTAAAAAACCCTGTTCCCACCAAATGGTTAGATCGGCATCGAAGCGAGATTTAACCGAGTTACTGGGGGACTTTTTGGTAGGGGTCGTACAGTTTGCTAATCCCAACCCCAAGCTAAATAGAGAGAGTCGAGTGAAGTGGCGTCGGTTAAGCATGACAACCGGTCTCAGGCAAATAGCGTTTGAAAATTGAGTGGATAAACGACGATATTTACTATCATAATTTATGAGTCTAGAGGGTCATTATAGTTGACTGATTGAGGACTATCAAGCTCATTAGGTCTTAATTTAAGAGATATTGAGCTATGCTAATCAACCTTTCAACTGAGTCTTTTGAGGTACTACCCGATTTTCTAAATATTGTTGTAGCAAGTCCTCAATTTCTTCAGCCTGAAACTGCTGGGCAAGCTGAAGCAGCGGTTCAGCAAAGGAGGTATACCGTTGATCGGTATGGACTAAATGCTCCAACTGTTCACGTAGGGTTTTGATGTTAGCTTGTCGAGCTAAGACCAACAATGCTGATAGAGTCTCGTAGGGGGGCGCAATCCAATCAGTGGTGCTAACTTCCACCTGATCTAAAGCATCAGTTGGGGGTTCGTAGATCCACGCCACATTCAAATGCGCAGACAATAGCTCAAACAATGCCTGGGCATCGACAGGCTTGCCTAGGAAGTCGTCACCCCCACTCTTGAGTGCCATGTCTTGATCCAACTGAGCGACTGAGGCCGAGGAGACAATCACTTTAGTCTGGTGAAACTGGGTGCTGGTTCGGATCTGCTTTAAGAACTCAAACCCATCCATCACGGGCATTGATAGATCGGTCACCACGAGATCGGGCTGTTCAGATTGGAGGCAGGATAATCCCTCCCGTCCGTTTTGGGCTTCGATCACCCTAAAGCCTAGTGGTTCTAAGAGGTTCAGCAAGACCGCCCGGTTCTCCCAGCGATCGTCCACAATCAGGATCGTTCGCCGATCGCCGGTATAGCCCACAATGCGATCGCTCCCTTCTAGTCCCCCTTGCTGTTTAGCCCAGTCTTCCACTAATCGTAGGTCGAGCGTAAAGAAAAACTCACTGCCCACACCCAATTGACTCTTGACTTGGATCTGCCCCCCCATCAACTGCACAATCCGCTGACTAATCGCCAAACCCAGACCGGTGCCCTCAGATTGCTTGTGGCGATCGCCCACCTGCTCAAAGGCCTGAAATAGTTTGGTGCAGTCTGCTTCAGCAATCCCCACCCCCGTATCAATAACCTGAACGATTAAGGATGCCTGGGTCTCGGAGCAATGCAACACATCAACCCGCAGTGTCACTGTTCCGTGATCCGTAAACTTAATGGCGTTGCCTAACAAATTAATCAGCACCTGGCGCAACCGCTTTTCATCAGTGGCAACGCCATCGGGCAACCGAGAACTAGGCTGATAGACAAACTCAATGCCTTTTTGCTCAGCCCGAATCTTGCACATTTCCACCACGCTTTGGATCAAGGAGGGTAAGTGCACTGCCGTTGGGGCCAGTTCTAGTTTGCGGGCTTCAATTTTGGACAGATCCAAAATGTCATTAATTAGGGTCAGCAGATGGGAACCACATTGATGGATGATGTTAACCCCATGCCGCTCTTTATCGGGCAAGGCTTTGGAACGCCCCAAAATTTGGGCATAGCCCAACACGCCGTTGAGCGGTGTCCGCAATTCATGGCTCATATTGGCAAGAAATTCGCTCTTAGCTTGGTTAGCAGAATCCGCCAATAATTTGGCTTGCTCTAGTTCTACAGTTCGTTCATTGACTTTTTGTTCTAGTTTTTGCGAATATTCTTCGAGTTCTGTAAATGAGTTTTGTAGCTGTTGCGCCATGTAATTGAAAGACTTGGCTAATTCTCCCAATTCATCTTCACTATCAACCACTAGAGATTGATGCCATTCCCCGGCTGCAATTTGTTTGGCGGCTGCATTTAGGCGCAGAGTTCGATTCACAATTAGCGAGCGCGCCAACCAGCGAACGATGGCAACTGTGAGTGCTAGGATTATCAAGAAAATGCCCAGCGCAATCGTACCCCCTATCATTTGGGTTCGCATGATCGAACTGGCATCTAATTCAATTGCTAAAATTCCCTCTAATCGACCGAATTGATCTTTGATGGGTGCGTACCCATGCAATACGAGCTTTCCATCCTCATTACTCAAAAACTCCTTCTCAACTTTGGGTTGAGAGAGAGGCGCTCCTTGTGATAGGAGAATTGGAGTCAAATTCACTAGACGATCGCCTACTGATATCAACGATTTTGATGTGGGAGCGTAATTTAAGACAACTGTAAATTGACCATTATCTTGCGGACGAAGAGTATAAATACGAGTGATTTCTTTGGTAGTTGCTTGAACAGTTTTAAGCGTCGTAAGATTAATTGTGTAATAAGGTTTATCCGTATCATTCGGGGTTAAAGTGAGCGAATGATAGTCGCTGTCAATTCCTGGTACTGTTAGACTGAGTATGTCCAATAGGCGATCGCGCATTGCTTGCTGCTGGGCGGTGCTAAACTGCCAATAAAGAGTCGTGGTGAGCACACCAGTCATCAGGGCAATTAAGCCTGAGTAAGCAGCAATCACTTTCGTGCTCAGATTCCAGTGCAACATAGACTTTACTCCTGACAATTACTCAATTCCTAAACTTGCTCGGTAAGCTTTTAATTGAGAGTCTCGACCCGTTTGATTTGTAATTTCCTCCCACTTTCGCTCGATTTTCCGCATCGTTTCCTGACGATTTGACTTGCCTGCGAGAAAATTTGTCAGTGCAGCATCCAAAATTTCTCGCTGATAGAGAGCGCTTTCCGGTACACGCAGATCTAAGACCATGTTGGGATTTTTTAAACTTACAGAAATCCCACCCAAGTATTTACTAACTGCGGCTTCTTTCATACCTGCCTTTAACCAGGTTTCGCGATTGGTAAATTGCGATACTCGGTAAGGATTAAAACCAGTAATGCCAATCGTTACGTCAACATTCGATTGGGTGGGCTGACTGATGTAGGAAATCAAAGCATAGCCAGCATCTTTAACTTTCGGTTGGGCTGTGGCATTAATCCCGCCAACCCATCCACCTACTGCCCCATAGGGTGCGTGATTAACGCCATCGATCGCGTAGGGACAAGTAAATTTATCGCAGGCTACTAGTTTGCCTGTTTTGCGATCGAGTACTTTTTTGCTACCCGGCAAGATCGATGCGCCAACTTTATCCAGTATTTTCGAGAGAGTTGGATCGATCGCTAATGTACCAACGTCGCCCCAATCTACAGTCATCGCACAACGTCCATCCAAGAATAATTTTCTTGCTCCATCTAGGTTCAAAGTCAATTCTTTGGGTGGCGCATATTTGGTCGTTTCTTTATAGATATCCAAGGCTTTAGAAAAGGCGGCATTATTTACTAATGGCTTCATTGTTTCGGGATCAAAAAATGCTCCTTCCTTTGTTCCTTTGCTTTGGAGAAATGGAGACACTACCGACCACAGCATCTGATGACTGACGTGGTTTGGCTGTTTAGCCATGCAAGAACCATAGTCTGCTTGACCATCAGCATTGAGGTCTTGTCCGTGAAGTTTTTTGGCAATAGCAATATAATCATCCCATGTCTGCGGGGGGGAAATCCCTGCTTTTTCTAATATATCTGTGCGATAGTATATCATCTGAAAATCACCATCTATCGGAACAGCGTAAATCTGCCCTTGATAGGTGGCTGTAAAATCTCGAAAAAAGGGCGCAATATCATCCCATTGCAGTTGGCTATCGGCCTTAACGCGAGTTGTTAAATTTTCCAGATATCCCGGCACTACAAAATCCGCCATCCATTGGGGTGAGAAAACAACGACATCATACTGGTTGGTTTTATTCAAAAACTCCCGTTGCATAGATGGAAAAACTTCTTTCTGAGGAAATGTGACTATATTGACCTTGGCACCTGTGAGTTTTTCAAACTCACGAGTTCGGCGCTCAACCCCTACCCCAATTGGTCTATCCATAGTCGCAACTGTGATGTTAATCCCGTCAAATCTTTGCTGGTTTTTTGAACTATCTACTGGATTTTTAGCTGGCGTTGTTTCAGGCACAGATTTACCCTGATGGCAACTCACCATATTGAAGAACAGGAAAAAAGCTGTGATTGAAGCAGAGAGAATGGCACTATCTTTTTTGTTCAGAATTTTCATGGTTTCAAAAAAGGTTACTGGTACTTTTTAGACAAACTCTGCATAAATCAACACCTTTTTTGACGCAGTTGGTGTTGGGGCGCAGGCATTGACTTGAATTACATCACGTTGTCATTAAGATACAGAGTTGGCAAAATCATAAGTCAATCATAGTTCGCGTTTTGAGAACCATCCAACCAAAGCCCAGATCAACGACGGTTGAATCGAAACATCCTGCTCTAGAATAAAGAGTCTCGATCGCCCCGCCAGAGCCATGAGCAACCAACCCCGCCGCTACCACATCACCACCTTCGGCTGTCAGATGAACAAGGCCGACTCCGAGCGGATGGCCGGCATCCTCGACACCATGGGCTTTGCTTGGACTGAAGAACCCGAAGAAGCGGATCTGATTCTCTACAACACCTGCACAATTCGCGACAACGCCGAACAAAAGGTCTATTCCTACCTCGGGCGGCAGGCCAAGCGCAAACAAACCAACCCCGACCTGACAATCGTGGTGGCCGGCTGCGTGGCCCAACAGGAAGGCGAGCAACTGTTGCGGCGCGTGCCCGAAGTGGACTTGATCATGGGGCCGCAGCACGCCAATCGCCTGGAAGACTTGCTGGAGCAGGTGTTCAACGGCAGCCAGGTGGTGGCCACGGAACCCGTCCACATCATGGAAGACATCACCAAGCCCCGCCGGGATAGCCAAATTACGGCTTGGGTGAACGTGATTTACGGTTGCAACGAGCGCTGCACCTATTGCGTCGTCCCCGGGGTGCGTGGCGTGGAGCAATCGCGCTATCCCGAGGAAATTCGCCGGGAAATGGAGGAGTTGGGTCGCCAGGGCTACAAGGAAGTGACCTTGCTGGGTCAAAACATTGACGCTTACGGGCGCGACTTGCCCGGAAGCTTGCCCGACGGACGGCATAAGTACAACTTCACGGACTTGCTGCGGGAAGTGCATGACGTGGCAGGCATTGAGCGGTTGCGCTTTGCCACCAGCCACCCGCGCTACTTCACGGAGCGACTGATTCGCACTTGCGCCGAGCTGCCAAAGGTTTGCAAGCATTTCCATATCCCGTTCCAATCGGGCGATAACGAGGTGCTGAAAGCCATGTCGCGCGGCTACACCCACGAGCGCTACCGGCAAATTACTGACACGATTCGCCGCTATATGCCCGATGCGTCGATTAGCGCCGATGCGATCGTTGGTTTTCCTGGCGAAACGGAGGAGCAATTTCAAAACACCCTGAAGCTGGTTGAGGATATTGGCTTTGATCAGCTCAATACGGCGGCCTATTCGCCTCGGCCGGGCACGCCTGCGGCCCTGTGGGACAACCAGTTGGACGAGGAAACCAAGAGCGATCGCCTGCAACGGTTGAACCATCTGGTGTCGGTTAAGGCGGCGGAGCGATCGCAGCGCTATTTTGGCCGCACGGAATATGTGTTGGTGGAAGATGTGAACCCGAAGAATCCGAGCCAGGTGATGGGCCGCACCGATGGCAATCGATTGACCTTCTTTGCGGGAGATTTTGCAGAACTGCGCGGCAAAATTGTCCCCGTCAAAATTACGGAGGTACGAGCCTTCAGTTTGACCGGTGAGGCTTTGTTGCCCGCTCTTTGCTAAGACAACCTATTCATATTGGGTTCATATTGGGCGGCGATCGCCCTGAGGTGCGAATTCCCTGGGAATACAGCCCACATTAGTTCGCCCAAATTAGTTCGCCAAAGCTAGTTAAGCCCGTTAGGCCAAGGCCGCTCGCGGCGCGTTCGTGCTGCTGGTGGCCTTCTGGTTGAGGGTTTCCAGGGCAGCGGCGGCGGCGGATTTTTCGGCTTCTTTTTTGGAGCGGCCTTGACCGGTTCCTAAAATTCGAGACCCCAACGAAACTTGGCAGGAAAAGAGGGGATTGTGATCCTGTCCGGCAATCTTTTGGGTGTTGTATTTCGGCAAGGAAAGACCGCATTTGTGGGCCCATTCTTGCAGTTGATTTTTCACATCAAGGCTCGATCGCGCCTGGAGTTCTTCGATCGGCACTGCGTCAAACAAGGCTTCCACAAAGGGGCGAACAATCTCCACATCCCCATGTTGATCGAGATAGTAGGCCCCGACCAGAGCTTCAAAAGCGCTGCTGAGTAGGTTGGGATTATGGCGACCTCCCATCTGCTCAACCCCTCGGCTCATGCGCAGTTGCTGACCCAAATTCAGGGCGATCGCAAACTGAGCCAGTTGCTTTTCGTCAACGAGGGCTGATCGCCGCCGGGTCATTTCGTCCTCGCCCAAATCGGGAAAGCGGCGATACAAATAAGCCCCACTAACAAAGGTCAAAATTGCATCACCCAAAAATTCCAGTCGCTCGTTATCCTCACCCAGCCGTGGATTTTCCCGCACGAGCGATCGATGGGTGAGGGCCTGAATCAACAGGCTTTGGCAGTTAAACCGAGGCAGCTCCGGCACCAAGTGGGGCATCAGCGACGTTTGGGCGATCGACTCCTGAACAGCAAGGGATTTGGCAGGTCGCGGCCAGGTAACCACCCTAGGGCGTTCGGAACCAGACGGCTGTTGAGCAAAGGCGGTCATAACGGCGTTGAGTCCTTGGATTGGGAGACTTTGGGCATTGGCAATGGGCCAGTGATCCTAAATAGGCAAGAGGCACAACAACAGGACAACTAAAGTTGGGAGCGCCAGCCACCCAATGCAATCACAACTACGGCGCAGCGTCTGATCTTGAATCTCAGCCGAGTTGCTAGCTATGTGGGCTGCGAACCTCAGGACTTTGGCGACTGTTGGCGTTCTTGCATATCAAACCTTTACCGAAACTGGAGCAGAGCTTAAACCCCTATTGGGTTTGGCAGATTATGAGTAGAGATTGTCTTATATGGTTAATACCGTATCGATCAATCGTAAAAAACTCGGGAAGACAATTCTTCAATTCAAACCCGCTCTAAGGGTAGTTTACCGCGCTCGAATAGTTGCAGGCCAAAGCATTGGGGGCTTTTTAAAGGTTTCATCAAGCCCCTTGATCATGAGTGACAGATATCAAATTGGCACGCGATCGCCCAAAGGACTCTTGCTCCTCCATCTAAGAGGATGTCTGAGAAGTATCTTTTAGTGCGGGCCAGGCATCGACACAAGCATTAGTAGAAGCGTCAATAGAAGCGCCAATTATTTTAGGGGCAAGGAGTTTCAGCCCCTTGTCTATGTCGATTGCTGGGGTATCCAGAGCAGCAACTTTGGCTTTTCAGACATCCTCTAGGAGGACAGATTAGTGCTAGGAATTGGCGCGATGGATCGGTAACACCACAAGGATTTCCGTTCCTCGATTGAGGGTCGATCGACAGATCAGTTGTCCCCGATGATGTTCCACCACAATTTGATAGGTAATGCTTAGCCCCAAGCCCGTTCCCATGCCCACGGGCTTGGTGGTGAAGAACGGATCGAATAATTTGGGTTGAATGGCTTCGGGAATTCCGGGGCCATTATCCGCGATCGTGATGGTGAGGTGCTCAGAGTCGGACAGGGCTGTGGCGATCCGAATTTGACTCGGTTGATTGAGGCATTCTTGGTAGCTTCGTGATCGATCACGCTCATCCAAGGCATCGATCGCATTGGTCAGCAAATGCATCAACGCTTGATTGAGTTGTCCTGCAAAACAGTCGATCGGGGGAACAGGGCCATAATCACGAACAATTTGAATTTCCGGACGTTCATTCTGCTCCCGCAATCGATAGCCCAAAATCGTGAGGGCACTCTCGATCGACTCATGCAAATCAATTGTTTTGAATTCCGCCTCGTCCAGCCGCGAAAACACTCGCAGGGATTTCACAATATCGCGAATCCGACCAGTGCCCACTTCCATCGAAGAAAACACGCGATCTAAATCACCTTGAATGAATTCCAAATCGCTTTCTTGAATCGCCTCTTGCAAATGTTGGGGAGGGTTGGGATAGGCTTCTTGATAAAGCGCCACTAGGGCTTGCAACTCCTGGGCATAGTTCTTGGCATGGTAGAGATTGCTATAAACAAAACCCGCTGGATTATTAATTTCATGGGCAATGCCTGCCACCATTTTGCCTAGGCTAGACATTTTTTCCGAATGGACGAGGCGACTTTGAGCCTGGTGTAGCTCGCTCATATATAAATCGGCCCATTCAACCAATTGATTAAACGCCATGGATAAATCAGCAGTGGTTCTATCCTCTTGGGTAATCGATGCCCTTAATTTTAAGTTGTTCTCTGTGGTAACTTTTTGAACTGTTTCAGTCAGCTCCAACAGGGGTGTTGTGATCGTTTTGCCGGCCATTAACGACAGAAAAATTCCCAACAGCAAACTCACGAACAGACTGCCACCCACAATCAGCGCTTGAATTTGTCGAATTTCCTGTAGTTGGTCAGTGCCAATATTTTCCTGTTCTTCTACTTTTTCCGCAACAGTCAAAAGTTCCTGGTGAATGCTGTTCAGTTCTAAATAGAACGATCGATAGGAATCGCTCACCAGAAAATTCACCAGAGTCTGATGGGCCACCTCATATTCCTGAGTCGTGTATCCCGGCCGAAGGGTCAATGACTGTAACAGGGGAGAAGCAAAGCGCTGATAGTGGCGCATCGACTCATTCAGGCGATTCATTAATTGTTGCCACTGAGCCGCATCGATTCCATCTTCTTTGTCTTTCATAGTGACCGAGAATTCCACCAACTCTCGGCGCAACTCCGCCAATTTATCGAGGTGTTGTCGTTGGCGATCTTGGAATTGTGATGGATATCGCAACAAGTACAAAGACTCGAATGGGTAATTGAGAATGACCATCCAGTCGTCTGCAAAGTGCGCTAATTCCTCTTGGCGAATATCAGCAGCCCGAATTTCCGCCACTGTTTGGACGGCATAGCGGTTGCCCACAAATAGGCCAACACTGGTTCCCAAAATGGCTGTAAAAATTGCTGTTCCAGAAGCCCAACACACTTTCCGTGCAATACTCCAATCGCGCGAAAAATGATTCAAGAGTCGTTGATATTTCCCGATCGTGAGGTCTGCCAAACGCCGTGACCAATTTCCTCGGGCAGCCGATTGGGGACGCGACCAAGGATCCTGTGGAGGGGATGATTGCAGCACGGTACGAGACTTGGCGATCATGGAGAATCAGTCCTGCAAGGAGAGTGAAGCACGACTGGCACAATGGGAAACATGACTCATGAAACTTCACTGAGAAAAGCTGGCTCAATTGATCCTGAAGGCTCAACGGAGTTGGATCAATTTTTCAGGCTAATTTCAGTCTTGATTAAGCTTCATTTTCGAGAAATTGAAAAATTATGGATTAATGGTCACTATGGTTGGGGCGATGATTTGGGCGATCGCTCGGTGGGGCAATTCAGGCGGGGATTTTTTGAGGAAATTGAAATTCAGATCTGAAATCCAAATTCGTCAATTCATGACCACAATCACCATTCAAAGATTGACAATCAAAGATTAGCAACCAAAGATTGTTTGGCTGATGATTTCTGCCGAGAATTTTTGCCCAGATTTAGAGCCAAAGCAATTTTATCAAGTGGGGTTCATCAGCATAGACCGATTCAAATGGATGCCAATCGATTCAAATCAACTCAAGTGATTCAATTTGGGTAAATTAGTGAATCAAGTGAATCAAGTGAATTGGGTGAATGAATTGAAGCGGACTGGGCAGTGACGATTCCGCAAAAACCAAGATTTAGCAATGCGTTTAGGGTTGTTGTATTTGACTTTACTCGCCAAGTGTAAAAATCTAGGGAAGATAGAGGAAAATTTACATCAAACCTAGGAAAGGCGGGCTTTTTGGAGGATTTCGCTAAAAAATCTTGGCACAGAGGTCGATCGGGGGTAAGGCCTGTCGTTATTTCCTGAAATCAGGTGAAAACGGTTGATTTTCGATGCCTCAACCGCCATAGCAAGGGGCTTAAGCCCCTTGTCTTCGCTGATCCACTAAGGTTGGAATCAGGGTTTTGGACGATCTGACAACAGGCCCTGATGCCCTTGGGGGTGGATGGCCAGGGAATGGCGGGCTAGGCACAACCTAGACACAACTCTTAGCAACCTGTGATTAACTGGTAGCTACGTTGACCATTGCTGGCAAACGGGTCTTGATTTGGGTGAATGGAACGATTGGCAACATGAGCAATCCCCTGCGTATTGGACTGTTGTTTGGTGGGCGATCGGGCGAGCATGAGGTGTCGATTCGATCGGCCGCGGCCGCGGCTCGGGCCCTGCAAGCAGACAGCAATCGCGATCGCTATCAGGTGTTGCCGTTCTATTTGCAAAAGGATGGACTTTGGCAAGGGCCAGCGGTGGCCCAAGGGGTTTTGGAGTCGGGGCAACCGTTGCCGAGTGACGATCGCCCCGTCGATCGCGCGGCGCTCTGGCAATTTCCGCCCGAGGCCAGCACGGTGGATGTGTGGTTTCCGACGCTGCACGGGCCTAATGGGGAAGATGGGTCAGTCCAAGGGCTGTTGCAACTGATGCAGGTTCCCTGGGTTGGGTCGGGGGTGCTGGGATCCGCAGCGGGCATGGACAAGATCGCCATGAAAATGCTGTTTGCCCAGGCGGGTTTGCCGCAAGTGGCCTATCGATTGGTGACTCGATCGGAAGTTTGGTCAAATCCTTGCGTGTTTCCGAAGCTTTGCGATCAGCTTGAAGCAGATTTGGGCTATCCCTGCTTTGTGAAACCGGCGAATCTCGGATCCTCCGTGGGCATTGCCAAGGCCCGATCGCGTGCTGAGTTGGAAGCGGCCCTGGACAGTGCAGCCAGTTTCGATCGACGAATCATTGTGGAAGCGGCGGCGGGGGGCAAACCACGGGAGGTGGAGTGCGCCGTGCTGGGCAATGATCAGCCGATCGCCTCGGTGATTGGGGAAATCACCTTCGAGAGCGAGTTTTATGACTACGACACCAAATATTCCGACGGGGCGGCGGATTTGGTGATTCCGGCAGCCTTGCCCGCCCCGGTGGTCGATCGCCTGCAAACCATGGCCAAGGAGGCTTTTTTAGCCCTCGATTGTGCTGGGTTAGCGCGGGTTGATTTTTTCTATGTGGAAGCCACGGGCGAAATCTTTTTGAACGAGATCAACACGCTGCCGGGTTTCACCGCCACCAGCATGTATCCCCAATTGTGGGAAGCGACCGGAATTCCCTTTCCGGAATTAGTACACCGATTGGTAACGCTAGCAATTGAACGTCATACCGTGGCACAAGGGGCGCAGTAAATGACGGCTGGAGCATCGCGATCATCTTCTTTACCGGATGGGGAATCGAATCCTTTTGATGCGGCCCTGAAGCGAGGATCGCCCCAGTTGCCTGCCTTGCCGCCGCGCCCGATGCCGCCGGCCGCGCCCGCTCCGTTGCCGCGCTATGGGCCGCCACCGCCGCTATCGGCTCCGTTGCCGCGATCGCCCCAACCGCTGCCCACACCGGCCCCAAAGCCTGAACCAGCACCCAGAGCAGAGGCGCTGCCCCAGCCCGGCGATCCTGATCGCAGCGGCTCGATCATTGGTGCAAAGCGCCCTCGATCGATCTCCATAGGTCGCATTGGACTAGACCGCGCTGGACTGGATCGCACTGGACTAGACCCCACTGATCAACCTAGTCAATCTAGATCCGCCGACCAGGATTCAGCCCAGCCCAATCCTACCTTCGGAAATCGCGGGCGATCGCGCCATCGTCGGCCCGGACGATCGAGTGACGGAACCGGGGCCACCTCAACGGCCCTCGCCCCGATCGGTCGATCGCGTCGTCGTCGGCCGTCACCGGCCTGGCTGGCCCAAATGCCAACGGTGGTGACCGCTTTGGAACGCCTGTTGCGGGGGCGGGTTTTGATTGGGCTATTTGTGTTTTGGGCTTTGTTTTGGCTGGTGGGCGGCGTGGCGATCGTCCGCTTGCTGAAGATGGATCGCCCAGCGGAAGTGATTCCGTTGCAAGTGGGGCAAAACCCAGAGGTTTCAGGGGCGATCGGGAACACCGCCAGCCCCAGCCCCGCGCCGTCTCTCCTGCCCACCGATAGTGAGCGCCGTTTTCAGCAAAATTCCACCACCGCCAACGCTCCGGCCAATGGCTTCGGAGAATTGCAGCCCATGGTGCGACCGCAGCGATCGGGCCCACCGTTGGGACTATTCGCCGGGGTGGTGGTGCTCTGTAGCCTGGGTGCTTGGGTGCGCTTGCAACAAATGGGTCGCCGGCCCTAGGGCGCTCATGCAAATTAAGCGCTAGAGAGCGAGTCGGGCGATCGACCGGCAAAGTCTAAACTCCCCCATCCATCAGCTTGATGGCCTTTGGGGTTGAATTTTGTGGTTGAATTTCGGTCTACACAGAATTTCGGTCTACACAGAATTTCGGTCTAGACCAAGAATCAGGCAATGTCCAGGGTTGCGAACCAAACCGTTGCGATCGGGCAACAGGAGAACTGAATTTGGCCTTGCGCATTCAACAGCTACAGCAATGGAAACAACAGGGTCGCCCGATCGCGGCTCTCACGGCCTGGGATTGGCTGTGGGCCCGTCTGCTCGATCGCGCGGGGGTTGATCTGCTGCTGGTAGGCGACTCCCTGGCCATGGTGGCTCTGGGCTACAAAACCACCCTGCCCCTGACCCTCGACCAAATGATTCACCACGCGGCCGCCGTTGCCCGTGGGGTGGAGAGCGCTTTGGTGGTGGTGGATTTACCCTTCTTGACCTACCAAGCCAGTGAGGCAGAAGCCATCGCCTCCGCCGGTCGGATTCTGAAGGAAACCGGGGCACAGGCCGTGAAGCTCGAAGGGGGCTATCCCGAAATGGCCGCCACCGTGGCTCGGTTGGTGCGATCGGGCATTCCCGTCATGGGCCACGTGGGCCTCACCCCCCAATCGGTGAATCAACTGGGTTATCGACAACAGGGCCGCAGCCCCGCTGAGGGCGATCGGATCCTGGCCGAAGCCCTCGCCCTAGAAGCGGCCGGTGCGTTTGCCATTGTTTTGGAGCATGTGCCCGCCACCCTGGCCGAGCGCATTACCCGAGAACTCACCATTCCCACCATTGGCATCGGGGCGGGCAATGCCTGCGATGGCCAAGTGCTGGTGACCGCCGACCTGTTGGGTTTGAGCGACCAAACCCCGCCTTTTGCCAAAACCTACGCGGATTTGGGAGCAGCGGTGATTGCGGCGGCGGAAACCTACTGCCAAGAGGTGCGATCGGGACAATTTCCACCGGCTCCCCTACCAGCCGCTGCCCAGACTCACCAGTCGATCGGCTCCTGATTCGCGTCTCCTCCTTGGCTGCTGATTGGGGCCCACATCACCCCATCAGGCCCAGTGCCCAGCGTTTTGGCTACCAGCCCCTCAAGAAGGCGCATTGGGCTGCCAGAGTGGAATCGTAATTTCAAACGTGCTGCCTGCCCCAGGGGTCGAATCGCAAATCAGCGTCCCCCCGTGTTTTTCGGTCACAATTTGGTAGCTAATGGACAATCCCAGCCCCGTGCCCTTGCCCACGGGCTTGGTGGTATAGAACGGGTCAAACAGCCGCTGCTGCACCTCCTGCGGAATTCCCAGACCATTATCTTGAATCCGAATAATCGCTTGCTCTCCCCGGCGTTCCGTCATAATCCGAATTCGGCTCGGGTTCGCTTGCATTTCCGCCATCGATCGCTGCTGATCTCGTTCCTCCAAGGTGTCAATCGCGTTGACCAAAATATTCATAAACACCTGATTGAGCTGCCCCGCGTAGCACTCAATTTCTGGCAATGTTCCATACTCTCGAGTTACCTCAATACCCAACCGATTATTCTTCGGTTTCATCCGCCCATTCAAAATCGTCAGGGTGCTATCCAATCCCTCATGGATATTCACCACCTTCATTTCCGCCTCATCCATGCGTGAGAAAATCCGCAGCGATTGCACAATTTCCTTAATTCGCTCTGCCCCCAATTTCATCGAATCAAGCATTTTGGGCAGATCAATCATCAAAAAGTCCAGATCAATTTCCTCAATGAGGTCAGCGATCGGCTGTTCTAAATCAGGATAAAAGTCGCGATATAACGCCACTAATCGCAATAGATCTCTGCTGTAATCTTCCGTATGAGCTAAGTTGCCATAAATAAAGTTCACGGGATTATTAATCTCATGGGCTACCCCGGCCACCAACTGCCCCAAACTCGACATTTTTTCCTGTTGCACCAATTTGGTTTGGGTCAGGCGCAATTCTCGCAATGCTTGCTCCAGGGCGATCGCCTTGGCCCGGGCTTCAGCGGCGGCCATTTCAGTTCGCTCAAACAAATCCGCCTGATTTTTAGCGATCGCCACCTGATTCACCACCGCCTGCACCAACGCCACCTCATCCGGCTGCCATCGATGCTCATGGGACATCTGCAAGCAAGAAATTACTGCCATTCGGGAGCCATGAATTCGCACCGGCACCATGAGGAGCGATCGAACCTTCATCCGCGACAGGGTTAGCCGCTCTCGCAAAGGCAGTTGCTTCACATCGTCAATTTGCACCACCTCCATACGGGTTAGCCCTGCCAGCAACGAGCCAAACTGGGACTCATGGTAAGTACCAATCACCGAGGGAATGGCCGGATCTCTCGCTTCCGCCACGATGCTCCAAGCCCCCTCTGCCAACACTTCAGTTGCTGAATCAGTTGCTGAATTGGTCACCAATATTGTTTCTGTGGCCGGCTGGTCAGCTTGCTGGTCAATTGGCTGGTCAGTTTGTTGATTAATTGGCTCACCGAGTTGCTGATCCTCCAGTGGCTGAGCTAACTGATTGAGCTGATTGAATTGATCAATTGGTTGATGCACTTGATCATGAACCGGTTGGTCATACAGGGCAAAGGTCGTTAGATCAACCCCCAAGGCCAGGCGAATTTCCTCCAAGGCAAACCCAATCACCTGTTCCTTGGAGCCATGAATGCTTTTGCGAATTTCCGTTGACAGGGTGTTAATCAGCCGCTCCCGTTCCACCTGTCGTTGCAAACAGTGCTGGGAATCTCGCAGGGCCTGTTCCACCTGCTTCAGGGCTGCAATGTTGCGGGCCACGTTGGACAAATATTCCACCTGTCCATTGCGCCCGTAATGCACCAGAGCCACTTGGGACACGGGAATCGGATTCCCGGCTCGATCGCAAAATAAGCCTTCCCCTTGCCACACGCCTTCCTGCAACAACTGGGGAAACTGCTCTTGAATTAGGTTTCGCTCTGAAGGGTGGAGCAACTGGGCAATGTTCAAGCGCAAAATTTCCCCGGCGCTGTAGCCCAACATGGCGCAACCAGCGGGGTTGACATAGGTTAAGTTGCCGTGAATGTCGGTGGTTCCCACAAAGTCCGTGGTCGCCTCCAAAATGGCTAACAGGCGCTGTTGTTCCCGTTCAATTTGCTTGCGCTCCGTGGTGTCGATCGCCACCAACAGCAATCCGGTAATTGCGCCCGTGTGATCTCGCAGGGGCGTTTTGACCACATCAAAATCACGCAATTCGCCGGCCGAATTGGGAAACTGCTCTTCAACCTGAATCGTTTTCCCGAGGGAAAGGCAGCGTTGATCGGACAGCAGACAAACGCGGCAGGACTCTTCTCCCAGTACGTCTTGATAGTGATTGGCCGCCAGCAGGGTGGATTCTTCGACACCAAAGGTTTGACAGAGGGGCCGATTGGCCAATTGCACTCGCCCTTTAGCATCCGTGAGCCAAATCAGCAGGGGAGCCGTGTCCAGCACGGTGCGCAGGGTGCGCTCCTGTTCCATCAGACGAATTTCGGCCTGTTTGCGTTCGGTGATGTCCGTGTCCACCCCCACCCACTCGCGAATGGTTCCATCGGCTTCCAGGACGGGCACACCCCGCACCACCATGTGGCGATATTCACCATCGGCGCGGCGCAACCGATGCTCAATTTTGTAGGGCTGGCGCTGTTGTCGGGCCGTTTGCCAAGCTTCTTGGGTGTAACCGCGATCGTCGGGGTGAACGGCCATCAACCAACCTTGGCCGCAGTAGTCCGCAAAGGATTGGCCGGTGAAGTGGGCCCAGTGGGGCATGGGTTCGGTCACTTCTCCATCGGCGTTGGTGCGCCAGAGGGTTTGGCCCATGGCTTCCACCAGGCAGCGATAGCGTTCTTCGCTTTGGCGCAGGCGATCTTCGGCCAGGATGCGGGCGGTGATGTCGGTGGCAATGGACAGACAGCCAATCATGTCCCCCTGTTCGTTGCGAAGGGGGGCGTTTTGCCACTCGCAAAGGATGATGCGGCCGTCGCGGGTGCGGTTGTAGTTGCGGAACCGGCTGCCGCCACGACCGGTCATCAGATCGGCAATCAGGGCATAGACTTTGGGCTGTTCGTTTTCGGGCAGGATTCGATCGAACGGTTGATTGATCATGTCTTCGGCGGTGTAGCCGAAGAGTTCGGTGGCGGCACGGTTCCAGGTGATGATGCGCCCATCGGAGAGCCATTCAATGATGGCAACGGGGATGCGTTGCACCAGGGATGACCAGCGCTTTTTTGAGGACTGAAGGGCTTGTTCGGTGGCTTTGCGATCGGTTACGTCAAAAATCACCCCATCCAGCCACATCAGTTGTCGGTTGTGGTTAAAGCTGGGTTGTCCCTGTTCCACCACCCAACGCAGTTCGCCGCTGACGTGGCCAAGCCGATACTCGACGCGGTAGGGTTGCTGCTGGGCGATCGCGGCTTGAATTTCCGTCCACACCCGATCGCGGTCTTCGGGGTGGGTGAGGTCTTGCAGGGTGCGATTGCGATATTGAACGAAGGTTTCGGATCGGTAACCGGTGAGATGTTCGATCGCCTCGCTGGCAAACAGCAATGTCCGTTCCCGATCGCCCAAACAACGATAGATCACGCCGGGAACATTGGCCACCATGGTGCGGAAGCGCTCGTTGTTGTCTCGCAAGGCGGTGTCGGCCTGTTCTTGGGCCAAGCGCAGCACGCGCCGCTCGGTGATGTCTTGGGCAACGGCGTAGATCAGATCCTGGGCCCGATCCCAAAAGAAATTCCAGCGAAACCAACGATAGGTTCCGTCTTTGCGTCGGTAGCGATTTTCCAGGACGCGGGTGGGGGTTCCTTGGGGTGAAAAGTGAGTTTCCGCCTGGGTGCGGGTGCGATCGTCCGGGTGAACGTAATCGGTGAAAGGCCGCCCGATCGCCTCTTCCCGCCAGCCCAAAACCTGATCCCAGGTTTCGTTGAGAAATTGAAATTCCCCTTGACTGTTGATCGTGCAAAGGCAACTGCCCGATTGGATAAAAAGCTGTTTCCAGGCTTGCTCCATCACCACCCGATCGCTCACCACCCGCAGGGAAATGCAAACCAGGTTGTGCCCGGCATCGTTCGGCCCAAGGCCGCCATTGCCCCAGGGAGCCACCTCCCATTCCAACCAAAGGCCCGGATGGGGTGACCGTTGCAGCCAATGGGGTTGCTCTGAGCGCATGGTTTGCCCCTGACTGGCTCGGGCAATGGCCGGTTGCCAAAGGGTGGCCAGTTCTGGACAAAGGGTCATGACCGATTGGCCGGGGGTGGCTTCCGGCAGCGATAGCGCCGTTAACCAGGCCGGGCTGGCAGCCCAATAGCTCCCTTGGCCATCCACCAGGGCGATCGGCAGGGGCAACCCGGCCACAAGCTGTTGTAAAGCTGCCTCAGGGGTTACGGGAGGTTCCAACGGTTGCGAAGTCGCCGTCACGCAACCCCCATCGCCACCGGCGGGTTGCGGATCGCTAGATTGCGGAGCGTCGGGGTTGGTCATGGGTGGAAATCTCGGAAGGCAGGCGAAACAGGCGAACAAAAGCAGGCAAGCAGAGGGCAGCATGAGCGGCCAACGTCAACCTCTGTCGCGCAAGCCCCAGCAGCGATCGCTAGGATTGGGTCTAGCATAGAAAAGCTCGCAGGGATTGCCAGTGATCCGCAACCTTGCTGCTTTGGTTCCTGCTGCCCTAGTCCCTGCACCGCCAGCCGTCATGAAAAGTTTTTTACAACAAACAATCGCGAGCATTCTGGGAACGCTGGTTGGCCTCACGATCTTCGCAGGTGGCAGCCTCCTGGGACTCATTGGTTTGATTACTTTTTTGGCGGCCCTGTCCAGCTCCTCGGAGCCAGTGGCCCTCAAGGGGCGATCGATGTTGGCGTTGGATCTGTCGCTGGCGATTCGGGATGAGCCGGGCCAGGCAGAGGACTCGATCGATCGCTGGCTCAGCGATCGCCCTCGAACCATTCCCCTCAGGGTGTTGCTAGACACCTTGGCCCAGGCGGCCAAAGACCGCCAAATCACCGGTCTTTATCTTTACGACAGTGCCGGAACGGGCCCGATCGCGGGCTATGCCACCCTCCGGGAAGTGCGGGAAGCCATTCTGGAGTTTCGGAAAAAGAAGCCTGTCATTGCCTATGGCACGGATTGGGACGAGCGTACCTATTACCTAACATCCGCCGCCAATGAAACGCGGTTGCATCCGGCGGGAGGGCTGGAGTTCAACGGGTTGGCCGCCGAAAGCACCTTTTGGAGCGGGGCCCTTGAAAAATATGGCATTGGGGTACAGTTTGTGCGGGCCGGCAAGTTCAAGTCGGCGGTGGAACCCTTTGCCCGTCGGGATTTCAGCCCTGAAAATCGGGCCCAAACGGCAGCCCTACTTCAGGATTTGTGGCAAACGGTGCTGACGGCGACGGGCCAAAGTCGCAAACAGTCGATCGCCCAGTTGCAAGCGATCGCCGATCAGGGAGGGTTGTTGCGCTCCGATCAGGCGGTGAAGCTGGGTTTGGTCGATCGCCTGGCCTATGACGACCAGGTGATTGAACGGGTGCTGAAGCTGGCCGATCGGGAAGACAACAAGCCCACCTTCCAACGGGTTGCGGTGGCTGACTATGCACGCCAAGTGGGAACCGTGGAAGCAGCCCAAAGCAAATTGGGCGATCGGCGCAAAAACGCAACGGGCCAAGAAATTGCCTTGCTCTATGCCACGGGCACGATGGTGACCCAAACCACAGACGGCGAGCGGGATGCGATGAATGGCACCGCGATCGCCACGGAACTGCGGAAGTTGCGCAAAAACGAGGATGTTAAGGCGATCGTTTTGCGAATTGACAGTCCCGGTGGCAGCGCCACCGCCGCTGACATCATTGCTCGGGAGGTGTCCTTGGCGGCTAAAGACAAGCCGGTGATTGTCTCCATGGGCGATGTGGCCGCCTCTGGAGGCTATTGGATTGCTGCGCCGGCCACGGAAATTTGGGCGGAACCCACCACCATTGCCGGGTCGATCGGGGTTTTTGGCCTGTTGCCCAATATCCAAAAACTGGGCGAGAACAATGGGGTGAATTGGGATGCGGTCACCACGGCTCCCTTTGCCAACATTGGCTCCGTGACCCGCAGCAAAACGCCCGCTGAGCTGGCCCTGCTGCAATCGTCGGTGGACTGGACTTACGATCGATTTTTGGATCATGTGGCCCAGTCGCGATCGATCGATCGGGCCAAGGTGGAAGAGTTGGCCCAGGGGCGAATTTGGTCGGGCAAAGCCGCAGCAGATTTGGGCTTAGTCGATCAGTTGGGGGGGTTAGATCAGGCGATCGCCGCCGCCGCCAAGGCCGCCAAACTGGGGAAAGACTGGGTGTTGGCGGAATATCCGCGCCGGGAACCCTTTGGCCTCAGTTGGCTAGAGGACAAGAGCCAAGCCCTCTGGAGTCGGTTGGGCTGGAGTCAGTCCCCCTTAATTGCGCGATCGCTGGCTCAGTTACCGTCGCAGTTGTGGCTCTTGAATGACGATCCCCGATCAACCTATGTTTGGTGGCCCGATCGGCTGGAAATTCGCTAGGCCGGCCAATGTTGAAGAGTCACCGTTGAGCGGGCAGATCACCAGAAAAATAACTAGCTGGGAAAATAACTAACCGGGAAAATCATCGGGAAGCAGCCCCAGCAACCTTGCCACCCAACGGCTCAACTTCAACATTTTGTTGCTAACTGCAACCGAGACAGGCATCTGCACAGGCCGCCCGCGATCGAGATGGAATAATGGAGCCGGGCTAGGCAGCCCGACCCAAGCGGGAGGCCGCCACAAGCGAACACCAAAAAGGGCGAGCGAGAAGCATGAAGGGGCGCGCGTTTTTTTCAATTTTGGCGGCGATCGCAATTTCGCTGGTGGCGGCCGGGGCCGCCGGAGCTGTTTGGATTGCCACCCACAGCCCCCTGGGCTTGTTGGACGGTGTGGCTAATGCTCAGCCCGAAGCCGCTGTGATGATCCCCAAACAGGCTCCGGCCATGGTTTCGTTGTTGGTGAATCCCGATCGCGTGGAGGCCTTGCGCCAAGCGATCGCGCCCTTGGGTCGGCGCAGGGCGGCCCGCCACGAATGGCAACAGGCCCGCGATGCCTGGCTCACCCGTAGCGGCCTAACCTACGATCGCGATGTGCAGCCCTGGCTGGGGGATGAAGTGACCCTGGCGGTGACCACCGTGGACATCGATCGCGATCCCAACAATGGCCGGGAGCCGGGCTATTTGCTGGCGGCGGCCGCCAACGATCCCGATCGGGCCCGGGAATTCTTGCAACTGTTCTGGCAAAAACAAGCCCTGAACGGCATTAACCTGATTTTTGAGCAATACAAGGGCGTAAAAATCGTTCATGGGGAAGCGTTGGATCTGATTCCACGCGGTTGGGCCAAACGCTTGGCCCAGGGCGGCCGAGTTTCGACCCAAACGGACTTGGCCACGGCCCTGGTGGCCGATCGCTTCGTGCTGGCTGCCAACGATCCCAAAGTCCTGCGGGATGCCATCAACAACATCCAAGCGGCTGACTTGAGCCTGTTGCGAGAACCGGACTATCAACGGGAATTGGCAGCGCTCCCGCCCGATCGACTGGCGATCGCCTACGTGAACCCCACGGCCTTGGGTGCACTCCTAGAACCCGCCACCGCCACCCGCCGCCGATCGAAAGCACTGTTACCCGCCGAGTGGTTGGCCGCACTGCCGGCCCACAGCGCCACCCTGTCCCTGAAGGCCGAGCGATCGGGCTTGGTCACTGAGGCCGCTTGGGTGGCGGCCGATGGCCTGACCCTGGTGGCGGCCGAATCTCCCCTCACGGAACCCGCCACCGCCACCCGCTATTTACCCAGCACCGCCACCATTGCCCTCAGCGGCACAAACCTGCAACAACTCACCCAACAGTGGCAGCAAATTTTGGGCGACGGCCCCATCGCCCAGGCGATCGGCCCGCTGCTGAGTCAGGTGGCAACCCATTCGGGGCTAAATTTGCAAAACGACCTTTTGGCCTGGAACACCGAAGATTTTGCCCTGGGCTTAATTCCTGTGGAAGTGGGCGATCGGGCAGCGGAACGAGCCTTGGGTGAATTTCCCGGCGATTGGGTCTTTGTGGCCCGCCGCACTCCCGAAACCGCCGCCGCACTCGATCGAATTGATGCCCTGGCCAAACAACAGGGCCTGACTCTCGGAACCCTGAACTTGGACAGCGACCAACTAGCCACCGTTTGGACGCAACTGATCGCACCGTCCAGCGCCGGCCTAATGGGTTGGCGCAATGCGGGTCAAGTCAGCACCCAAGTGCAAGGGGCCCGGGCCACGGTGGGAGACTACGAAATTTTAGCCACCTCCGTTCCCGCCTTGGCCGCAGCAGTGCAAGCGGGGCGCGATGAAACAGCCTCCCTCCTGGGCGATCACCTCTGGCAATCCGTTGTCACCACCCTGCCTGTCCCCAACGATGGCAACGTTACCCTGAGCTGGCCCGCTGCCCGCCCAGTGGTGCGCCGCTTGATCCCCCTGTTCCGGTTGGTGGAAGTGCCCCTGCGGCCCCTGTTCGATCGCCTCGATCGCCTGAGTTTCACCAGCGAAGGCGGCCCTGAAAATCTTCGCCGCTTCTCCCTGTTTGCCCACTGGACGAGCTGGTAACCCGATCGGGCGATCGGGTCGCGGCCCCATCCCGCCTTGGTCTTGTCTCGAAACTCAGTTTCCGAGCAACGGCCAATCAGCCAACCAGCAAAAATCAACCAGCAAAAATCAGCCCAAAAAATCCAACAAATCATAGAGGGGCGATCGAACTAATCGATCGCCCCTCTATTACTCATTGACTGAATGATTCATGGACTCAAGGGGCCAACGCCCCAATGGGCAGCAGCGCTCACCAACCCGCAGACATTGCCCTAGGACAACGCTTCCAGATAATCCCGTACCTGGTTGCGATGGCGCGGTTGGCGCAGTTTTTGCAAGGCCTTCGCCTCAATTTGCCGCACCCGTTCCCGTGACAAGTCCAGCGCCCGCCCAATTTCCGCCAAGGAATAGGGGCTGCTGTGACCCAAGCCAAACCGCATTTGAATCACGTCCCGCTCGCGGCTGGTTAGTTGTGCCAGCAGTTGTTGCAAATCCCGTTGCAACGACTCCCGCATCAGGTTCTCTTCCGGCGAAGCGCTATCCGCCTCCAGCAGATCCCCCAACTCGGTGTCCTTGTCCTTGCCCACCTTCGTTTCCAGCGAAACGGCCCGGGGCACGCGCATCAACACCTCGCGCACCTGGGCGGGGGTCATATCCAACTCAGCCGCCACATCATCAAGGGTGGCCGTGCGGCCCTTGGCTTGGGAAATTTTCCGTTGGGCCTTCTTGATTTTGTTCAGCTTCTCGGTGATATGCACCGGTAACCGAATGGTGCGGCTTTGGGTGGCGATCGCCCGAGTAATGCCTTGGCGAATCCACCAATAGGCATAGGTGCTGAAGCGATAACCCTTGGTGGGATCAAACTTCTCAACGGCCCGCTCCAGGCCCAGGGTTCCTTCTTGAATCAAATCCAGCAGTTCCAAACCCCGGTTTTGATACTTCTTGGCCACGGACACCACCAAGCGCAGGTTGGCCTTGATCATCCGCTCCTTGGCCCGCGTGCCTTGGGTTTGGATGTCTTCCAACTCCGCCAGGGTCAGTTGGGCGACGGCGGCCCAGCGGTTTTTGCCCTTGTTTAAATCGGTCTTCAGTTCCGGCACGGTCACACCGGCTTCGCGGGCCCAACGCTCGATCGAGGGGCGATGGCCCAGGGTGGCGCAAAGGCGATCGCGCACAGCCACCAAGTTCACCAACCGTTCCAGTTGCGGTTCCTCGGGGCAGGCGGCCGTTTCCCGCAGCCGCAACAGTTGCATATATCGCTGCACCTTTTGGGCTTCGGTCACTTCCTCGTCCCGGCCCAACAAACGCACACGCCCAATCTCTTGGAGATATAGGCGCACGAGATCGGTGGTTCTGCGGCGATCGCGCCGGCCATCCTGGGCCAAGGCCGCCTTTACGTCCTCATCCTCTTCCTCAAGGCGATCGGCCCCGAGGTCATCTGTGCCCAAATCCTCAGCACTCAAATCATCTACGCCCAAATCTTCAACCTCAAATCCTGAGCCACTCAGCTCATTTTCCAGAGTCGTTTCATCAAAATCCTGGTCTCCGGAATCAAGGGATTCTTCGGAGTGGTCTTCTTGCTCATCCAGCAGGCCACTGGACAACTCAGGCGACAAATCGATTGGCGATTTACTAAAGAATTGATCTGAATCGAAAAAGTTGATAGGCATAGCAGTCATAGTCTCTACCGCTCCGAAGATGCGCATGAATCAAGCGAGTCCAACACCCTCAATGCGCCAGTTGCTGCATAGCTATCGATCTATCGCCGCATGGGTTCGTTTTTAAGCCTGGATCGCCAGTGCGCGCGGCCGGAATAGGGATCGATGGGAAGCTGCCCTGATGCTAACTATCGTAGTGAGGCTCCTCTGAATGCTCAGTGACCGAAGCGGCGTTCTCGAACAATCTTCGTCACGGAGCGCTAGTTAGCCGGATCGCCATTACGGTCGATAATCGATCGCCATCCTGTGTGATCTCGATCGCTGGTAGGAACCTCCGTCCACAAATTCACCCCTAAGATGTAGTTATCGTGAATTGTTCCCGGGATGACTGTCTCCCAAGAATGTCTTAAGACTTCTTTGGATTTTGTCTGAACTTTTACAAAAAAAGATAAATTTTGTAAATCGCAATACCAGCAATTTAGGAATTAATCCTGATCAACTATCAATTAAAGACCCATCCCCAGAATTCTGAAATTGGGTTGAGCCATAGGGGTTAAGACTCTGATTTCATCCAATTGTCAGTGATGAGTCCATGGATGGTTGTTGAATTACTCCTTGATTATTGATTGATGATGATTCTCAATTTCAAAAGACCGCATTAATTTGCGTGAACTTGCTCTGGCTGACACTATCAGGGTTATGGATTTTTGTATTGATTTTTAACTACTTTTGATCAGGCTGCAAAGAACTTCTTACCCAAAAATCATGGGAGCATCTCGCTCAAGATGCCCCCATGATTCACCTCTCTCCAGGGGTGATCAGACTCGTTGGGCGATCGATGACGGGTGGACATTGCCCACCCTGCTCAACCCGAGCTGATGATTCCGTAACTCGGCAATAACTCAGCCGCGACTTAGCCACGACTTAGCCACGACTCAGCAGCCATCAGCAGCAAGCGGTTTAGTCCATTTCCACCTGCAAAACGTTGGCGATCGCCTGTTGGGAATCGGTTTTGAACTCCCGCACATTCACCCACCACAACAGCCCGATCGCGATCGCCATCATCAACGCTTCCGCCGCAAACACCGTAATGAAGCCATAGATCGGTTGCCCAAACAGCGCCAGCCCAACCCGTTGGTAAATTAAGCCGCCCAACCAGGTAGACAGGGCCTTGGCCAAGGCCTGAGCCAGACCCCAAGCCCCAATGAACGTGCCGGCCGTTTCCGCCGCCGTTAGATCCAACATCAGGGTCAAGGCCCCAGTGGTGACAATGCCCGAGGTGAGGCCAAAAATGCCGACGGCCGCTTGCAAAACCGTGGGATTAGCCCCGATCGCCCCGGGATTGGGATTGCTGGAAAATCCCGCCAAGATGATTAGCCCCAGCGCCGCGATCGTCAGCAAACAACCAAGCTTTGTGGTGCGCTGTTTGCCCAACCGGGGAATCAGGCCAAAGCCCGTGGCCACCAACCCCAAAAGGGTTCCCGTGCCAAAGAATGCATTCAAACTCGTGGTGGACGAAGGGGGCATGTTGAACACTTCGCCGCCGTAGTTTTCGAGAACGGCCTCTTGCAAAAATAGACCCAGGGTCATAGCTAGCAAGAATGCGAAAAAGATGCCCGTTTGCCGACTGGCGGTCAAAATTCGCAGGGCCCGCCCGAGGGTAATTTGGTCTTCCCGTTCCGCCAGGTGCGATCGCAGGCCATAGCGCGAAAACCGTTTTTCCACACCCCAGGTGGCCGCAAAGGCCAACCCAACCACAGTCGCGGGCACGATGATGAACAGTTGGTTCAAGGCCCCTTGCAAAGCGGCGAGGCTGTTGGCCGCTTCGGCCCGTTTCAGGAGAATCGAAGTCAGGATGGCCCCGATGATGATCCCCACCATCAGCATTGACCAAACCACCCCCACTAGGCGCGATCGATCATCTTCGTCGGACACGTCCACCAACAAAGCCGCAAAGGGCGTGGAACTAGCACTGATGGAGAGGCCATAGCCCGCAAACAGCAACCCAAGGGCGATCGTCCAGAGGCCCGTGGTTCCCTCCCAAGACCAACCGCCCGCCTGCGCCACGGCCGCGCCCAATTGCCACATCACCTGCACAATCAAAAACGAGAGCACAGCAAAAACCATCGATCCCAGCCAGACATAGCCCGATCGATGCAGTCGGAACAGGGGCTTGGCATCGGACAGTTGCCCAAACCAAACACGGGCGGGCGCAATGAACTGGTGTAGGGCGATCGCCCCCGCCGCCACATCCAGGGGAATGGCCAACTCATTGCCCATCACCCGGTTCAGCAGCCCCAAGGTGAGCACCGACATCATGCCCAGGCCCATTTGAAACAGGCCCAAGCGCAACATCACTGGCAGGGAAAGCTTAGGGGGCTGTTGGGGCAAGTCATGGTGCGGGGGCAACTCCAATGGAGGAGACAACGGATTCAAAGTGGATTCGGGAGACTCTGGAGGCATGGTGCTAAGAAGGGCAGAGAATTCAAAGATGGATTGGGATCGTGGATTGAGGGCTGTGATTCGGATTCGTGAGCCTCTGATCCTGCCGTCGCGAGATCCCAGGAAGCAAGGCGAGATCCTAGGGAGCAAGGGGCTTAAGCCTCTTGTTTGAGGCGGTTAGGCCAGGAAAATCAGCCATTTTCGCCTCAATCGATCGAATTCGATGACAAACCTCGGCTCCTGGGTTGGATCTGGGTTGAGATTTTTGGATCTGGGTTGAAATTTAAGCTGGTTGATAAAAGGTTTTGACCCAAATTTTGCAGCCGACTCGCCGGGGCGATCGCTCTCCAATTTTAAAAGGCACACCGGAACTTCCCCTTCAGTCCCGAAATCCTGACGGAATTTTGGGGAATACCCAAATTTCTTGAAGAATAAATCCTTATAATTGGTTCACAGAAATTAATGTTTTGTCTAAAACTTCTCATCAACTCCAGCCCAAACCTTTAGAGAACGAGATCCAACCATGACCGGATTCATTCGTGGCCTGTTCGGCGGCAACAAAAAAGAAGAAGCACCCGCGCCCCAACCCGCTCGCCAAAAGGAAACCCAGGACTTTTTCTTGGATTTTGACAGCGCTCGCACCTTCGGAGACATTGAACGGATGCGCAAGGAAGTGGAAGTCCACAAGACTTTCCCCAAGGGAACTACGCCCGTTGAACAACCAGCCAAACCCAAGGCCAAGGCTGCGGAACCCACCAGCAGCGCTCCGGCCAGCACGGCCGGCGAAACCCTGGAACGCCGCAAGGCCGATCGCAACTTGGATGCGTTCCGCAGCATGGCTAAAGACCTGAAAAAATAGGCGGGGTCTCAAAACTGGGATCGCCAAACGAATCCAGTCGATCGCCACGGGAGGGAGAGCAATGTTGAGTTGTTCTCCCTCCTGTGTGTTGATGGGTTCTGATGTTGATGAGGTCTGATGTGGCTTAACGCTGGCTGGTTAGTTCCGGCGGTGATTGATTCTTGTGCTGGCTCATTTTGCGAGCGATCTCTGGGCAGTTAAGCTGTTGGTTGCCACTTCCAGCTAGGGCGATCGCGCCGCTGATGGCTTTTGAAGGTGGCTGCCCGGTGCAAACTCCTGCTCATTGAGACAACGAGATCTGGCCTATGACCTACTTGCGGACTGACGACCCATCCTCCCAGCGGCCGAAAATTAGTCCCGGTCGGTTACGGGAAATTCAGGAGGAGGCTGAACGGCTGCAATGGTTGCTGGCCTCGCTGCTGGTGTTGCCGGGAGTGTTGGATAACGAAGTGGGCAAGGCTTTTGCGCAGTTTTTGGGAACGGTGCTGGAGCGATCGCGCGATGCGACGGATATTACGTTGGCCTATGGGCGCTGGTTTCGGGCGCTGATGACCACGGGCCAAAGCTGGGGCGATTATTTGCTCGATCGCCTGGTAACGGTGGATGCGGTGTTGGCTCCGGTGCTCAAAGGCAAGACGATCGAGCAATTGCCCAAGGCCACGATCGCGGCGATCGACCATGATTTGCGGGCATTTCAGCAACTGTGGCAGTTCGAGCCGGCCTTGGCTTGTCAGTGGGCCCAGGAGTTGGCGGGTGGGGCGATCGAGCTAGTGGCCTGGAGTGGGCCCAGTGCTGACTCAGAAATGGAATTGGATTCACTCGACGCATCTGATCCGCTTGATGTCTCTGATCAACTGGACAAGCCCGATCACAAGCCTGATCAATTGGCTGCGCCTGATCCTGATCAACTTGATAAGCCTGATCAATCCGATGCGTCGGATCAATCTAACGAGTCGGATCAATCCGATGTGTCGGATCAATCTGCCGTCACCGAGCCAGAAACAAAACCAGAAACAAAACCCAATCCAAAAGCCGCACTCCGGGCCCAGTTGCGCAACCTGGACGACTGGGCGACAGCCACGCCAGCTTTGGTGCGTTATTTGGCAGCGGCCGATCGGGGACAGTTCAGCGAGTCCCGCGCTTTCCGTTGGCGATCGGGGCAGCTTGTGCCGGTGACCCATCCTGACCCGATCGATCTGCCCGACCTGGCCGGCTATGACGGCCCCAAGGCGCAACTAATCCAAAACACGGAATTTCTGTTGGCGGGTCACCGGGCGCTCAACGTGTTGCTGTATGGGGCGCGGGGCACGGGAAAATCATCCCTCGTGAAGGCGCTGCTGTCGGCCTATGGCGATCGGGGGTTGCGATTGGTGGAGGTGGCCAAGCAAGAGTTGGATCATCTGCCGGAGATTGTGGACTTGCTGCGGAGCGCACCCCAAAAATTCATCCTATTTGTGGATGATTTGTCCTTTGAGGAGGATGACGAGGCCTTCAAGGCGTTGAAGGTTTGCCTGGAGGGCGGCATCACGGAGCGGCCAAAGAATGTGGTGGTCTATGCCACTTCCAACCGACGACATTTGGTGCGGGAATATTTTGCCGATCGCCCCCGGCCCAGCGATGCGGATGAGGTGCAGTCCTGGGATACGGTGCAGGAAAAGCTCTCCTTTGCCGATCGCTTTGGCCTGACGTTGACCTTTGAGGCGGCCGACCAAGACACCTATTTAGAAATCGTGAATCATTTGGCTGATTTAGCCAATCTCGGGATCGATCGGGCAGAATTGCGGTTCCGAGCTTTGCAGTGGGCCACGCGCCACAATGGGCGATCGGGTCGCACGGCTCGCCAGTTCATCGACTTCCTCACCGCTGAGCAGGCCTTGGCGGCCAAGGCCGCTCCCAGCACTGAGACTTCGGAAGCTTCTGAGACTTCAGAAGCTTGATGGCGCTCATGGCTCTGGGTTAACCGCTGATGCTGATTTGGACGAGCCACCTATGCATGGGCCCATTCCGGAACACCGCTTTTTTGCTTATCTAACTTGGCAAGATATCGCGGCCTTGCCCGATCGGGAGCGGGCCGTGGTGATTTTGCCGGTGGGGGCGATCGAGCAGCATGGGCCCCACTTGCCCCTGAATGTGGACAGCGCGATCGTGAACGGAATTCTCGGGAGATCGCTCCAATGGCTCGATCAACAACGGCCTGACGTGGTGGCCTATGCCCTGCCACCGTTGTTCTACGGCAAATCTAACGAGCATCTGGCGCTGCCGGGAACCATTTCCCTCAGCGCCACCACGCTCCTGTCCTTGGTGATGGACATTGGCCACAGCCTCTATCGATCGGGCTTTCGGAAACTGCTGTTGCTGAATGGCCATGGAGGACAGCCCCAGGTGTTGGATATTTCCGCCACGGATCTCCATGAGCGATATCCCGACTTTTGGACCTATTCCTGTTTTGTGTGGCGATCGGCCAATTACAAACCCCTTTTGAACCCGGCGGAAACCCTGGGAATGCACGCGGGCGATGCGGAAACCTGCGTGATGTTGGCCCTTGATCCCGATCGGGTGCGGATGCAACGGGCCCAAGCAGAGATGCCCCTGACCCATCCGGGCAAGCGACTGGGGCCCAAGGGAGCCTTAACCTACGCCTGGACAATTCAAGATCTGAGCCAAAGTGGCGTGATTGGTGACCCAACGGCGGCGGCGGCGGCCGATCGGGGCGAACAGATTATTGAACTGCTCGCCCGCAACTGGGCTGAGATCCTGGCCGAAATTTACGACTACTACCCGATCGCCCAGCCCTAGCCCAGGATGGCCCAACTGTTGAAACTACTGGACAAGTTGGCAGGCGCATTGGGGAAGGTGGCGATCGTTTGCACGCCGGATCCGTTGTTGAACTGCAACGCGACCCCCGTGCCGCTACTGACAAAGGCAAACCCGCCCCGCTCCGGATCCACCGAGAACACCCGCAGGGTCGTAATTCCCCCAAATCCGGTGCTCCGAATCACCAATTTGTCCAACGTGGGGTCAAAGTCCGTCAGCACATCACCCCCTTCAGCGGGCGTGTTGTAAATAAAGAAGTCGCTTCCCCCCGTGGCCAGCAACGTATCAGACCCCAATCCCCCTTCCATGGAGTCATTGCCCTCGCCGCCATCAATCAAATCGTTGCCGCCACTGCCCTTCAGCAAATCTGCACCACCCAAACCGGTGACCGTATCGTTGCCATCCAAAGCATCGATCGTGTCATCCCCAAACGTGCCTTGAATATTGTCATTGCCGGTGGAGGGCTGGGTGGAACCGGTGCTGCCCGTGCCGCCCGTGCTGCCGCTCACGCCGCCCGTGGTGGTGTCTGTGCCCACGGGGGTGAGGAAACTGAGGCGCTGGCTGTTTTTCACGATCGCAATCAGCCGCTCCGTGTTGTTGGTATCCACCAACGTCAGGAACGTATCGGCCGCGTTCAGCCCCGTTCCCGGAACCACCACCACCCGCGAGGCAATGTTGCCCTCGAACCCAATCAGGTCTTGGGTGAAGTCATAGTCAGCAATGATGTCAACGCCACCCGCTTGGCCTGACACGATGAAGGTGTCGCCGCCATTGCCCCCAATCAGGGTGTTGCTGCCCTGGTTGCCATACAGGGTGTCGTTACCGTTATCCCCGGACAGGCGATCGTCCCCGGTTCCGCCGAAGATCACATCTTCGTTGTCGCCGCCATTGATCGTATCCGCATCGCCGTTGCCGTTGAGGGTGTCGCTGCCTTCGCCGCCGTTGATGATGTCAAGGTCGCGGCCGCCCAGGATCAGATCAGCCCCGCTGTCGCCATTCAGATCATCGTTACCATCGCCGCCATTGATAGTGTCGGCTTCTCGGCCACCAAAAACTACGTCATCCCCTCGACTGCCATCAATCCGATCGTTCCCTTGGCTGCCAAAAATCAGGTCATTGCCCTGGCCACCAAAGATGACATCGTTGCCCAAATCTCCAAATAGGATGTCTTCGCCCTCGTTGCCTTGCAGCAGGTCATCGCCCTGGCCACCGTAGAGGGTATCGGCTCCCACGTCGCCCCATAGGGTGTCGTTGCCTTGGCTGCCTCGCAGGATGTCGGGATCTTGGCCACCAAAGAGCAGATCGTTGCCATCGTTCCCATCCAGCAAGTCGTTATCTTCGTTGCCGTAAAGGGTGTCATTTCCCTTGCCGCCAAAGAGTTGGTCGCTGCCAAAGCCCCCTTGCAGGAAGTCGTTGCCATCGTTGCCATTGAGGATGTCGTTGTCGCGGCCCCCTTGGAGGGCATCGTTACCGGCTAAGCCAATGAGGGTGTCGCTCCCTTCGTTGCCAAAAATTTGGTCGTTGTCGTTGGTTCCGGTGAGGAGGTTGGGAAGGTTGTTACCGTTAATGATGGCCATGGGGCGCTCCAAGGTGGGCTACAGTCCTGCGGGCGAACCGATGCGTGAGAAGGCTGAAGATGAGGTGATGGTGGGTGTGGCTCGCGCGAATCGATGATGGTCGATTTGTTCTGGGGTTGTCAAATGGGGGATGTGCCGAAAATGGCGGGTTTGGGGCGGGTGCGAAGCGGAGAGATGGGGCCGGCAAGGTCAGGAATTGGCCTGGATCCCTGGGGCGATCGGGAGGGGGCAAACCCAATTAACCCGATTGTTAACATAGGCTTGCGTGGGGCGACCCCGCACGGCGTTGGGGTGGGGTGGTTCAGGAAATCCGGAAGGGACGGGGGCGATCGATCGGCCCGGCCAAAGTAGCCCAGGACGATCGCCCCCAGTCGTTTGCGTCCTAGATTCCCAATCTGAGCGGTATTGCAGCGCACAAAGCAGAGGTTTTTGATTCATGAGTCAATCGTTGAGAGCGGCGGCGGCCAGCCCGATCAAATTCGGTACGGATGGTTGGCGGGGGGTAATTGCGGCGGACTTCACGATCGAGCGGGTGGCTCGGGTGGCCCCGCTGGCGGCGGAAGCGTTGGCCCAGGAGTTTGGGGCCAGCACCGGCAGCCGCACTATTTTGGTGGGCTACGATCGCCGGTTCATGGCTGAAGATTTTGCGCGGGTGGCCGCTGAAGCCATCCAGGCGATCGGCTATCGGGTGAAGCTGTCGGACTGCTATGCCCCCACGCCGGTCTTTAGCTGGATTGCCCACCATGAACAGGCCCTTGGGGCGATCGTCCTGACGGCCAGCCACAATCCTGGTCGCTATTTGGGTCTGAAGGTCAAGGGAGCCTTTGGGGGTTCCGTGTCGCCGGAGGTGACCCAAAAAATTGAGACGATGTTGGCGGCCGAAACGGTTCCGGCCGTGGTGGAGCATCCGGAGCCGATCGAGTCGTTTAATCCTTGGGAAAGCGGCTACTGTGAAGCGTTGCGGCAATTTGTTGATCTTGCTGCCATCCGAGCTGCCATTGCCGATGGCAAGCTGGCGGTGTTTGTGGATGCGATGCATGGCGCTTCGGCCGGCGGCCTCAGCAAGGTGCTGGATGTTGCCGTGCAAGAGCTGAATACCAATCGCGATCCGTTGTTTGAAGGGGGCGCGCCGGAACCGTTGCCCAAATACACCACCCGCTCGATCGCCCAAATTCGCGACCACCAACAAACCCATCCCGACCAGTTGGCCGTGGGGCTGGTCTTTGATGGCGACTGCGATCGGATCGCCGCGATCGATGGGTCTGGGGAATTTCTCACCTCCCAGATCTTGATCCCAATTTTGATTCAACACCTGGCCGTGGTGCGTGGGCAAACCGGCGAAGTGGTTAAAACCGTCAGCGGCTCCGACCTGATGCCCAAGGTGGCGGAACTGTATCAATTGCCGGTTCATGAAACCGCCGTGGGCTACAAATACATCGCCGATCGCATGTTGAGCGTGCCGGTGTTGATTGGGGGCGAAGAGTCCGGCGGCGTGGGCTATGGCAACCACATTCCCGAGCGGGACGCGCTGCTCTCGGCCCTGTATGTGCTGGAAGCCGTTGTGAAAGCGGGCAAAAGCCTGAATGAGCTTTACGGAGATCTGCAAACCAAAACCAACTTTTTCAATGCCTACGATCGCATTGATTTAGCCCTGGCCAGCATGGCCGCCCGCGATCGGCTGTTGGGACAACTGCAAGCCAACCCACCCCAAACGATTGCCGGGCAAGCGGTCACCGACTGCCAAACCACCGACGGCTATAAATTCCGCCTAACCAGTGGCGATTGGTTAATGGTGCGCTTCAGCGGCACGGAACCCGTCCTGCGGCTCTATTGCGAAGCCGTCACGCTCGATCGGGTGCATGAAATCCTGGAATGGGCCCGGCAATGGGCCGAAGCTGCCGCCGCCTAAGGTTGCTGCTCAATTCCCACAGGCGCACCCACCCAAAACCAACCGTGCGCTCTTGATTTAACCCAAACCTGCTGGACTTGGTTCGCCCGGGCTAATCCCCGGGTGATTTTTTTGGGTGGTCATTACCGTTGGTTGCCCTTTGCCAAACCACCCCCGATCGGGACAATTGGGAAGTTCTGTCCATCCTGAAATTTCTTTTTTCGCCATGCCCCGTTTAGTCGTTGCCACCGGAAACTCCGGCAAACTCAAAGAACTACAGGCCTACTTGGATGATTTGGGCTGGGAACTGGCCCTGAAGCCCCCGGAGCTAGAAATTGAAGAAACGGGCCAAACCTTCCTCGAAAATGCCCGCCTGAAAGCCACCCAAGTGGCCCTGGCAACCGGTGAATGGGCGATCGCCGATGATTCCGGCCTGGCGATCGATGCCCTCAATGGCGCACCGGGTCTCTACTCCGCTCGCTATGGAGTCACCGATGCCGATCGAATCAACCGCGTCCTCACCGAACTGGCCAACCAGCCCGATCGCCGGGCCCAATTTGTTTGTGCGTTGGTGGTCGTGCGGCCCGATGGCACAGTGGCCGCCGAAGCCGAGGGCATCTGTCCCGGTGAAATTACCACAGCCCCCCGGGGAGAGCAGGGGTTTGGTTACGACCCCATTTTTCTGATGCCTGAGTTGGGTCTCACCTACGCCGAAATGTCTGCCGCCCAAAAACATGAACTGAGCCATCGCGGCCGGGCGATCACCCTGTTGCGGCCCCAACTCGCAACCCTGTAACCTCCACGCCAATTCATCACCCCCACCCCAAGGGCCAGCGACCTCGTCTCCTCACCCCCCCAGCTCAACATTCACCACAGCACAAGCGGCATACGCAGCAGGCAAAGGACTAATCCCCTTTGCCTTTATTTTTCAATCCCCTCATTGCCACTCTTTCTCCATAGTTTGCACAGCGCTTCAAGCACACAATTTCAATTGATGAACTTAATATTTTTTACAGAATTTCAGTTATAGAGCCTTAGGATGGGTGATCAGGTTCACAAAACTTTGATTTGACGTTGAAAGGTCGAGGATCTGAGGGGGTCAAACCCCTCATTTGCGATGATCTGACTTAGGAGATTAACTACACTTTTCTTCAAGAAGTTAGTTAGCGATCCACCTTAGTTGAACAGAAGAATTTTTACCAAAATTCTTGAGCTTCAGTTATTCAAAACCAAGGCAAATGTATGATTTTTAACACCCAACCCCCTTGGTCATGTATCCAATGATATCTGCTCGTTAAATTGATCGATGAGCCACGATTTTTAAGTCCATTCAAGAGATTAAGATTCATTACAATCACTGCTTTTTCTATTTGCGATCAAAATTGTCTTAGCCTAGAGTTAATCTGACCTTTAAACAGCATTAGACCTAAGATCATTCCACCCCTCCAGTCGGAATTTCTAGGTCTTGACTCAAGCATCTTGCTTGAGCGAATAAGCTTCGTCCATGAGAGTCATTGTTGGGCTGTCTCTCTTGAACTAGTCACTTCGAAAAATCTTCCAAGGCTTAAGTTAAGTCGGGTTTCCGTTTGGTTGAATTTCAAAACGATCAAGGGATTATTGAGCTGAAATAATCCCGCTATTTGGTTCAGCAATTTTCGCTGGCGAGGCTATTGAAATGGCAGATTTTGACGTTTTAATTACGGGTGGTGCTGGCTTTGTCGGCAGCGCGATCGCACGCTATCTACTGAGTGTGGGCAAGTCAGTGGTTTGTTTAGATCGCCACGATCCCGGTCGGCTAGTTGATATTGATGATCGAATTGAGAACGTCGCGGGCGATATTCTCGATGCTGATTGCATGGATCATTGGATTGCTCGCTGCGATCGAGTGATTCATCTCGCGGCCGTTGTTGGTGTGGATGAATATGTCACTCGGCCCCACGATGTTTTGGATGTGAACATCTTGGGAACGCGCAATGTCTTAATGGCTTGCTTGAAGCATAACCGCCCTGTTTTAATTGCCAGCAGCAGCGAAACCTACGGCTTAAATACCGGCATTCTGGAAGAAGATAGCGATCGCATCTATGGCACTTCTCGAAACCATCGCTGGAGCTATGCCATTTCCAAAACCACCGGGGAACACTACGCCTATGCCCTGGGCCGTTTGGGACTGACCGCCGCCGCCGTTCGATACTTTAATATCTATGGCCCCCAACTTGATGCACCGGGAAAAGGACGTGTCATCAGTAAGTTTCTGGGCAGAATTCGCGACGGTTTGCCCTTGATGTTGGTGGATGGCGGTCAAGCCGTGCGCACCCTTTGTTATATCGACGATGCGGCAGAAGCAACCGCAAGACTCGCCCTTGAACTCAGTCCCGACTGTAGCTATAACCACTCAGCCGTTAATATTGGCCGTCCTGAGCCAATTACCATGCGTGAATTGGCGGAAATTATGATTCGCCTCTCAGGCCACAAAGCCGGAACCGAAGACATTGATGGAAAGCAATTTTTTGGCGAGGGATTTGAAGAAATTCCCGTGCGTGTGCCTGATGTGTCCAAGCTGGAACGGATCCTAAACTTCAAAGCCAAAATTGACATGGAGGAAGGGTTGCGCCGAACCCTCGACTATTGGGGACTGCTTAGCCCCGATGCCGGTCGCGGTGCGTTCTCTCGCAGTTCCAGCCATACTCCTCCAGTGGTGCCCATGGTGCGCCCGCACTTTGCGCCCAACAGTGTTCTCATCCAATCCTTCCAGCAATCTTTGGCCACCGGGCAAGCCACCAACGGCGGTCCCCACTTGCACAATTTTGAAAAGGAATTGGCCCAGTATCTCGGCGTGCCCGATGTGGTGGTCTTGAGCAATGGTGCGGATGCGCTGACGTTGGGTATGCAAGTGCTGGGGCGCAAAGGCAAGGCGGTGTTGCCGTCCTATACCTTCATTGCCACTTTGAATTCGATCGAGTCGGCGGGTCTAGAGCCAATTTTCTGCGACATCGATCCCGAAACCTTTACGATGTCGCCCACGGCCCTGGCGCAAATTCTTGACCAGGAGCGGGATGTTGCTGTGGTAGTGCCGGTGAATGTGTTCGGGGTAACGCCTGACTTGCCGGCGATCGCTGCCCTTTGTCAACAGGCGGGGGCGGAGCTAATCTATGACAACTGCCACGGATTTGGCACTGAAACCCATGGCCGTCGGGTTCCCGCAGAACCGCGCCTGCAAATGTTTAGCTTCCATGCAACCAAGGTGCTGCCAGCGATCGAGGGCGGCGCACTGGTTGGCCATGATTTGGACTTGCTCAATCAAGTGCGACAGTTGCGTAACCACGGCATTGCCCATCACAACTTGTCAGAATCGAGCTTGGGCATGAACGCCAAAATGGATGAGTTGCGGGCCGCCACCGGTCGCCACGTCCTGCGCCACTTCCCCAAAAATCTTGAGCAACGCCGCCAATACGCCCAACAACTGCGCACCTTCTTCCAGGAGTCCTGTCACGGGGCCCTGATGCCCCAGCGAATTCCTGAGGGCGTGATTTCCAATTTCCAAAACCTGGGAGTGTTGATGCCGGTTGCCAAGCAAGGGGAACTGAGCCGCGTCATTACCGCCCTGAGGGAAGAAGGGGTGGAATGTCGCTCATACTTCAACCCCGCCCTTCATACCCTGGCACGGGCTAAGAGCTATGCACGCTATCCCCTGCCCGTCACGAATCAGGTTTGGAATTCGCTGCTATGCTTCCCCATTCACAGCCAAATGGATGCGAAAGACATTGATCGGGTGCAGTTAGCGGCGCGATCGGTTGCTGATGTTTTGACCCTCGCGCAAGTGTCCTAACCAATCCGTTCGATCGGCAGTGGATCAGAAATTCACTGCCGATCATGACTAGATCAAGCAATCATGAAATGCTCACGAATGACTTGAAATTAATCGGTGCACTGAACTGGTGTCGATTGCCCATTAGCTCATCACCAGTTCATTGATTGTGACTTGAATGCAAAGCGATCGCGAGTTGATCACCAGGTTAATTTGGCCGTCAATTTGCCGCCAATTCAATCAGTCATTCACCTGCTCGGGTTTTGATTGCCCTTGCCGCTTAGCTTCCCTTTGCCTGAACAAGAAATTTCAGCAGAACACTATGGATATTGCAATCGTAACTGGCGCATCCGGCTTAATTGGCTCTGCGGCTGTGCGCTTCCTGGCCGATCGGGGTTTACAAGTGGTTGGCATTGACAATGATTTACGTCGCTACTTTTTTGGTGAGGAAGCTTCCACCGCCTGGAACCGCGATCGACTGCAAGCCGAAGTTGCCCACTACATTCATGAAAACGAGGACATTCGCGATTTAGCAGCCCTAGGACGCATCTTCAAAACCTACAACACAGACATCAAAATCATTATTCATGCAGCAGCTCAACCGTCTCACGATTGGGCCGCAACAGAACCTTTAACCGATTTTGCAGTGAATGCCAATGGAACCCTCAATCTTTTAGAGATGACCCGCCAGCATTGCCCCGAAGCAGTGTTTATTTTCACCTCTACGAATAATGTGTATGGAGATGCCATTAATCACTATCCATTAGTGGAATTGGAAACTCGATGGGAACTAGAACCGTCTCATCCCTATTTTGAACGCGGAATTGACGAGACCATGAGCATTGATTGCTCTGTACACACCATCTTCGGAGCTTCCAAGGTTGCTGCTGACATCATGGTGCAAGAGTATGGCATTTACTATGGCTTAAAAACAGGCATTTTTCGGGGGGGATGTCTGACTGGCCCCGACCATTCTGGAACCCAGTTGCATGGTTTTTTAGCCTACCTCATGAAATGTGCCATTACCGGTCGTCACTACACTGTTTTCGGCTATCAGGCCAAACAGGTTCGCGATAATATTCACAGCTATGATTTGGTGAATATGTTTTGGCATTTTTATCAAAATCCTCGCTGTGGAGAAGTGTATAACGCTGGCGGCAGCCGCTATTCCCACTGCTCAATGATGGAGGCCATCACCCGCAGCAGCGAAATTGTGGGCAAGCCCATGAATTGGAGCTACAGCGAGCAAAATCGCCTCGGTGATCATATTTGGTGGGTCAGCGATGTGCAGAAGTTTAAGGATCACTATCCCGATTGGGACTTTAAATATAGTCTGGATGATATTTTAATTCAAATTTATGAGGGTTTATCCAAGCGAGAAGATATGGCCTTGGTTTAGGATTAACAGGATTAGAATGCGATGGCTCTTGAATCAAAAATCTTGACAGGTTAGCTCATGGTCAACAGCTTTTCGGAAGCTAATTTCTGGTCAACTATGCAATGGCACAATCCACCAGACGAATGGAGCGATCGCAATGGTCAACTTTGGGTTAAAACGGGCTTAAAATCCGATTTTTGGCGAACTACTCACTACGGATTCATTCGAGATTCGGGTCACTTTTATCATGGCGCAGTCAACGGCAACTTTCGAGCACGCATTTGCTTTGCGGGGCAATATCAAGATCTTTATGATCAAGCCGGATTAATGGTACGCGCAAGTGAAACTCACTGGCTCAAGTGTGGAATCGAATACGTTGAAGGCGTGCAATACGCCAGTGCAGTCGTAACGCGCGATCGCTCGGACTGGTCTGTTGCACCACTTCCTGGGCAGCCAGAGCGTGTTTGGTTTGAAGTGCGCCGAAAAGATGAGGCAATTGCAATTCTCTATTCCCTGAATGGGGAGCAATTCACCCTATTACGATTAGCGGATTTTCCCGAAGATCCTACAGTTCAGGTGGGGCCCGTTTGCGCTTCGCCGGAGCGGGCCCACTTTGAGGTCATCTTTGAAGCTTTTACGGTTGAATCTTGTTCTGAACCGGTTGTCGATTAGTAACTATCATTCAAGCTTCCTCGAAGCTAGCGGGTGTCATTTTTGCTGTGATTTTTCTGCAAGGCATATCCAAACCTGAAAACCGTGGCTTAACCTTATGACCCCTGAAGCTCAAGCATCTCCCAGTGATGATTCAGACAATCCAAAAGAGGAAGCAACCACCAATCAGTCCACCAGCCAGCCACCCACTTCTGAGTCTGATTCACAAAATCAGAACAATCGCCATTCATCACTGGCTTTTTTGTGGCTAATTTTGGGTCTAATCGCTCTCTCATCGACAGCCATTTTCATTAAGTTATCGATTCGAGAAATCAGTGCAGAAGCAACGGTTTTTAATCGATTATGGATTGCAACGCTGGCGTTTACGGGGTTGAATTGGCTCCAAAGAGAACAGCCTCCATCAGCAGTTTCCGAAAGCAAAACGGAAGGTGGCCATACTACCCAAAATTCTGGAGCAGCCGACCATTCTTCCGCAGAAGTAACAGGCCAACAACAAAAACTACCTTGGGCAACCATCAACCTGTTGTTGGCACTGGGGTTTGTGCATCTTGTGGGGCGTTACTTGTGGACATGGTCGCTCACCAGCACCACCGCAGCCAATGGGGCAATGTTGGCGAATATGCCTCCCCTGTTCACGGCCCTTGGGGGTTGGCTTTTTTTGGGACAACGGTTCGATCGACGGTTTTTGAGTGGGTTGGCGATCGCGGTCGTTGGGGCAATCACCCTCGCGATCGGTGACTGGATTCAACCCAAAGAAGCTCTTTTTGGCACTAGCGCCTTGCTTGGAGATGGGGCAGCCTTGCTCTCCTCGGTCTTTTACGCAGCCAGTTTCCTGCTCGTTGAAAAACTGCGGCAACGTCTTTCAACCTCAAGAATTTTAGTATGGCGCTGTGCCATTGGTTTGCTCTTGGCAACACCGATTGTTTGGGCGATCGATAGCACCATCTTTCCCATTAGCACCATGGGTTGGATTGCAGTCATTGGACTCGCATTAATTAGTGAAGTCACCGGCCATGGATTAATTGTTTATAGCCTCAAGCATTTCTCTTCTACATTTGTCACCATTGTTTTGTTGCTAGAGCCAGCCCCTGTTGCTGCCATAGCTTGGTTGTGGTTTGGTGAATTTCTTGATCCTCTTAATATTTTGGGTTTCTTTCTAATTACCCTCGGAATTTATCTAGCCAAAACAGGCACTGGAGCAACAGGAAGCAAAAACAATAGTCCCAATCTAATTCCCAATCCATCAAATACATCTACTAGTCAAGATTTGGCACTAGAGACACCAGAAATTTCTGGCGAATCGTAGTAGCTTTACGCGACATCTTTAGCTTCAAATTCAAGGAGAATTGCTATTATGAGTCATTCAGAATTAACGAATCAAGACAACCAAAATTTATTTTATAACGGTTGCTTTTACGACTTAATTTTTCAGGGATCCTATCGACACTCAGTTCAATCTCAAGACATTGGATTTTGGCAGTCGATCGCCCAAGTTCACGGCAGTCCCATTTTGGAACTGGCTTGCGGAACTGGAAGGGTTACCGCTGATTTGGCAGAAGGAGGCTTTCTTTGCACCGGCATCGACATTTCAGAATCCATGCTCAATGCGGCTCGTACTAAATCCCAAAAAGCCCATTGGGTTCAAGGAGACGTTCGTGATTTTGATCTTCAGACTCAGTTCTCCCTCATCATTTTTCCCTATGACACATTTACCCACTTGCATAGTCTTGATGATGTGCGGCAGTGCTTAAGTCGGGTTCGTCAGCATCTAGCTCCTGGCGGTCATTTCATCGTAGATTTCAAAAATCCCTACTATATTTTCGACATCCTGCAAAATCCGGATCGAATTGATCCTTATTCTCAGTTTCCAGATCCTCAGGATGGCTCTTTGGTGACCATTAAACGGCGGAGGCAGTATCATGCCTGGAGCCAGATCCATACAATGACATTGATGTTTTATCGAAATGGTGTTCAGTTTGCGGAAGAAGATTTAGATCTTCGAATTTTTTGGCCGCAAGAGATTATGACACTCTTGCAAGTTAATCATTTTCAGATCGTGAAAACCTGGGGAGACTATCAATCAGGATCCTATAGCATTAATTCTTCACACCTGATTTTAGATTGCCAAGTAAGTCCTAGTCCTTAGTCTTTTCAGTTAATCCTCTTCGGCAGTTTTTCATTGCAATGATTTCTAGCTCTTGTTCTACTTCACCCTTGTCTCGTCAAGCAATGACCATCAATTTTTTGGCATGGCTTTATGGTGAAGAGTCCCTATTTCGCAGTGGGACAGGCTTAGTTTATCCAATCAATCTATGCTCTTGGGTTGAAAAACCACGAAGTCCAAGGCAGGTTTTGGGCAACTTAAAGCTTGAAACAGGTCAATTTCCAAGCAGTAGCTGGTTACTGGAGAAAATGCAACGCACAAGGAATCATTTATGGAATGGAAAAACCTATGCATTGGATTTTATGGATCGATTTAAGCCTGCTTCTGATGCTGAAGATTTTCTGGCGGGCGATCGCCTCCACTGCACCGTGGGATCGTACTTTGATACTGTCAATACTTGCACCATTTTGGAAGCTGAATTGGAGCAGGCGATCGCCACCTTACCGCTCGATGCTTCCCCCCAAGACTGCTATCAAGCCTTGCCCTTGCGACAGAAACTTCATGGCGATCGCCGAGGGCAGGAGGCGCTGCAAGATACCTGGACAGGACACAACCGCAGTGCCGCGATCGCCATTTCCTGTTGCTTTGTTGTAAATGCCAGTTCTGAGACAGATTCCAAGGATAAATATCGATACTTTCTGCATCAGCGATCCGCACAGGTTGCTGAGGGAGCAGGTCAGTATCATATTGTCCCGTCGATGATCTTTCAGCCAACGGGTGTTGACCCTTTTGATCAGCAATCTTATAACTTGGAAGCAACGATCTTACGAGAAGTTGCGGAGGAATTATTTGACCATGAAGAAGGAGAGCAAACAGTCAATTTATATCCTGAAATTGCTGATCTCCAAGCCCTATTGGTCAATGGGGGAGCAACTTTGCTGATCACAGGGGTTGCGATGGATTTGCTTTGTCTACGTCCCGAGTTTTTAGCACTGCTTTGGATTCGCGATCGCACGTGGTTTGAGCGCCATGGATCATCTCTCAAATTTTCTCAGCATGAATATACCCCTAACTCAACCATTCAAGAAAGCTCGCGGGATATTACCGATCCGCAACCTTTTCAAGAAACAGGGGAATTTGCGCCCCATTGTTGCGTAGCCGCCGGGGCAGCTAGTGCCCTTTTAGCCAGGGACTATATTACTCAGTTTCTTGGCTGTTGAAGTCAGGTAAATGAATTGAGCTGGTTAATCTTAGCCAGTTGCCTTGGGTTGGTTAGGATGGGTTGGCTATCACTTACCAATCCCAATCAGTAAATTGCATTTGATTTGTGGCAGTCGATTAGCTGGAGTCAATTCAAAACCCACTGCAAATTATTGTTGTTATTTGGGTTTTAAGCCTGATCATTACCTCGGAAGCCATTGCCCCAAATCCAAATGCATTGTCATTCGGACACAAGAATCTAGCTCTGGAGTTTTGAGCCATGAATACTGCTGAGTTAACGCAAAGCGATCGCAAGGTCTATCTGATTCTTGACACCATTCAAGCCCTATTAATCACCAGTGCTGTTGGCATTGTGGGCTTCAACCTTTGGGGAATTACACACTCCAATATGTTGCCAGCCAGCTTTGCAGCAACAGGTCTCATTGTTTTTCTTTTGTTGGTGAACCGAAGTGTTGGCAAGGCAGTTCGCCAAGCGGCCCGCGAACGGGAGAGTAGTTTTAAGGGATCTCTCTACGGGCAGTTTAATCCAGACAATGAAGATGTTGATGATGCATCAATCAACTTGTTGCGCAGTCGTGCAATTCAATATTGCGAGGACTTGATTTCTGACTATCGGCTCATGCGGAGTCAGTCTCAAATTATTTATTATGTCTTTCAGGTAGCGACCATTGTGTTGTCGGGCGTGACACCGATTTTGGTGCTGCTAGATAAAACAGAAACTGGCCTTCCTTGGCTCAAGTGGTTACCGGTGCTGTTCCCGGCTGTTGCATCGATCGTCACAAGTATTTCCACGTCTTTTCCTTTTCAGGAAAACGCTGTGGCTGCCAATACGGCTGTTGAGTTTTTGGAAGCCGAGCTAGAGAAGTTCATTCTTGGGGTAACGAATGCCTATCGCTTTAGCGATTTACCGCCTCGGGAACGTCGCATCAAGCTGCAAGAAGCTGTTGAAAGTTTTATTATTCAGGTGAATAAAATTCATTTGAAACAGTTGCAAAACTCTGGCGATGCTGAATCCCAAAAGAAGGGGCCGGACATGAGCAGTGATGCAACGAGTAACCCAGAGGGCAATCCAGGATAGGGCAGTCCAGGATAGGGTATGAATTTAAGGGCTGCATCTAGAGACGAACAGTCGTGTTAGTCAAAGCATTTGTGGTGACACCTAGCCTGTCAGCGATCGCCGCCCTTTCCGATCGCTGCCCACTGGGTGTCACCACAATAGATTGCTACGACGAATTGCGATGATCAAGATTTAGGGACAGCCATTCACTAAATCTGGACGGCGTTGATCAAATTCATTCCAATAATTCTGAAATGCGGCTTGTGAGCGTTCACGAGCTTGGCTCAACCGATCGGAAGAACGCCCATGTTGCTGAATATAGATCTTGGCGGCTTCGGCCCCTCGCAACCTGGCTTCCGCACCGGCCACGCCACAATCGCGTAAGACGGGATCAGACAACCCAGCCGCCGCATTTAAAGACCGACGATAGTTCATGATTGCAGTATCAAAATCTCCGCGCTGTTCTGCTTGGTAACCCGCATTTTGAGGATGCTCCACGGCGGGGCCATAGGGTGTAGTTCCTTGGGCAGTTTCAATGGTTAGGCCGATCGAACTGGTGATCGTTAACGTCAGGGTACTGAGACCGATCGCCCAGCGTTTTGCAGACCAAACAAGAGCCATAAAACCTCCAATGGAAAAATTCAATTGAATCCACATTCAATACACATTTCCGTGCATGTTTAACACCTGTTTAATACATGCTCAAGACCCGGTGTTTAGGTCTTAGCACAGGATGACTTCCCCAGGATTGGTGTATCGGCCAGCAATTTTTCGGGGCGGTAACCGTTAGGATTGGCAGTGGTTTTCTCCTCGATGCATAGCAGATGCATGGTTGCCTATGTCTTCGCTCGATCGCCCGTCTGAAATCCTGACAGCCTTGCAACGTTTGATCGATGTGGTGGCCCAGTTGCGCGATCCGGTGCGGGGCTGTCCTTGGGATTTGGCACAAACGCCCGAAAGCCTCGTGCCTTACATCCTGGAAGAAGCTTACGAAACCGTGGCCGCAATTCGCAGTGGCGATCGCGCGGAAACAGCGGAGGAATTGGGCGATTTATTGCTTCAGGTGGTGTTGCAAGCACAACTGGCCAGCGAGGCGGGGGATTTTGATTTAGGGCAGGTGGCCAACGGCATTGCCGATAAGTTGGTGCGTCGTCATCCCCACGTATTTGGCGAGGCTGAGGCCACCGATGCGGCGGCGGTGCATCGGCAATGGGAACAGATTAAGGCTGCGGAAAAGGGGGAGCCGATCGACCAACCGCCCCCCCTCAGCGCCAAACTCGATCGCTATGTCAACCGCTTGCCACCCTTGATGGCAGCCCTGAAGATGTCGGAAAAGGCGGCGGCGGCGGGCTTCGAGTGGGACAGCCTGGAGGGGGTTTGGGAGAAATTTCACGAGGAGTTAGCGGAGCTGCAAGGGGCGATCGCCCAAGGCGACCCGGAACACCAGGCTTCGGAATTGGGCGATTTGCTATTCACAGTGGTGCAATTGGCACGCTGGCAGGGCATTGACCCTTCGGCGGCGCTCCATGGAACCAATCAGCGATTTGTGCAGCGGTTGCAAATGATGGAGTCCCTGAGCGATCGCCCCTTGGAACAGTACAGCCTTGAAACCTTGGAAGCCCTTTGGCAGAAAGCGAAGGCTCAATTGGGCCAAGGATCCGGTCAAGGATCAAGTGCTCAGAATCAGGAATTTCAATTTCCCGCTTGAGTTCAGCAACTGTCCATTGGGGCCGCTGCCATTCACAAAATCTAGAGCCAAAAAATCTAGAGCCAATCCAAAAAATCTAAAGCCAATCTGAAGTTATGGCCGGGATCACCGGAAGCGTCATGATCAGGGCGGGCGATTCCTGAAACCCATGGCAGCATGAGGATGTGGCCCCGATCGCGCGAAGGCGAGGCCACCCTCGCGGCCCCAAGCGGGCCTCGGGGAGCTGTTTCGCCAGTGTGAGTTCCGCACTGCTCTTGGTCATGTCCTACCATGTTTCCCTCCTCGGCCCCGTCAGCGGCCAAATTCAGCGCTGTTCCGACTTAGATGGTTGGGTTCCTGAACCCGGCGATCGGTGGCAAAGTTTCCGTTGGGATCGACGTACCCTCCGTCAATTGAGCGATCCGAACCTGGGCCGGCAACAGTGGCTTCAATGGCTGGGCCACGCGGAGGTGGCCACAGCGGAAGCCGTGAAGAGCTTGATGGTGTTGGAAGGCTGGGATCGCTGCCAGCATCCCTAATTCGCTGGGGGTTGGGCCGATGCAGCCTTACTGGGCCGGGGAATTTTGGGCTAACCAATCCAAAACCCGATCGCCCAAACGCACCCCGTCGAGCCGATCGATCTCGCGCATTCCCGTGGGGCTGGTGACGTTCACTTCGGTTAAGTAGCCGCCGATTACGTCAATGCCCACAAAGATCAACCCGTCGCGCTGGAGGGTGGGGGCCAAGGCGGCCGCAATTTCCCGATCGCGATCGGTCACGGCCACCTTCACGGCCGCCCCGCCCACGGCCATGTTGCCGCGAAACTCACTGCCGGTGGGAACCCGATTCACCGCCCCGATCGGCTCGCCATTCAACAAAATCACCCGTTTATCGCCGGCCTTGGCTTCCGGCAAAAACTGCTGCACCATCACCGGCAATTGACCCCGCTGGGTGCTGATTTCCACTAGCGAATTGAAGTTGCGATCGCCCGGCTCCAAAAACAAAATGCCCTCGCCCGCTTTGCCGCCCAGGGGTTTCAACACCGCCGCGCCCCGCCGCTCCACAAACGCCCGAATGATTTCCCGATCGCTGGTGACGATCGTTTCGGGAATTACCGAAGTGAATTGCAGGGCATACATTTTCTCATTGGCAGCCCGAATCCCGCTGGGGCGGTTGATGACCAGGGTTTTAGCCGGATTGACATAATCCAGCAGATAGGTGGCGTACAGATAGGGCACGGTCACGGGCGGATCGGTGCGCATAAAAACCGCATCCATGGCCTCCAGAGGCTGCCACAGCGCTTCACCCAAGCTGAACCAGTCCTCAACGGCTAACCAGCGTCCTTCGCCCAGGGTCACGGGGGCCAAGGTGACCGGCAACAGCTTGGCCCAGGCCTGGGAATCCCGCACACTCAGATCCGTGGCTTGGGTAATGAAAACCTGGTGGCCCGCCAGTTGGGCCGTTTCCATCAGGGCAACGCTGGTGTCGTGGGTCGGATCGAGTCGTTCGATCGGGTCAATGATAAAAGCCAGTTTCACGAGGTGCTCCCGAATGTTGATTGACGAAGGGCGCTCAAGAATCTGGGTTCAAGAGCAGTTGTGAGTCCAGGGTTGCGATCGCCGTGTCCAAATCACCTAGTGGGCCCCTAGCTCGCCCCGTTGCCAAGCGGCAAACAGTTGCTCAAAGGCTAGCCCCATCAGTGTTGAATAGCGGCGACTGTCAAAGAAAACCGGGTTGGCCGCCATGGCCCGCCGGATGCGATCGCTCAAGGCCTGCCGCCAGTCGCGGTTTTTAGCCAACCGCACCGCCAATTGCAGATAGTCCGCCTCATCGGCCGCAATCAGCTCCGGAATTCGCAGCGATTGCAACAGGGCCGAGGCCATCCGCGATCGGAACGCCACCCCTTCCACCACCACGGGCGGCATTCCCACCAGCAACGGATCGATCGTGGAATTCACCCCCGCAAAGGGGAACGAATCCAAATAAACATCCCCCAGCTTCAGGCACTCGCGAATGTCGGCCATGGTGGGCAAAGGATTCAAAATCACTAGGCGCTGCGGATCCACACCCACGGCGGCCAAGTCCGATCGGAACCGATCGATGAACGGTTGCGCGGGATAATTTTGCCCCCAATTGGGATTGAACGGATAGAGCACCAGCACCGAATCCGCCACCTGTGCCAGCAGTTTCACCCAGACCGATCGCAACTCCGGCACAATTTTGTTGAAATTGGCCCCGGACATATAAACCGTGGTTTGATCCGTAGCTCCCCAGGAAGCCCGCGAGGGTTGAATCGTCGCCGTTTGGGGCAACACATCATAGTTAAAGGCATGGGCCGGCCCCTCAAGCGCCAACAGCTTTTCCGTGTAGCGGGTTTGGGCATCGGTGGTCTCCGTCAGCGACCCGGAAATATAGGCATCCACATGGGTCATTCCCGTGGTGACCGGTGCTGAGGTGGACATCACCTGCACTCGGGCCAGGCGCTGCACCGCCAACACCGTGATCGGATTGGTCACCATGGTGACGTTCGTGCCAATCAGCAGCAAATCCAGGTCATCGGCCCGCATCCGGGCCGTCTGTTGGGCCAAGCTTCCTTGCAAATGCACAAACTGATCGGCGCGGCTGGCGCAATATTGCTCCAGGGGATGACCGGTGGCAAAGACGCTATAGAGAATGATCTCAAAGCGCGATCGATCCAAATATTCAAAGGCGGGCAGGGTGGTGAAGGTTTCCGTTTGGGGCGTGAAGTGATCCTTCAAAATCCCCACCCGCAGCTTTTGCCGCTGGGGATCCCTGGGCCCAAACCGATAATCGACCACTTCGCCCTGATCCTTCAGGGTTTTCGCAATCAGGAACGCTCGCTTGCGATAGATATCCGTTGGGCTGTCGGCGGTGAAATACAAAGGCGTGAAAGTGCCGCGATAGGCCAGCCAGCGGGCCAGTTTTTGGGAAACCTCATCTTCAGGGCGCGTTTCGTTGGTGCGATAGACCTGGTTAGTCCAACGGGTGATGTGCTGGGCAAAGCGATCGGCATCGCCCACCTCTTGGAAATAGAGGGGGGCTTCCTGCATGTAGAGGGCATAGGCCTCTAGGAACCATTGGGGCAAGTAAATCGCGCCATATTCCAAGGGCAGTTGATAGGCCCGGCAATACATCATCAGGATGATGAAGTTGCGAAGCTGGCTCAGGGTTTTGATGCCTCCCTGGAGGCTGCTGATTAGGGGTTCAATGAACGATCGCTCGTCAGCGGTCCAGGGTTCATAGCGCAAGTCCGTTTCCACCAGGGCCTTGTTCGCTTGACCCAACCGGGCCAGGTAGGCCTCATCAAGGCGATCGAACGGAATTCGCAACCATTGTTCCGCCAATTGGCGACGGGCATTCCGCAACCGTTCAATCACCTTGGGATCGGTGGAATGTTGACGATAGGCGGCCACGGCCTGTTTCACCTCGTTCACCAAGGGCACAAACAGCACCACCATGGAAGCCAGAGGGGTAATGTCCCGAACTAGGGCTTGGGTCTCCTCGGTTGTGGCAGTTGTGGCAGTTGTGGTCAAGGGGGCGATCGGGGCCGGATCCACCGGAGCAGGTGAGTCCGGGGCCGCGGGAGCCGTTTGCAACAGACAGTCAATGACGGCCGATCGGGTTTCGATCGAATCCTCACAACGGAGCGCTTCCCGCAGTTGCGCGATCGCCGTTTCCCAGTCAGCCCGCTTCAGGCTGTCTTGGGCCACCCCGATCGCGTATTGGGCATAGTACTGCAAGGCGCGGCGAGCCAGGCGATCGCGCCGATCGGTGGGGAGATAGGCGCGGGCCAGGTCAATGGCGCGGCGAGTGTCGGCAATGTTGGCCCCAGTGCGGGTGAGTTTGGAGGTGGTGGAACCGTCATGCCGCCGAAACACCGCCAAGGGTTCTGGCTCAAACCACAGACCCCAGCGACTGGCTAGGCGCTGCCACATTTCCCAATCGGCCGCCGAAGCCGCCGCCGGGTCAAACCCTCCCAATTCCTCATAGGCCGCGCGGCGCACCACCATGGCGGAAAATTGCACCCGTTGGCGCTGGGCAATCCGATCGACCCAATCACTCACGGGCCCGGCCGTTTCCCGTTCCAGTTCAGAAGTCCAAACAATTCGCCCCTGGTGATCGATGTGGTGATGCCGACAGAGCACCATGCCCACCCGGTCGCCCGCCTGCTCGATCGCCCGGGTCATCCGCTCCACAAATCCCGGCAGCAACCCATCATCCTGGTGCAACAACAACACCCACTGGCCAGACGATCGACTCAAACAATCCTGCCAATTGCCTAGCAGTCCTCGATTTTTGGGCTGACGGGTATACAGCACCCGATCGCCCGCCACCCGCTGCACGATCGCCCGCACATCCACCCGATCGGACGCATCATCCAACACCTCGATCTGCATTCGATCGGCCGGCAGGGCCTGATCCAACACACTTTGCAGCGCCAAGGCCAATTGCTGCGGATCGGGGTTATAAACCGGCAACATCACCGACCACAGGGGCCGCTCCGTTCCCGCCGGAACTGGAGCCAGGCGCGGCCGCTCGGATTTCAGCAGCCGATCCATATGCTTGGTCATTGCCTGAGCAATTTGTTGCGATCGGGAATGGAGCTGATCAAACCAGGGAGCCGCCACCAGCTTGTGATAAAACCGGCGAGCATCGGTTTCCAACTCTTTCTCCGCCGAATTGAGCTGGGTCACCTGCTGGGCATGGATCCGCCGACTGGACAGGGGGCGCGCAATAAAGCCCACCTTGTACTTGGCCAACAGCCGCAACCAAAGATCCAAATCCACCAATTGCTTCAGGGCCGGATCAAAACCACCCACGGCCAACAGAGCATCGGTACGCACCAACACCGCGCTCGGTTCGCCAATTTTGTTGATTTGCCCCACCTTTTCCACAGGATCCACCGGATCCTGAAACAGCTGTTTCAGCTTGTCCAGCTTGGTCGGATCCGTGGGAGCCAGCAGCAAGCGCGGATCTCGCAGTAGGTCTACCCCCGGTTGCACCGCCTGCAAGTGCGACCAACCATGGTGCAAGTTCTCACTGCCGGCCGCCAACCGTTGGGAAGCGGGATCCTGGGCCGCCGACGGATCCAGCAACAAGCGCCGGGGGGCAAACACCAGGGCAATTTCCGGATCGCTTTCCGCCAAGGCCACCATGGCCTTCAGACAGTCGCGATCGAGCAAATCATCCTGGTGCAAAAACTTCAAATATTTGCCCCGCGCAAATTCCGCACAGTGGTTCCAGTTGGCCACCATGCCCGCCTGCGGCCCCGCCACCAGTTGAATTCGTTGGGGATCCTGAGCCGCTGCGGTTTGCAGTTGCTCGATCGTCCCATCGGTGGAACCATCGTCACTGACAAACACTTCCAAGTGGGGATAGCTCTGCTGGAGCGCACTGGCCAGGGCTTCATCAACATAGCGCCGGCCGTTATAGGTGGGAATGGCGATCGTGACGAGGGGCTGTTGGCTATGGATGGTTTGGGCTTGCAACCGTTCGTAGTCCCGGCGAAATCCCGGGCGATCGAGCAACCCGGCCAGGGCGGGACTATAGCAAAGGTCATAGCGCAACTGGAGATCCCACTTGGTTTCCAAAACCCGCAATGCCGCCTGGCGCTGGGTTTCCGGATCCGTGAGCTGATGTTGCCAAGCCAGGGGGTGGTGCTGGCGCAGGCGCGATTCGGGCACAAAGATATGGCGATAGCCGGCCGATCGCAACTTCAAACAGAAATCCAAATCCGCCGCAAAAATGCCCAAACGCGGATCCACACCACCCACCCGCGCCCAGGTCGATCGGCGGCAACACATCCCCGTCCAGCGCAAGGCCGAAACATTATTGGCCAGGTCTATGTGGGCTAGGTTGGCGTAGTTAGAGACCTTGGTATCCAAACCCTGATAGAGACAAAGCCCCTCGGGATTGAGGCCTAAGGTTAGGCCCGCCTGTTCAATTTGCTGCTCTGGATCCAGCACCATGGGGCCAGCCACGCCAATGCGCGATCGCTGAACCTGTTCCACCAGACGGGTTAACCAAGCGGTTCCCATCGGCTCCATGCCATCTTCCCAAAACACCAGATAATCGCCCCGGGCCTGTTGCGCCGCGTGATTGGCAGCAGCAGCCCAATTGAAATCCTCACAGGGCACGACCCGCAGTCGATCGGTTCCCAACTGGGTTTGCCACCGTTGCAACACCTGCAAAAGGCCCGGCTCCGGTTGGGTGGTTCCCAACACGGCCAGCACCTCATAGGGGCCATAGTCCGTGTGGCGAACAATTCCGTTCAGGCAGCGATCGAGGTCGGCGGGACGATCGCCCACAAAAATCAGCAGGGAAACCAATTTGCGCTCAGCGATCTGGTAGCGCATTCGGTAGTGGCCCGGTCGTTTGGCGATGGTTTCCACTTGCCCCGGTTCCCCGCGCCGCTCGATCGCCTCCCGCAAGGCCTTTTTCGCCGCCTCATAGGCATAGGGCTTGGCTTCGGTGGAACCCGCCGCCGATCCGGAGTGAATCCGCCAGTGATAGAGCACCCGAGGAATGTGATAGACCCGATCGGTCTGCTCCGTAAATCGCAGGGCTAAGTCATAGTCTTGGCTGCCCTCAAACCCTGCCCGAAACCCACTCACCTGGGTCAAAATCGATCGCCGGTAAACGGTCAAGTGGCAGATATACATCCGCGTCAAAAACGAGTCGGGGCACCAGGCCGGCTTACAGGTCGGTTCCGACAAAATCCCCTTTTCATCGATTTTGTCTTCGTCGGTGTAGATCATGTCCGCATCGGGATGCAGTTGCAGCAGCGAGGCCACTTCAAACAGGGCATCCGGCGTAAGCAAATCGTCATGATCCAGCAGGGCAACATATTCACCCGTTGCAATCTCCAGGGCGGAGTTGGAAGCACGGGAAATATGACCGTTTTCAGGGCGGAAGGCGACTTTAATTCGCGGATCGCGCTGTTGATATTGCTCAAGCAGCGGCCGCATGTGGGGCGCGGTGGAGCAATCGTCCGCAATACACAATTCCCAATCGGGATAGACCTGGGCCAATACCGACTCGATCGCCTCAATCAGCAGTTGCTCCGGTGTGTTGTAGGTGGGCATCACAATGCTGATGGTCGGCCGGTAGCGGAATCCTTGCCGCGCCGTGGTGGCCATGCGATCGAGGTCGGCGGCGGTGGGCCGGTTCGCGATCGACCATTGGTGGTAGGTACGCGGCTGGGAATTGTCGGCCATCGGAGTTGCGGGCTGGTTGAGGGTTTGGGGGGCGATCGAGTCGAGAATAACGGTTTTCTGGAGCGGTTCCAACCCAGATCAACGGAGCAGGGCCCCGAATTGATCTAGCAATTGATCTAGCAGTCGAATCACCGCTTCCACCTGCACCCAAAGATCTTCAGGGTTCGCCACCATGCGGGCGAATCAACGGCTATTCATCCAGTCGCTAACGCCGCTGCCATGCTTCCAAAGCGGCGGTTACCGCTGGAGCCAACCAATCAGGTAACTGAGGATAGATTCGCTCCCACACTGAGCGATCGACCGCTGGAATTGGATAGGCGATGGCCACCAATGCCGTCCGGATGGCCGATTCGGGTTCCGGCAAACCACTGCAATATTCCACAAAAGTCAGCAGAAAATCGAGATCGGTTGGCAGGATGGGCCGCTGTCCAAACCGACTCGCCACTAGCCGCTGATAAATTTGTCCGCTGGTGCTTTGCCAGATCACCGGCAAGTCTTCGATCGGCGCTTCCTTCCAGTAATGGGCATAGCGAGAGCGAGCATTACTGAGTTCTGCCAAGGCCCCCCAATGTTCAGGCGATCGCTCGTAAAGATCCAAGCAGCTATCTATCCAGTTCAACCAAAACTCGTCCCATTCTGGCAATCCCGGCTCTCCCAGTTCGCGCGACGGGAATGAAGGGGCGATCGCCCCAGCGGTCGTCCGTTTGCGGAGGAAACCGTTCAGACACCAGGTCATATTCCGTTCATAGAAGTCACAGAAATAGGTGTCAATCTCATATTCATCCCCGCAAACCATCAAGAATTCTTCCAAGGCTTGCAGTGGCTTCCCGGCACTGAGGCTATCTTCCACAATCACATAATCACCCTGCTCCAGCCAGCCGTGGAAAAACTCCAACACCGCAATGGTTGTTCCGTAGGAGTGATCCGCATCCTCAATCACTAACCAAGGGCGCGGTAGGCTGGCCAACCAGTCCGGCGAAAGGGTTTGCCCCAAGTCTCGACCATCCCCTGCCAAAAAGGTCACCCTTGGATGGCTCACATCGGTCACCGGGTTGATGTCGATCGAGTAGATATGCCCATCAATTCCAAAATTATTCAGGTGATCTCCCAACCAGAGAGCGCTTCCCCCGGCAAAGGAGCCAATTTCAAAAATGGTGCGCGGCTTCAGTTCCCAGAGCAGCAGGGAATAGAGCGCCCAATCAAAAGGATTTTTGATGGTCTGAATGCCCCGATAGCTGTAGCTGCGAGCGGCCATCTCGATCGCCACCGCGTCGCTACCCGTCAGGAAGGAGGTTTGGATGGGGCGCACTGAGTCCCAGGGGCGATCGCGCCAGTGGCAAAACCGACCCTCAGCATTCATTAGCCCAGCATTGGGGTCTGGGGCTGACGGTGTAGCAGACTCTGCCCGATCGTTGGCCCCCGATTCGGAGCCAGCTACCTCCGTTAACTCAGGCAATTGAGGACTGCCAGCCTCAGCGTTCCCTAGGAAGTCATTTTTTTTTGAGCCTCGGACTCAAACACCGCCGCGTACAGCGGGAACAGCCAACCGGGCAAACGGGTTGCCGCATCCTTCACCTGCATTTGTCCCGGCGCGTAGTACATCATTGCGCCCAAGAACGCATTCAAACCACCGGGCTGCTCGAAACCACGCGCTGCTGTTTCCGCCAGCTTCACCAGCAGTTCCCGCTCCCCATCCGTCAACGGCTCCCGTTGGAATCCTGATTTCAGGTACATGCCATAACGGCGACCCAGTTCACTGTTGAACACAGCCTCCAGTTGAGATGGAGGAACCGTCAGCCAAAACTCAGCCACCCGTTGTCGCAATTGGCGCAGTTCCGCCACCGTTTCCCCATCTTCCGGGTCGATTTCGTAGAGATTGGAGCAGCCCAGGAAGCGGTTCAGAAACACCATATCCTCCGCCAAATTGGGGGGCTGGCTCACGGAGGGTGGAGCAGCCGCAGCCGGGGCGGCCGTGGGGACGGTTGGTTGCGGGGACGGCACTAAGGGAGCAGTTGTCGCTTGATCCGCTTCAAAAATTCGCTGATAGTCCGGCAGCAACCAAGCCGGTAAGCGATTGGCTGCGTCCCGTACCTGCATTTTGCCCGGTGGCAGATACATCATGATGGCCAACAGCGCATTCAGCCCCGGGTAGCGATCGATTCCCTGACTGATCAGCCCCGTCAACTCCTGAACAACGGACTCCTCTTCCGGGCGTAAGGGATAGTTTTGATAGCCACTGTCCAGCAGAGCTAAGTAGCGGCGACCAAATTCACTCTTGTAGAGAGACTCCAGTTGCTCAAGGGGCGTTTGGGCCCAAATTTGCCCCACCTGCTGACGGATCAGCCGCAGCTCTTCTGCGATCGAGGTTTCTTCGGGGTCGATGTAGTAAAGATTGGCACAGCCTAACAACCGATTCAGGAAGGTCATGTCCTGATGAAGGGGCGCGGTTGCTGAGGTTGGCGGGGCGATCGGCTGTGGATCACTGGTCGGCTCTACAGTTCCAGGCGGCTCAAAAACCGATTGATAATCCGACAGCAGCCAAGCCGGAAGCTTCATTGGGGCCTGATCAACCTTCATCTTGCCAGCGGGGAGATACAGCATCACCCCCAAGAACGCCTGCAAGCCAACCGGATGTTGAACGGTATGCTGACTCACTTGATTAGTGAGAGCTTGAAGGTAGTTGGCTTCTTCACCCGTGAGGGGCTGGGATTGGAAGCCGCTGTGCAGCAAGGAGCGATAGGCTTGGCCCACAGAGCCTTGGTAAAGATCTGGGAGTTGCTCCGCTGGCGCAGCCTTCCAAAGCTCGGCAGTCTGGCGGCGTAGCTCCCGCAGGAGGTTAATCGTGCTTTGGTCATTGGGATCAAGTCCATACACCCGCACAACGTTTGTGATGCGATCGCACAGCCACTGGGTGTAGGGATCGGTGGCAGGGGAGGTGGGAATGGAAAGGGCCATAGGGCTGCTGAGTTCGGCTTTTCGGCGCAATAGCTCCTCGAATTTTAGTTCGAGTTGGTCAATCGATCGCTCAATATCAAATTTGGCAAAGGCTGCTGCTTGTCCTATGGCAGCCAGGCGCGCCCAACGTTCTGCATCCTGCGGCAAACTGATCAGAGCAAAGCAACTCACCCCATTTTGCCATGGCATTATTTATTTGAAACTCTCGAATTGGCATTGAGGGGAAGCAGGTACAAACTGGAGCGATGAATAACTACTGTCAGACTGTTATCATTGACTTCACGAGCACTATTTTGTTTCAAAACACTTTAATAGCTGAATTTTCAACTTCCGATAAAAGCCTAAAAGAGATACACTTCAAAGTGTTGCTTATAATTGGATTCATTTTTGCGAGTTGAGTGTTCATGATTTGTCTTGACAATGATTCATATGCATTCGAGTCGTAATCTTTCAAGAACTTCATACCAGCTCGAATCCATATGTGTTGATCATAATTTGTGTCATGCTTCAGATGATAGGCAAAAGGAGTAACCGCGTACTTAATCGTAAGATGATTTTGTACTGCAGTTGCAGGAATCCAATAGTCCCACCATGGGACACCTAGGCAAAATCTAGAGGTCTGGAAATAACTTAATAGGTTGCGATCAAAGAAAAAGACATCAAAGCCCAGCTCGAAAAGCTCGCCATGTTCATCAGTTAATTGATTTAGATCCCATCTGGAGGCGAAAACCAGGGAGTTTTTGCACTCAAGTAATATCAAATTCAGAAAATGCGGAGTAGTTCTCAGAAATATATCTGAATTAATCAATCCACATATATCTGTTCCGTATTTCTTCAGGTAATTCATTATATCGTTTAGGTATACATAGTCTTTTCCATACATATTTTTACCAGTATGTTCGACTTTGAGAAACTCAATCTCTCGAAAAAAAGGAGTTAGATATTCAATTTCCTGATTTGTGTTTAATGAAACAACTGAGATGCCCAAGTCTAGCCATGACTTGATTGCAAGCTTTTGAAGTTCAATGTTTTTAGGCGCAATGCTTGTTGCTACAACGATATCCATCTTTCTTAGACTCTTGTTCCAAGGAGATTGTACTAAAAATACTGCTGATAAATAGGCAACAACCAAGCTGGAAGCTTACTCGCCGCATCTGCTACCCGCATTTGCCCCGGCGTAAAATAGAGCATCACTGCCAAAAACGCTTTGAGACCTTCAGGACTGGGAAGGGGGGACCTCTGCAAAGCAGTTGTCAAAGTTCGGCGGTGAATTACCTCTAGTTGTGTCAAGGGGTGATGAACTAATCCGCTGCTTAAGAGTTCCCGGTGGAATTGGCCGGGAGGACCAGCGTAGAGATCGGCTAATCTCTCGGCAGGACTATTACACCAAAACTCAGCGATCATCTGGCGATAGTTACGTAGCAGGGAGAGCGTATTTTGATCACTGGGGTCAAGTCCATACACCCGCACAACGTTTGTGATTCGATCGCACAGCCACTGGGTGTAGGGATCGGTGGCAGGGGAGGTGGGAATGGAAAGGACCATAGGGCTGCTGAGTTCGGCTTTTCGGCGCAATAGCTCCTCGAATTTTAGTTCGAGTTGGTCAATTGATCGCTCAATGTCAAATTTGGCAAAGGCTGCTGCTTGTCCTGTGGCGGCCAGGCGCGCCCAACGTTCTGCATCCTGCGGCAAACTGATCAGAGCCTGAGCCAGGGCGAGCGCATCACCGGCTGGGAATAACAGACCACTCACTCCGGATTCAATCACCTCTGAAGCCCCGCCCACCCCTGTGCTCAAGACCGTTAGCCCGGCCGCCATTGCTTCAACCTGTACAATCCCGAAAGCTTCCGGCTGAATCGAAGGGAACACAAAGACATTGTGCTGAGCAAAACAGTCAGCCAGTTGCGCTCGATCTAAATGGCCAACCAGGCGCACCCGATGGACTAACCCTGTTTGTTGCAGGTACTGTCGCAGGGCCGCCAAATAATCCGCATGAATTGCATTACCTGCGATCGTGCATTCAAAGTCCACCTGCTGCTGTTGCAGCACGGTCAGGGCCTCCAGCAGGGTGTGGGGCCCCTTGCTTTGAATCACTAAACCAGCGTACAAAATCCGGAGTTTATCCCGCTGGGGCAGCGTGGGCCGGCTAAATTGCCGTACCAGAGCGCCGGGATAAGTCGTTGACGTTGCCAGTTGCGTTAACCCTGAATCTCGCACCGCCTGAGCCACGGCCTCGCTAGCGGTGGCCAAGTGATAGAGCGGGTGCTGGGGAGCAAGGGTTGGTGGGTAAGGAACTTGGGCAAACCCCAGGTGATGAATTGTCGGAATTTGTTGTTCTAGCAAAGGCCCAAAAATCGCCGGGCCGAGGAATGAGATATTACCAACCAGGCAAAGATTGGGTTGAAGTTGTGCCAAAACCTCGCGCAGGATGCGATCGTTATGGGCCACGATCGCATTGATTTGGTTAGGATCCTGCAACTCTTGGGTTTGACCTTCGTAGGTTCCCCACAGTTGCAAGCGGCGATCAATGCCATCTTCTCGATCTGGTGTGCGACCCAGGTAAGGTGCATCGCTGGTTAGAACATGTATTTGGTGACCACGGGATTGCAACCCAGCAGCAAAATCCGCAAGCGATCGACCATACCCCCCCAGTTCTTGGGGTGGATAGAGATTGGTAATAACAAGAACACGGCAATGACTAGATAGCTGAGTCTGATATAGGGGTACGTCGTTATAGTGGAAGCCATACTCTGCTTGTACACGGCGTGTTTCGGGTAGAGCGGCCGCGATATTCATGGACAAGCCCTGCTGATTGTTGTAGTACAGTCCTAAAACTTCAGGAATACATACAATCTTCTCAGTTTTGGCAATTCGCAAAACGAACTCGTAGTCACCAGCCGACTTCAAATCTGGTCGGAAGTAGCCATACTTTTGGTGCAGAGACGCTCGCCACATCAGGTGAGATCCAAGGTTATAGCCCTGGGCTAACCATTCAGGATTAAAAGTTGTCCAGTTAAAGACGCGATTGGCTTGTGTTGTTTCAAAGGTTTCGTTAGGAATATCCGTAATCAACTGATAGGGATAAACCATTGCGACATCAGGATGCTCATCAAGATAGCGGGCCATTACCTCGATCGCATCTGGTCGGAGCCGATCGTCAGCATTGGCATTGATCAAGTACTTTCCGCGCGCCCCCTGAATTGCTCTATTCCATGCAGCGTAGATAGTTTCCCTCGAGTGACTTCGGTAGTAGCGTATCTGATCTGGATGTAACTCGATGAAACGCCGAATAATCTCTTGTTCATTTTCTGGGGATGCGCTGTCAATAACAATAAGCTCAATTTCTTTTCGGCGAAAACTGGTTTGCGCCACTAGATCCTTAAGCAAACCTTCAAAGAACAACTCTGAGCAGTAGACTGAAACAATCACTGTCATTCGGACTACGCATTGAGTTTGAAGCATGGATTCAGGATGTTCTTTTTGTTTTCCAACTTCGAAATTGATGTCAGATTGATCAAAAAGTATCGAGCCTTGGTACGTTGTTGATCTATTTTCAATGCGAATGTTATCCAACATTAGATCTTTAGGTAAGAAATGTTCAAGATTTTTGCTAATAGTTTTTAGCAGGTTTATGTAATCTCGGTAGAGTAGTGCTACAGCATCATTGAACCCCTCAACACCATAAAGCTTGATCCCTAAGTCAAAACTTTCCAAGGCAATCTCTTTCAGTCCATGAAAATGGAAAAATACTAGAGGGCTATTGTCTATAAAAATTTGATGATTCTTAATACTGATAGGATAAGTATCTAAATTCCAGGGTGCAGCATTAATTCCAGGATTCTCTAGAATTTTGACATTCTCAAACAGTTCAGGAACTTGATCAAGATATTTTTGCAGAAGTGTTGAATGACAGATTCAGGTTATAAAAAAGGGGTAAGAAGATGTAATTCTTACCCCAAACAATCAAAAAGTAGTACACCAATGTTACGCTCATT